>DAOWJR010000063.1 GCA_030640275.1 Actinomycetes bacterium | reverse complement strand
TTTAGATGAACCTACCTCAAATCTTGATCCAATAGGTGCAAGAGGAATAATAAAAGTAATTAAAAATTTAAATATGGAGAAAAATTTAACTGTTTTGTTAATAGAGCATGAAGTAAGTAGCATTCTCTATTTAGCAAATAGACTTATTATTATGGATGATGGAGCAATAATATATGATGGAAATCCAAGATATATTTTAGAAAAATATGGTGAAGATATTTTAGAAAATGTGGGAATTAGGATTCCTGAAATAACACAATTAGCAGTTAGATTAAATAAAAGGGGATTTGTAATCAGTCCCTTCCCCTTAACAGTTAAAGAGGCTGTAGAATCAATTTTAAAAAAGAGAGGTGAAATAGAATTTATCAGATGTTTGAGAAAAGGATCAGGTGAAGAACTACAAAAGAAAGGAAGGTTTAAACTTCCTAAGAGTCTTAAAAAGAAATTACATTTAAATTTAAAAGAGGAAAAAAGTGAAGAAAAAGCTATTGATGTTAAGGAACTCAATTTTACATATCCAACAGGAAAGAAGGCTGTAAAAAATGTTACTTTTGATATTAACAGGGGTAATATGGTTGCTTTGGTGGGTAAAAATGGGTCAGGAAAGACAACACTTGCTTCCCTTCTTATGGGATTAAATAAGCCTGACTCAGGTGAAGGTACTATCGCAAATTTAGATATAAATAACACACCTATTGATAAACTTTCTAAAAAAATTGGATATGTTTTTCAATACCCTGAACATCAATTTATTACAAATTCCTGTTATGATGAGATTGCTTTCTCATTAAAAAGAGAAAAAAATGAGGAGTCAGATAAAAAACAACGAGTTGAGAGGGTATTAGAGTTAATGGAGCTTGCTGAATTTGCCGGGAAAAATCCTTTTAACCTCAGTATGGGTCAAAAAAGAAGATTGAGTATTGCTACTATGTTAGTAAAAGATTTAGAAGTTTTAATTTTAGATGAGCCATTTACGGGTCAAGATGGAAAAAATATCTCAAAATTGATGGATATAATCCAAAAATTAAATAATAATAGTCTAACTATATTAATAATAACTCATGATTTAAATATAGCATCAAAATATCTAAATAAAGTTATGGTTATGGATAATGGTGAACTTGTTTTTAGTGGTGAGACATTTGAACTTTATGATTTCCTTGAAATTAACAAATCAAGATATATAAATACACCACAGATTTTCAGATTATCAAGACTTTTAAAAACTATGGGTGAATTGGATATTCCAATAGTTGATGATGTTGATGAATTCATAGAACTTTTTAAGACTTAAAATGAATATATATCTCCCTTGTTGAGGAATTAAAAATGAGAAAAGCAATAGTATATTTTAAAGCGAATAGTTTCTTTCATAAGATGGATCCAACTTTTAAAATGATCTGGATTATTTTAATCTCTATCTTCGCTTTTTTAAAAAATGTAGAACCAAATTATTCATCAGTTATAAATCAATTAATTACATACATTATAGTTGTAATTATCGCTCTCACTCTTTGTAAAATTGGATTTATCAGATATATAAAATCAATGTCTTTATTTATTCCTACAGCAATTTTCATATTAATTTATAAAGCTCTTTTTTATCCGTATACTACAACTAAACCATTTACATCTTTTTATGAACTATCTTTTATAAAAATAACCTATGAAGGATTATATGAGGGAATAGGGGTTGCTTTAAGAATTTTAATTTTAACTTCTCTGTCAATGATATTTATGCTAACTACTGAACCTAAGAGATTAGTACAGAGTTTAATGCAGGTGGCAAAATTACCATACAGAATTGGATATACCTTATTTGCTGCTTTAAGATTCATTCCGTTAGCCTATGAGGAGCATAAAAATATTACAAATGCTCATTTGGTAAGAGGAGTTGGATTCTCAAGAATAGGACTATTTTCTAAATTAAACTTATTAAAAAGCTCAGTTATTCCACTTCTAATAAGCGGTATTAGAAAGGCTCAAGATGTATCAATAGCAATGGACAGTAGAGGTTTTGGAGCATATAAAAAAAGGACAATAATTGATGAAATAAAGGTAAGAAACCAAGATAGAATTTTTGTTATTATTACACTATTTCTTTTAATATTCTATATATTTTTTCTTATATACTACAAAATATAAAAATTAAAATTTTCGAATGGTGAATAATGGAAAAAGAAAGAAAAAAATATTATTTTTCAACTTTTGATTTAATATTGATAGCCATAATTGCAGGAATTGGAGGAGTGATAAATGGTGCTTTAATGTATACTTTTATCCAGCCTTTTAAACCACTTTTTATTTTCTTGGGACCTATATCCTGGGTTCCACTTTCAGGATTGTATGTTTTGTGGCCAATAATTGCCAGACTTTTAATTAGAAAAAGAGGAGCAGCAACCCTTTGTGGATTAATTCAGGGTTTTGTTGAAATGTTTGCTGGAAGCAGACTAGGACTTCAGCCTATTTTTTTTGCAGGGATGGAAGGTCTTTTTATAGATATTGGATTTGAATTAATCAAAGATAAAACTAAACTTTTTAGTTCACTATTAGGAGCTGCTTTAGCAAATTTAGTAGCTGATGAAATATATTTTTTCTTATATAAAATGACATCAACATTTGAATTAACTGTTGGTGGATTAATTGCAATTTTAAGTGGAGTAATATTTGCTGGATTTTTAGGATGGCTGATTGCCAGAGCTATTTACAATACAGGTATAATTAAAGTTGAGAATCCATAAAAAATCTTAATTTTTACATTATGTAGATTGTACTTTTTTTCCAGATAGAGATTGCCACGCCACCTTTGGTGGCTCGCAATGACAATTAGGACTTTGTACAATGACAATTTGGAATAGGATATTATTAAAAAGGAGGTTTTTTGAAACATCTTTGGGCACCCTGGAGAATGGAATATATTTTAAAGGAAAAGAAAGAGGGTTGTATTTTCTGTAAAAAACCAATAGAGAATCAAGATAAAAAAAATTATATTCTTTATAGAGGAAAATTCTGTTTTATTATATTAAATGCTTTCCCGTACAATAATGGACACATGATGATAGCTCCTTATTCTCATATTAAAAACTTTGAAGAACTGAATAATAATACTTTGATTGAGCTAATGTCACTTTGCCAAAAAAGTATCACAGTTTTAAAGAAAAAGATGAATCCTCAAGGATTTAATATTGGTATTAATATCAGTAAAGTTGCTGGGGCAGGTATTTTAGAACATGTTCACTTACACATTGTTCCAAGATGGGAAGGAGACACGAATTTCATGCCTGTTATTTCTGATACAAGGGTTATACCTCAATATATTTCTGAGATCTATGACTTACTTAAACCTGGCTTTTAAACTACAATTTTTAAAAAATATTTTGACAAAGTTGGTACCTTTTCCTATACAATTTATAACGTTTTAGCCACTTTTACAGCAAAGCTTTTGTGAAAGTTGGTAGATATTAAATATACAAGTATTAATAATATGAAAAATTTATTATTTTTAAAAAAACAAGATAAAATAAATAAATTCTTATAGTTAAAATTAAAAATAAATTATGTCTAAAAAGTAATTACTATAAGGAATAAATTGTAAAGGAGGTTTAAAATATGAGTGAAAGTAGCGAAAAGAAAAGAACACCCGTGATAGATGAAGAGGAATGTACTGGATGTGAGGTTTGCGTAGATGAGTGTCCTAATAATGCACTTGAATTAAACGAAGATGAAATTGCTTATTTAGCTCGCCCTGAAGACTGTGATGGTGAAGAGGAATGTGGGACTTGCTCAGAAGTATGTCCTATGGAGGCTATTTCATATAAGTAATTAGGAAAAAGTTAACCAGCCACTCCTAAATAAATTTATTTAACTTAAAAAAAGAAGTCCCCTTTTAAGAACCGGGGGACTTCTCAGCTATGGAGTTAAATTAATATTAAAAATTTTATAAATTTAGACTTAAATGATTATATTGCAATATAATACAAGAGAGTACAGTTTTTTATTTTTTAACTATTCATTAAAAATTTGTTAAAATTATAATCGAAAACCAAAATATTAAAATTAATGTAATAGAAAATTAAAAATGATCTAAATTTGTGTCAGAAATTTAAAATAATTTATCATAATTTTAAAAATTTAGGAGGTATTAAGATGGAGAAAGAACAAGAGCAGAAAATAGAGTCTGAAGAAGAAAGAATTAAACATGAAGTTAAAGAAGAAGCGAAGGAAGAGATTAAGGAAGAAATAAAAAAGGAAGTTCGTGAAGAAGCTAAAAAGGAGAAAAAAAGACCCCGAGTTGGTTTGATAACAGGTGTCTCATTGTTAGTTGGTTCAGCTATAGGAGCCATAATTGGCCTGCTTTTTGCTCCAAAAAAGGGTAAAGAAACCAGAGAAGAGTTGAAGAAAAAGGCTGAGGAATGGACAGAAATAGGTAAAGAAAAGTTTGAAGAAACAAAAGAAAAAATAACTCCCGGTATTGAGAGTCTGAAAAAAAGAATTTCAGGTGCAATAGAAGCAGGTGTGGAACAAGCAAAAAAAGTTGAGCAGACAATTCGCAAGAAAGTTGCTGAAGAAAAAGAAGAGGTAGAAGAAGCAGTCGAAGAAGTAAAATCAGATACTGATTAAATAAAATTAAGATAATTCTGGGAATCCTGATTAAATTTTTTATTTTATTGGGTAATTAATCCTTTTCAAATCTTTTAATTCATTATTCTTAATATTAACTTTTTTAATACTCCTCCAAATTTAGTAATAATTCTAATCAAACATAAAATGGGAGTACATTAAATGGCATGTAAACATTTTAGAGAAGATGTAGTACCTTCAAAAGTTACAGCAGATAAAAGTAGTCCACACTGTTTTGGTAAAAGGATAAGTTATATCTGTTACTTGGGTAAATATCCAATTGAGCACCCAGAAAAATGCAGGGCATTGGGATATGATGACCCTTGCTGGAAAGAAGAAGAGGATAAAGAGAAATAGTTGTAAATATTAAAAAAATTATTTAAATAATAATTATTAATAATTATATGTGCCAATAGAAAGAGGTAAATTGAGTGTAATTATATCTGTTGAAAAACTTACTAAAAAATTTAAAAATTTAATAGCAGTTAACCAAATAAGCTTTGAGGTTCACGAAGGTGAAATATTTGGCTTTTTAGGTCCAAATGGTGCAGGTAAAACTACAACAATAAATATGATCTGTACACTACTTTCACCTACAAGTGGAAAAGCTGTTCTAAACGGTCATAACATCACAAAAGAAAGAAATCAGGTTCGGCAATGCATAGGACTTGTTTTTCAAGATCCAAGTTTAGATGATTGGCTAACAGCTAAAGAGAATTTAGAATTTCATGCTTTGATTTACAATATTAAAAGAAAAACAGCAAAAAAGAGAATTGACCAGATTTTAGAAATTGTTGAGTTAAAAGATAGAAAGAATGATTTGGTGCTTAATTTCTCAGGAGGTATGAAAAGAAGGTTAGAGATAGCAAGAGGCTTAATACATTACCCAAAAGTTCTTTTTTTGGATGAACCAACTTTAGGTCTTGACCCTCAAACAAGAAACAAGGTGTGGGAATATATTAAGGATTTAAAAGAAAGAGAAAATATTACTATTTTTCTTACAACTCATTACATGGATGAAGCAGAGAATTGTGACAGGATATCTATTATAGATATGGGAAAAATTATTGCAATAGATACTCCAGAGAATTTAAAAAAGAAAGTAATGGGAGACATCATCACTGTTGAAACTACTGATAACAAAAGCTTATCAAAAGAGATAGAAAATAAATATGGTAAAAACGTATTTTTTTATGACAATAAAATTCAGTTTGAGGTTGACGATTCCGAGAGATTTATACCACAATTCATAAGGGAATCTAAAGAAGATATACTTTCTATTAGTGCAAGAAAACCGACATTAGATGATGTATTCTTAAGTTTAACAGGAAAAAAAATACGAGATGAATCAGCGAGTACCATGGATGGAATGAGAAAGATGATTAGAGTGAGAAGAATGCGCCGTTAAAATCTTAAAAAGGTTAAGGATGTATTTATGATAAGAGATTTAAAAGGAATATACATAATATGGCTAAGGGATATAAAAAGGTTCTTTAGAGACAAAGCTCGCCTCATTACAGGTATTGCAAGACCATCATTTTATCTGTTTATTTTAGGAAGTGGTCTATCCAGCGCATTTGGGATGTTTGGGGGAAGGGGAGGAGATTGGTATATGGATTTTGTATACCCTGGAATATTAGGAATGATTATCATTTTTACCTCACTTTTTTCAGCAGTCTCGATAGTATGGGATAGGGAATTTGGTTTTTTAAAGGAGATATTAGTTGCCCCAATATCAAGAACATCAATAGTTATTGGGAAAGCTTTAAGTGGCAGTACTCTTTCTCTGTTTCAGGGAATAATCATGCTTTTTTTTGCTCCTTTGCTCCGTATTCAGTTAAATTTTTTTATGATTATTAAAATCTGTTTATTAATTTTACTAACATCTTTTGCCCTAACATCATTTGGTATATTGATAGCATCGAGAATGAGAACTATGCAAGGCTTTCATATGATAATGAACTTTATAATTATGCCTATGTTTTTTTTATCAGGAGCAATGTTTCCGTTAAAAGATTTACCAAAATGGTTAGAATACTTGGTAAATATAAATCCACTTAGCTATAGTATAGATGCTATAAGATATGTAATGTTAGAAGACAAAATATTCTTAGCACACCCGCTTCTAATAAATATATCAGTTATATCAATATTCGCAGTAACTATGATTACATTAGCAATTTTTGTTTTTAATATAACAGATTAAAGCTTTTAAATTAAAGGAGTAAACATGAAAGAATGTCCAGTTTTTAAAACGATACTTAATAGAAGAAGTACTAGAGACTATACTGATGAACAAATTACAGATGAGGAAATAAATCAGATTTTAGAAAGTGGTAGATGGGCACCTTCTGCTAATAACTATCAACCCTGGAGATTTTTGATAATTAAAGATGCTAAAAAAATTGAGGATTTAAGCCAATTTACAAAATATGCTAATATCATGCGAAAATCAAAGGTAAATATACTGGTATTTTTAGATAAAAAATTTCAAGGTGATAGAGTTAAAAGCATTCAATCAATAGGAGCATGTATTCAAAATATGCTACTTACTGCACATGAACTTGGAATTGGTACCTGCTGGATAGGAGAAATAATAAATAGACATGAAAAAGTAGAGAAATTTCTAAATCTTCCAGAAAATCTTGAACTCATGGCACTTATTACACTTGGAAAAATCCCTTCAGAAAAGAAAGTGGGTAACAGAATCCCTTTGAAGGAATTAATAATATAAAATCTAAAGAAATAAATAATATTTTTATTGCTGAAAATAAATAATATTTTAGTAAAATGAGAAGAAATGAAAATTAAATGGTTAGGACATGCAGCTTTTTTAATTACATCGGATGAACAAGTAAAGATAATAACTGATCCATACCAATCTAGTGGAGGAATTAAATATAGCCCCATAACTGAAAAAGCAGATTATGTAACTATTAGTCATCAGCATTTTGATCATAACTATACAAATGATATTAGGGGAAATCCGGTAATTATTGTGGGATCAGGGATACATCAAAAAGAACATTTTACCTTCAAAGGAATTGAATCTTTCCACGATGACAAAGGAGGAAGACTCAGGGGTGAAAACACAATATTTTGCTTTACTGTTGATGATATAAATATTTGCCATTTAGGAGATTTGGGACATCTTCTGTCTCAGGATAAAATTGAAGAAATTGGTCAAGTAGATGTGCTATTAATTCCTGTTGGAGGTACATATACAATAGATGCAAATCAAGCAACAGGGCTGTGCAAAAATATAAATCCAAAAGTAATAATTCCTATGCATTTTAAAACTCCAAAACTGGATTTTCCCATTTCTGATGTGAAACCTTTTATTTCAGGAAAGGAAAATGTTAAAGAATTAGATTCAAATGAAATAGAAGTTACAAAAGAACAACTTCCAGTAAATAGAGAAATAATTGTACTAAAATCTGCACTCTAAACTTTCTTTATCATTCCTTTGCTTCTTTCAGAATGATATATTTTTTGTCAAGTGAATCTGTTGTATTTACTTTATGCAGCTAATTTGTTGTAGGTTTCTGTCTTTTGTTTACTTTTTTTAAGCAAGCTTTGTTTTGAAGTTCTTAAATTTTTTCTAATATTTCTTGTTTGATGCCTGACAAGTAAAGCAGTACCAATCAAAAGTGCACCTAATGCAATTCTTCTACCAGGTGTTTTTGTAATTTTTTCTAATGTCTCAGTAGTTTTTGTAAGTGCTGGTGTATAGAACTTCTTTTTACCAACTTTACTTACACTTCCCATCACCCCACCAGTAAAAAAATCAGGGGCTTTAAAAATAGTATTTTTTAAACTATCCATCTCAATTAAAGTTTTTTCAAGAAGATTTAACTTACCTTTACATTTTTCACAGACATCTAAGTGATGTTTAACTTCTTCTCTGATGGATAATTCAAGATCCTTATCCAAAAAAGCTGGTAAGTGTTTATCAATCTCAGAACATTTCATTTAAAATTCCTTTAATTTACAAATAATCATGAATAGAAATATTTCATCAGTAGAAGTTCGACGAAATATTAAATAAATATGTTTCATTGAATTACTGTAGAAATTTAAATAGTTCTTCCTGACTATGAACTAAAATTGCTCCTTTTTTTATAATTTCTTTATAAATTTTAGTAGCTTCTCCTTTTGTATAATCCCGGTCAGTAATTGGAGATTCCTGTAAAATTATAACTTTTTTCCCAATATTCAGAGCTTCCTCCACAGCCTTAAGATTTGATAGATTTCCGTATCCAAATTCTATGTTTGCAAGTATTACATTTTCACATAACTTAATTTCCTCAATATTCTCTTTATAACTCTCTTCAGTAATATTTGAAAAGGGTGCCTCAGAAACAATAGGAATTTTAAGAGCCTTTGCGGTCTCATAGTCAGTATCCAATACATTTAAAACTCCACATGAAACTAAAAATCCATCAACCTTTAACTTGCTCATTATTGATGAACCACTACCCCCACCACATATTAGATGAACTCTTCTTTTTCCAATTTCTTTTGCCACAAGTTCTTCTTTAAAAAATCTTCTACTTATTGGAGTTGTGTAAATTCTGTTTGTAATTGGATTTTTCTTAACTACTACAGGTATATCATAAGTACTTTCAAGTATTTGTGAGGTTAAAACTTCCTCCGTATTTCCTATAGCAAAGATCTTTCCATTTGAAAGAATTAATATTTTAGGGCAAAAAGATGCAGCCAAATTTATATCATGAAAGATAACTAATACTGTAATGTTTTGTTCTTTATTTAATCTAAAAATGAGATTCATCACATCTATTTGTGAATTAATATCTAAGTGTGTTGTTGGTTCATCGAGAAGAAGAACCTTAGGCTGTTGAGAAATGGCTTGAGCAATCGTAACTTTCTGTCTTTCTCCACCAGATAACTGTGAAATATATCTATCCCTTAGATTGTATATTCCCACCTTTTTAATAGAGTCAATTGCTATTTGATAATCTATCTCTTTTTCCCAGAAGCTACCCTTTAAATATGGACTTCTACCCATTAAGACAGTATCAAGTACTGTAAAATCAAAACCTGCAATACCAAACTGAGGAACAACTGCCATTATTCGATAAAATTCTTTTTTTGGCATTTCTTTTATATTTTTTCCCTGAATAAAGATATCTCCTGAATCTGGTTCTAAAACACCAGATATCAAATTTAAAAGAGTTGTTTTTCCTGAACCATTAGGACCAATAATCCCCAGTATTTCTCCAGGTTTAACTGTAAAGTTTGCATTCTTGATAACAGTTAAACCATTATATGAAAAATTTATGTCATTAATAAGTAAGTCTGAATTTTGCACCTTTATTTAAAAACTTCCCTCCCTTTCCTTTTCATTAGATATATGAAAAATGGAGCACCAATTGCTGCAGTAATGATTCCCACTGGAATCTCTCTGGGTGATGTAATAGTCCTGGCAATAGTATCGGAGAAAAGTAAAATTGTTGAACCTGCCAGAGCTGATGTTGGATATAGGATTCTATTATCCGAGCCAACAATTAATCTCAAGATATGAGGTGTAATAAGACCAATAAATCCAATTAATCCCCCAATTGCTACACCTAATGCAGCTAATAGTGAAGCTATAATAAGCAGAATTCTTTTTAACCTTTCTACATCAACTCCCAATTGAGTTGCTCGTGTATCCCCTAAAGTTAGAATGTTAAGTTCTCTCAAGAAGAAAAAGGTTGTAAAAAAAGTTAAGAGTATTGGTATTAAGAGTACTCCGATTTTATCCCAATTTGCAGTAGTAAATCCTCCTAACATCCAGAAAATTATTTTTTGCATGTCATCTGTTTTAGCAATCAGTAAAAAATAAACTATAGAATTAATTAAAGCACCAATAGCAATTCCCGCCAATATTAGATTACTTACAGGAACTCTCTCACCAAGTTTTGCTAATTGATAAACAGCAAGAACAGCAATTATAGCACCTATAAAAGCCATAATTGATACAGCTGATATGCCAAGTAATCCTGTACCTAAACCTAAAAAGAAAGCTATAGTTGCTCCAAGTGATGCCCCAGATGAAACACCGATAATGTATGGATCAGCCATTGGGTTTCTAAATATCCCCTGATATATCACGCCAGCAGCTGCTAAAACAAAACCCACTATAATCGATGAAATAATTCTTGGAAGTCTTATGTGAGTAATAATTATTTCATTTTTTGGAGAAACTGTTTGAAATGTTTTTATTCTGCTTCCAAAGAAGGGGATTTTTTTAATTAAAATGCTTAGTATTTCCCTTATGGAAATTTTAGCAGAACCAACACAAGTAGCTATAAAAATAGCTGCTGTTAAAAGTAAAATTAGAAAAATAATATATTTTAGAAGCTTTTTCTTCTTCTCCATATTTTTATTTTTTTAAAATTCAATGTCAGGATAAAGTGCTTGTGCAACCTGTTTAAATCCTTCAACTATTCTCGGACCAATTCTTGATACTGGATCATCATCTACAACTACAACTCTGTTTTCTAAAACAGCTTTTATAGACGAGAATCTCTCATCAGCTGTTATTGTTTCTGGAGTTGGTGCTAAAGATTTAGGAGCAATAATCACATCTGGATTGTATTCTATTAACTTCTCCAAGCTATATTCAGACCATCCCTCTAAACCATCATCCGCAACTATATTAATCCCATTAACTTGTTCAATCAGGTTATTTATAAAAGTTCCTCTTCCAGCAGACATTATTGGCTCATTCCAGACCATATAAAATACCTTTGGTTTATCCTCATCAGAAACATCAGCCACTAATGTTTTTATTTCATCCATCTTTTCTTGCATTTCAGATGTTAATTCTTCTGCCTTTTCAACTCTATTTGTTAATTGACCAATCTCCTCAATATCTTCTAATACATTTTCAATGTTATTTGCATCTAAAGTATAGACAGCAATTCCAAAATTCTCAAATTCCTTTACTGCTTCTTCCATTCCTTTTAATGTTAAAATCAAATCTGGTTCTAGTTCAATAATTTTTTCCATATTTAAGTTAAATGCATCCCCAATCTTCTCAATAGATTCAGCTTCTTCGGGATAATTACTAAAATTATCTACTCCGACTAATTCTTCATTTAAGTCGAGAGCAAACAGTATCTCTGTATTTCCAGGAGCCAATGATATTATCTCTTCTGGCTCTTCTGTTAAAGTGATTTCCTTATCCACATCGTCTGTAACAGTTACTGGATATTCAATCTTAAAAGCTTCTTCTTCTGTTTCAGTTGTGGGCTTTTCAAGTACAGCTGTTTCTGGCTTACATCCAAACAACACTATACTTAAAATAGTAAAAATAGTTACTATTACAGCTAAAGTTTTAAAGCCATCTCTTAAATCTATTTTAAGCAATTTGGATTTAATTCTGTCTCTTAAAATTTTTAAGCTAATCATTTTTTATTTCCTTTCTATCTTTAAATTTAAATTTTTAAAAATACAATAATTATTTAATTTATAATCACCTCCTTGCTATATCATAAAAATTAAACCTTGTATCACCTGAATAATTAGATTTAAAGTTTTTAAAAGATTTATTCCATAAAAAAATCACCTCTCTTTCCTCGAAGAGTAGCAATTTTAAACATTCAAGTGAGGTATCCTGACTTCTGGTTTATCGCTTTTTAAGCCTTCCCAAACAAAATGTTCAGTGACATATTTTAAAAAGCAACCCAGTTACAGTGGCGGGACCATATCGGATTTTCACCGATTTCCCTCTTAACTATTGAAGTTACATGAATATTTAATATTTAATTATAGTTTTAAAAATACTACTAAATATGCTTAATGTCAATAATTTTACAAATTACTTCAAAAAACTAATTTTAAAAATTATACCTCCCTAACCATGCTCATAAAAAGATTGAGCATAGTTAAAAAATTTGAGAACTTATAGGTAAGGCTAAATCATTTCCCTACTTACAAAGTGGTATGAACCCCAAAAGTTAGACACAATGTTAACTAAGTTAAACCAACTGACAGACTTCACTTTTTTTAATTTTATTATATTTAAAATTTAATTAGCTTACATCTAAAATTAATTACTTGAAATTTATTTGCTTGACAATTCTACTTAAAATATGTAGAATATACGATGTTATCGTGTATTCTACATAAAAGAGGTAGCAAAATTGAAAATAAAAACATTAGGTACAGCAAGCGCAAATCTCATATTAACATTATATGAAAAAAACAAAGTTATTTTTACCATATCAGATGTTGAAAAGATAACAGGATTAAAGAAAAAGTCAGCATATCGCTTTGCAAGTGAATTAATGAAAAGAAAGTTAATTATCCAATTAAAGCCTGGTAAATATTTCATTATTCCACAGGAACTAGGTAAGGAGAGTTTATATATAGGAAATTGGTTTGTTGTTGCAAGAGAACTTGTAAAGGTTTCTGACTATTACATTTCTTATTATAGTGCAATGGATATTCACAATATGCTGACACAGCCACTTACAAAGGTATATATAACCACCTCCAAACAGAAGTATAAAAAAGTAAGAAAAATAGCAAATACTGCTTTTGAATTTATATATTCTAAGCCTGAGAAAATTTGGGGTATTGAGGAAGTATGGGTTACAAATACTGAAAAGGTCAGAGTGAGCGATATAGAAAGAACTATAATTGACTGCTTGGATAAACCTAAATATAGTGGGGGTATTTTGGAAATTTCTAAAGGTATCTGGATCCAAAAAGGGAGTATAGATTTTGAAAAATTAATAAACTATTTAGAAAATTTTGATAAATTTATAGTCGCAAAAAGATTGGGATTTATTTTGCAAACTTACAATTTATTAGATAGTAAATTAATAAATAAATTTAAAAAATTTATTAATCAAAAATATTATCTTTTAGATCCCACTCTGCCAAGTTATCCAACATATAAAAATAACTGGAAGTTAATTGTAAATATTAGTCCTGATGAACTTATTAAAGCAACACGAGCTTAAGAAATAGTATGAGGAAATAATGATTAATCAAAGAAATTTATTTAGATTACAGGCTAACTTAACTAAAGCTGGTAAATCTATACCTGTTAAAACAATCGAAAAAGATTATATCCTATCGTGGATTTTAATAGGTATATCAAAATCAGATTTAAAGGACATTCTTGCTTTTAAGGGTGGTACAGCATTAAAAAAATTCTATATTCATAGATATCGTTTCTCTGAAGACCTCGATTTTACATTATTAAAATCCTTTTCTCTATCAAATCTGAAAGAAAAGTTTGAAGATATCTACCAGATATTATTAAAAGATGCAAATATACCTATAAGATTTAGTAGAAGTGATGAACATGAAAATGGATATACAATTTTTTTAAATTTTTCTGGTCCTCTTAGTGCTGATATAAGTAAAGGGAGTATAAAGATAGATTTTACGAAAGAAGAACTATTACAATTTCCAATAATATTAAAACCTCTTTTAAAAGAATACAAAGAATACGATGATATTCCTTTAAATATTAAATCAAAAGTATATTCCATAAATGAAATTTTTGTGGAAAAGATTCTTAGTATTATGGATAAAAGTAGAAATGAACCCAGGGACATTTATGACACATGGTATCTTATTGCTAATAAATATATCAGTGACATATTCCTATTAAAACCATATATAGAGAAGAAAATTAAATTTAAAAAATTAAGTGAGAGTTCAATATTAAAAGTATTTGATGAGAAAGAGATTAGATATAAAAGATTATGGGAGGTTCGACTTAAAAATCAGATGGTGGAATTACCTTCATTTGAAAAAGTTTACAGGGAGTTAAAAAGAGAGTTAAAAGAAATCGATTTGATTTGATTAACAAATTAATATTTTTTATTTTATTTCTTTGAAGATAGTATCTCTTAGGATTCTGCGACCTCTGAAGATGTTACATTTTAGAGTTCCTAAAGGCTGTTTTAATAATTTTGCTATTTCTCTATATGAGTATCCATAAATATCTCTCAATACTATTGGAACTCTATACTTTTGTGGTAATGAAATAATATTTTCAATTATCTTCCTTCCATCTTCCTTTTTTAAAAATTCCCTCTCAACAGATGATAGTTCTTTATACCTGGCGCTTTTTGAAAAATCCTTATCATACTCTAAATCTAATTCTTTAGTTTTAGAAGTATACCTTTTTCTCTTTCTTATAAGATCGATACAGGTATTGGTAGTTAGCCTGAATAACCATGTTGAAAATTTTGACCTACCACCAAACTTATGAAGGGATTTGTAAATCTTCAGGAACACCTCCTGTGCAGCATCTGAAGCATCATGACTATTTCCCATTATATAAAAAGCGGAGGTAAATACCTGATTTTTGTATCTATTTACTATTGCTTCAAATGCAAGATTATCACCTTTTCTTGCACGAGCTATTAGAAATTGGTCACTTAAATTATGATATCTTTCTATAAAAATACTTTTAGTTGATTCGTTTTCTGAAACATCCATCTTCTTCATTCTTATTAGTCTTTTTTGTTAACCTAAAAATTTTTTTCACTCTCAAATATTCTAAAGGTTATTATAATTATAACAAAATCCTCTATCATTATCTGATAGAGGATCAAAAAATAAATCTATCAATAGTTTTTCAAAATAAGAATTATTATTTTCCATACTCTGGAGGAGCATCCACCAACTGAACTTTTGTTGTAAATACTTTGCCATTTCTGTTTATTTCTAATTCAATTTCATCACCAACATTATACTTAACAATTTCTGCTTTTAAATCCCAGGCAATTTTTAACTTAATATTATTACATTTCGTAATAATATCTCCAGACTTTATTCCTGCTTTTTCAGCAGGTAATCCTTCAAACACTTCTGCAATAAATACTCCAGGAACATCTGGATCTTGAGAATCTCCCATGTTTATACCAATTATTGGTATTCTGGATCTACCATATGCCACTAATTGATTAGCAATATTTGTTGCTATATCACTTGGAATAGCAAAACCCAATCCAGTAGAAATAGCGGGACTTATCATTGCTGTATTAATTCCCATGACTTTACCTTCTATATTAGCCAGAGCACCTCCACTATTTCCCATATTTATAGCAGCATCTGTCTGAATTAAATCAACAACAAGATCCTTACCCTCATATTCAATGAACTCTAACATTTCCCTTCCAAGTGCACTAACTACCCCTGAAGTAACAGTTTGCTGAAGTGTAAGTGGGCTCCCAATTGCAACTGCTAAATCTCCTACTTCTATGTCTTTTACAGATATAAACTCAGCTGCTTTTAAATTTTTCTTATCCACTTTTATAACAGCAATATCAGCGCGTGGTTCCATCCCTACTAATTTCGCTTTTTCTGTTTTACCATCAAAAAAAGTCACCTTAATATTTTCTTTTTCTGCTTCTTCAACAACATGAGCATTGGTTAATATATAGCCATCTTCTGAAAAAATTACTCCACTGCCAACAGCAGGAACTAGAACTTCACGACCAAAAATATCATATTGAATTACTTCAACCGCAATATTCACTACACTTGGTTGAACTTTTCTGGCTACTGCTGCAACAGGGTTTGCTTCCTTGGTCTCGATTTTAATAATTTCCTGTTCTTTTATAGTTTCTTGCTTTTCTGCAGTCTTTTCTATTCTTTCTTCAGCAGGAGAGGTAATTTGTAATTTTCTTAAATATACTGTTCCAAATATAGTTCCAACACCAATAATTAATACTAAAATTGCAATTAAAGCTATTAAACAACCTCTTAAAAAGTTTGATGATCTATTGTATTTTATGTAACTGTTGTCATCCATTTCTTTAACACCTATTAAAAATGCATTTTTAAGTCAAAAGCAAAGTATTTATTATACTACCATTTCTTTCGCTTTTTTAGCTTTAAGTACTGATATTAGTTCCGGGATAACCTTGAATAAATCACCTACTATACCAAAATCTGCAATCTTGAATATAGGAGCGTCTGGATCTTTATTTATAGCAACAATTGTTTCTGATGCTTGCATGCCAGCTCTATGTTGAATAGCTCCTGAGATACCACATGCAATGTAAAGCTTTGGAGATACAGTTTTACCAGTTTGACCTACTTGATGATCTTTTGATATCCATCCTGCATCAACTGTTGCTCTTGATGCTCCAACTTCACCACCCAGTAAATCAGCGAGTTCTTGAATCAGCGAAAAATTCTCAGGCTTTTTTAATCCTCTTCCACCTGAAACTATCACTTCTGCTTCCTCAAGTTTAACTATTTTTTTCTCCAATTTTAAGTATTTAACTAAATGAGAAAGAATATCAGATTCTAAAATATTTGGCTTTATATTAATGACATTCCCTTCTCTTGATAAATCCTTTTCAGGTTCTCTAAATACACCTGGTCTTACTGTTGCCATTTGTGGTCTATGATTCTTACATGTGATAGTAGCCATAATATTTCCACCAAATGCTGGTCTTGTTTGTAGAAGATGTCGCTCTGTATCATCTATGGTGAGTTCTGTACAATCTGCTGTTAGTCCAGTTTGTATTCTTTGAGCAAGTCTTGGAGCCAAATCCCTTCCCATATGCGTTGCTCCAAAGATGAATATTTCTGGTTTTTTCTCCACAGTAAGGTCGTAAATTGCTTTTGTATATAAATCTGTTTGATAATTCTTTAATAATGGGTTATCTATTAAATAGACATTATCAGCCCCGCATTGAATTAATTCCTGAGCCAGTTCAGAGATGTTGTGACCCAAAAGCACTGACTCAACTCTTACTCCCAAAACATCAGCGAGCTGCCTTGCTTTTCCAACTAACTGCCTGGCAACTCTTGTGAGTTTTCCATCTCTTTGTTCAGCAAGGGTCCATACTCCAGAATATTGACTTATGTCGATTACACCCTCTTTTATTACCTCAATTGAAATAGCTTCTACTGGACATTCATCAACACAAGCTCCACACTCATTACAAGCATCAAGTAGTACTGCTATACCTTCTTCATCAAGCTTTACTCCATTAAATGGGCATATTTCAACACATAGTTCACATCCTGTACATAACTCTCTATTAATATAAATTGCCATTTATTTACCCCCAATCTATAATATATTCTTTGCTCTTAGACGATTAAATAAAATCCCAGCAGCTTTTTTGGGCTCCTCCTTAATAATTTCACCCTTACCTTTCGGTTCAGGAGAAAAGATCCTTTTAACTGAGGTGGGTGAACCATCCATTCCTATTCTCTTTTCATCAACATCTAAATCTTTCTTCTCCAATATTTCAACATCCTTCTCCTTATATGCACTCATAATCCTATATGCTGTAGGGTATCTGGGTTTATTTGCCTCTGCAGTTACAGTTAGAAGAGCAGGTAAGTTTGCTTCCCATTTTACTCTTTTATCCTCCAGCTCCTGAATTGCAACAACTTTATTTTCTTCAATATTTAAATCTGAAACATAAGTTATTTGAGGAATTGATAGAAACTCTGCTAATTGTGGTCCAACCTGTGCAGTATCTCCATCTATTGCTTGTCTTCCACATAAAACCAAATCATATTCACCTATTTTCTTAATGGCAGATCCTAAGGAATAGGCTGTAGCCATTGTATCAGCTCCAGCAAAAGCCCTGTCAGTCAGAAGTATTGCCCTATCTGCACCCATAGCCATTGCTTCTCTCAAAGCTTCATCAGCTTGCGGAGGTCCCATTGATATAACTATTACTTCTCCACCAAATTTTTCTTTTAGCTTTAATGCTTCTTCTAAAGCATTTTTATCTTCAGGATTTATAATGCTCGGGATTCCTTCCCTTATGAGTCTACCTGTTCTCTTATCAATTTTAACATTTGTTGTATCAGGAACCTGTTTAATACAAACAATAAATCTCATATTTTTTCCTCCAATAAATTATTATTGAAATTTTAAATTACTATTTCCTCCATTTTAGCTTATTAATTATTTTCCCTGTTTTAATTTATTAATATTATAATATGTCTCATGTCAAGACCTGACCCTTTTTAGGATTTTCTCATTTCCCGGCTAATCATATTAGCTATTACAAGTCTTTGAATTTCGTTGGTTCCTTCATAGATTCTTGTTATTCTTGCATCTCTATACATTCTTTCGATTGGAAACTTTTTCATATAACCCATGCCCCCATGAATTTGTAATGCTGTATCAATTGCTCTACAGAGAATTTCAGATGCAAAAAGTTTGCACATTGCTGATTCTTTAGTAAATCTTTTACCTGTTCCTTTTAACCAAATTGCATGATATACCATATTTCTCGCAGCATATACTTCTGTTGCCATATCAGTAATCATCCATTGTATTGCTTGATTTTCCCATATAGGCTTGCCGAATTGAATCCTATTCATTGCAAATTTTATTGATGCATCTAAACATGCCTGTGCTCCTCCAACACAACCTGCTGCAAGTGACAGTCTACCACAATCAAGACCTTTCATAAAAACAAGGAAGCCTGCTCCGACATCACCTAAAACATTTTCCTTTGGCACTCTACAATTTTCAAATATTAATTCAGCCTGACTTGAACCTCTAATTCCCATCTTATCTTCTAATGTTCCTACTGAAAGCCCTGGTGTGCCTTTCTCAACTATAAATGCAGTTATTCCACCTCGAGCTCCAAGTGCTTTATCAGTTACTGTTAAAACTATAATTATGTCTGCTCTGTCCGCATTGGTTATCCATATCTTAGTTCCATTCAATACATAATAATTACCATCTCTTACTGCTGTAGTTTCTATAGCAGCTGCATCTGAGCCAGCATTGGGTTCTGTTAAAGCAAATGCTCCAAGTTTCTCTCCTTTTGCAAGCGGAACTAAATATTTCTGCTTTTGTTCTTCAGTTCCAAACATCTCAATAGGCATGCAACATAGAGATGTATGAGCTCCTAAAATTGTACCGTGTGAATTACAAACCTTTCCAATCTCCTCTACAGCAATACAGTATCCTAACATTCCTGCTCCAGCACCACCGTACTTTCTTGAAACGGGAAGTCCCATTAAACCCAATTTTGCCATCTTTTTTATACTTTCTTCCGGAAACTTTCCTTCTCTATCCATATCTTCGACTACAGGAGCTATTTCCTTCTCAGCAAACTCTTTTACTGTTTTGCGTAACAGCTCAAGTTCTTTTGGAATGGAATAATCCATCTGCACCTCCTTACTGATGAAGTTGTAAGATTTTTATAAATTATAAGTATCATTTAATTTTTAAAGTTTTTGAATAATAAAATTTTTATAACTCTTTTTAAAAAATAATATTCTTCTTACGTAAATTAAATTTACTTTACACAAATAAATCTACTTGGTACTATTACAGAAATTGTTAATTATTTTCCCTTAAATTTTGGTTGTCGTTTTTCAATAAATGCAGCTACACCTTCCTTCATATCCTCGGTTCCACAGATTTCTCCAAATAACTCAGCCTCTATGTTCAATCCCTCTTCTAATGATGCCTGTATACCTTCCCGCATAGCTTTTTTAGATTTTGCAACTGCAATTGGTGCTTTACTTATTATTTTTTTTGCAATATCTTTAGCAACCTTTAGTTCCTCACCATCTGGAACAACCTTATTAACAAGTCCTATTCGCATAGCTTCCTGAGCACTTATCATATCCCCTGTAAAAATCATCTCCTTTGCTTTCGCCAAACCAATAATCCTTGGAAGTCTCTGAGTTCCACCCCAACCAGGGAAAAGACCCAAATTTATTTCAGGTTGTCCTACGCGAGCTCTATCAGATATTATTCTTATATCAGTAGCCATAGCCAGTTCCAATCCTCCTCCAAGAGCAAGACCGTTTATAGCAGCTATAACAGGTTTTCCCATTTTTTCCATCTTCGTTAAAATTGCTTGTCCTTTCGCTGACATCTCTTCTGCTAACTCTGGGGTGAGTTTCGGCATCTCCTTTACATCAGCACCAGCAATGAAAGCATATTTCCCACCACCTGTTATAACAATCGCTCCTACATTTGGATCTTTTTCTAACTCATCCAATACTTCGCTTAATTCCTCCATAGTTTTAGTGTCTAAAGCATTCACTGGAGGACGATCTATTACCAAAGTTGCTACTTTATCTTCAATAGTATAGTTAACAAATTCCCTTTCCATAATTTTACCTCCATATTTAAATTAATTTATTTCTTTAATTTTAAAATAATCTTAATTTTTATAAGAGATTTGTGGCGTGGTTTCGAAGACATTTTAGTCGAGAAACTATGCCCAAATCTTAAAATATTCCTAATGATAATCAATTTTTTTACATTTTGCTATAGTCGTAAAATCCCTTCCCTGTTTTTACTCCAAGATGTCCCGCTGCTACCATTTTTCTTAGAAGATATGGGGGGTTAAAGTTGGGATTTCCATATTGACTTGCCATATAATCAGCTACATTCAAAACAACATCAAGCCCTAAATTATCTGCAAGAGTGAAAGGACCCATTGGCATTCCTGCTCCTGCCTGCATAGCTAAATCTATATCTTTTGCAGATGCTACTCCTTCATCAAGACATTTACAAGCCTCTATTAACATTGGAAGAAGTATTCTGTTAACTAAAAATCCAGGTATCTCCTTTACCTTAACTGGTAATTTCCTGAATCTTTCTGAGAGCTCAACTATTGTATCTATCGTATCTTGAGATGTTTCAATACCTGGTATAACTTCAACTAACTTCATAATATGTGCTGGAAAGAAAAAGTGCATTCCTATAACTTTCTCAGGTCTACCAGACCCACTTCCCATTTTTGAGATGGACAAAGCAGATGTATT
>DAOWJR010000018.1 GCA_030640275.1 Actinomycetes bacterium | reverse complement strand
TTAAGTTTTTAGTATAATTATATTGGTCCTTACTTAGAGTAAGGAATCTACAAAGGTTTGGGTCGCTGAACCATATCAGCGATCATTTTTATTTCCAAGCTGGGCTCTTTTTTATACTTGCAAGAGTATATTGTGTATCAGGTGGAAAATGTGTTATAAAATCGGCTTTTCTATGGTCTTTAAATTGAATAACAACCACATAGTTATTATTTTTTAAACAAACCCTTCTCCTTTTACCATAAATTTTCTTTTTTTTATCATATCCAACATATAGAGAAGCATTTGGATTTTTCAACGCATATTTTATCCAATCAATTCTTCTAGCCCTTATTGTTGAAAATTTTCCTTTATTTCTCTTTCCTTTTCCACTACTTTCATAAAATGCATGCTTAAATTGATTAGGAAAAAAAACTACAGTAATTCCATCAAAGGTAGTTATATTCTTAGAAGGATTGCAATACTCTCTTATAAAATGTTTATGGTATTCATCAATTGTTTTATATTTTACTAATTTTGGTAATGCCACAGTTTTATCACTTAAATTCTATTTTAAAAATATTAAATTTTTTTTCATATTTTGGAGTTGGTCTAATAGGATGTTTTAAATATTCCTCTATTCTTCTAATTAGTTTGATTTTGCTATCACTAGTTGAGTATTCATCAATTGAATACCCCACAGCACCAATAAGTATATCAGCCATTTGTATAAAAATTGAATCTTTTGACTTGATAGATTGCACACTAACTATTTTTGAGGAAGGGCAAGAATTTATAAGAACTTCTTCCAATTTTTTAATTCTATTTTTTAATCTATTTTGTTTAAAATCCAAGAAAATGTTGTAACTGTTAGAGTTTTCAATCCAATGATATAATAATTGGTAATAGAATTTATAAAAACCAAGTTCTGGATCAGATTTATGATAGGTATCTAAATCTATATCCTCGCTTTTAATTACAATACATCTAAATCTCATTCGTGTTTTAAAAAATAAATCTGCTATTTTTAGATAAAAATTCAATTGCGAAGGTGATACATATCTCCATTTTACTTCAGAATAGAAATGATTATCTTCTCTAATTTTTTTAAAAGAACTTTTATATTTATCCCGCTTATTTTTTTCTATCCATACTCCACCTATAACAATATGTTTATTTTTGTTGATTCCCTTGGAAGATAATAAATCAGGGCATCTTTCATCACAATATATCTCATAGTGCATGTCTATCCTCTCTTTTTTCAACTATTTAGCTTTCCATAGTATTATCATTTTTATTAATTTTGGTTTTTTAAAAAAATAAATAAGGTAAAAACAATTTTATCAGAAAAAATAGTATTTAAAATTTAAGAATTTTAAAAGGCACAGATATCTTAAAGTCTAATTAACTTCTTTAGCCACTGACAAATGGATAACCTTCCCCCTAATATTCTTAAACTTTTGTTGAAGGTGTTGTTTCAGTAATAATTTCTCCTATATCTGATAATTTTACAACTTCCCAATCTTCTGGGATTTCTCCGATCTTTATTTGTCTGGATTTTGTTTTTATCATTCTTCAATCACCTCCACAATCTCCCAGTATCCACCCTTGGCAGGACCAATTCTTTTTAAAAGACCTTTTTTCTTTAAAGACGTGATATTTTTATCTATAGCAGTAGTACTAATTCCTATGCTTTCAGACATTTCCCTTTTAGATACATAAGGATTCTCCCTGACGAGTGTTAAGATTTTTTTCTGATTTTCTACCAACCCTTCTACCAACCCTTCTGTCAACCTTTTTTCAGCTCTTTCCACTCTTTATCAATATCAATTTCCTCAATTTCTTCTATAGGAAAAGCATAAAGTGTAACGGTTGTATGCCAAATAAAAATAATAAGTTAAAGATTATTTTATCAGAAAAAATTGTGATATAAAATTTGATTAAAAGCTTATTTTATAATTTCAGTTAGAAGATTTTGGATGTGGTTTTGAAGTGTGTTAGCACATTTTCCATAGTCATTAATACTTCCCCCATATGGGTCAATTATATTCCATGAGATAATTTTATTTGATTCAATTTGATAATACTTTTTAATATATTTCTTAATATAGGTATCTATATAAGAATCCATAGTTACTATATAATCGAAGTTATTAAGTGATAGGTCTGTTATATCTGTTGGATTATGATCAGAGATATCAATATCAAATTCATTTTTCATAACCTCTATAGCTTCTCCTGAAGCATTGCTTCCCCAAGCAGCAATACCAGCACTTTCAACATATGCTTTTCCTTTTAACATCTTCTTTGCAATGCCTTCAGCCATAGGGCTTCTACATTTATTACCGTAGCATACAAAGAGAATTTTTAATTTGTGTTTATCATCTTTATTTTTGTTATTTTTGCTTCCCATAATTCTAAAATTATTGCTCTTTTAATTTCTTTCTATAATTTTTCATTTTAAATATTATATTCTATACATAGCACTTTATAAAAATAAAAAGGCTTATGGTTTTATATACAAATAACTACATAAGCCCTTATAAATAATGGTAGCGGGGCTTGGATTTGAACCAAGGACCTCCGGGTTATGAGCCCGACGAGCTACCAGACTGCTCCACCCCGCGTTGTTATAATATCATAAGATTTTAAATTTTCCAGTTATTATTATAATATATTAAAAGATTGTAAACAATAAAAAAATAGATTAAATATTTTGTATTTTTTATATAATGTGTAATAATAATATTCGTAATTATATGATACTAATATCTACAATTTGGTATCTTTTAATTAATAGTTTAAAACTATATTACTTTTAAATTAATTATTTTATTTTTTATCCTATTTCTTAATTCATAAATTTATTTGGTATAAAGGGGGATAAATGGAAAAAGAGATTGGAGTTGTAAGTCACTATTTTGCTAGGATAAGTGTTGGTGCTATAGAACTTACAGATACTTTAGAAGTTGGAGACATGATTCATATAATGGGTCACACCACAAACTTGACTCAGAAAGTGGAGTCAATAGAGATAGAGCATGTAAAGGTTGATAAAGCTAAAAAGGGAGATTCAATAGGCATCATAGTTGATGAGAAAGTTCGAGATGGTGATATTGTTTATAAGGTGATGGAGCCTTCTGAAGAAATTTAAGTTGTTTAATGCTTTTAAAATAACTTATCTTCATTTACATGTACTGCTTTTATATGCTCTTGATGAAATTTTATCCTATCTAATATCCTCGAAATAGTTTTTAAAAATAGAGTATAAGTCTTCTAATTTTGCAAATTTTAATTTTTTGCTTTTTATATTTTCTCCATTTGCAATAAGAAAGCTTAAAATCTGATCTCTTTCTAAACCTCCATGATTATATAAAAATGTTGGCCATTTTGATGTGAATTTTAATCTTCCGTTAAATGTGAATGAAAAATTAGGGCAATAACCATTATCAAAGCTAATTGCAATATCACCACAATTTTTATTTTCAAATACTTCATAAAGTCTTACTACTGCATAAGGAAATCTACTGTCTAAAGTTTTTTCAATCCACTCATCTTTCGTTAATCTTATATCAGTGAAATTTTCTTCTTTACAGTAGTTTTTATATTCTAAAGGGTCTCCATTTTCAGTCTTGTAGCAAATTTTTTCATTATCTTTAAATATTTTTGCTCTTCCATTAGTATTTGAAATAATTATTGAATTATCTTTTTTATTTTTATATGCAACAACACCTACCTGGTGATATGTGCTAAATATTTTTAAGATATTCTCTGGATTATCCTTTGTATATAAAAATGCATAATTTAACAAGTTGCTTACTAATGCTACATCCTTTTTTTCATTTAAATATCTTGTAAGATGATATCCATTTTCTTTTAAGACTTTTTGTATTTCAAATTTACCTTTTAATGGAGAGTTACCATGATCTGAGAAAATAAATATATTTAATTTATCTTTTAATTTTTTGTTGTTGATTATATAACCTAAATTTTTATCAAGATTTTTTAGTGATGTTAAAAGACCTTTAAATCCATAACTATGTAGTAAGTGATCACAGGAAAAAATTGAAAATATTATACTGTTGTAACGATTAAAGAGATATGGTGTGTTCTTAATAACTGCTGTGTCAACTAAAATTCCTAATCTTGATAAAGATAAACCACATATTACATAAAATGGGGGTATATAAGCTCCAGCATCTTTTGTCTCTTTTAATCCAACTGTTATAGCTTTTCCATGACCTTTAAAAACACTTGTATGTTTTTCTTTTTTCATAAATAAGCGAAAAATGGGTAAGAAATCCCACAAATATATGAATTGCTGTTTTTTTCTGTCATACCACATCTGAGCAATTTCTTCTATCTCTGAAAGTTTTATGCCATAAAATATAAGGGGATAGCATGTTTGTGATTCTGAAGGAAATGTTGATACTAAATTTTTTATTACAAAGCCACCATCAAAAAATGATTTTATATTTGGTAATTCACCCGAATTATAGAATTTAAAAAAGTCTTTACTTGATACCCCATCTAATAAAATGACAAGTGTTTTTGCTTTCATAATAAAAGATTATATCATCTCTTCCAATAAAGTGTTATATCACATTTTTTTAAACAGAAATGGTAAGATTTCTAATCTTTTATAATTATAAATCGGCAAAAGATGTTTTATTTTGATTATTTGAGTCATCTAATATTTCATATTTTATTGATTTAACACCACTAAATCCTAATATTTCTGCTGTTTTATATGAAAGATCAAACTCTGCTCTATTTTTATATGGACCTCTATCATTGCAATGCGCGATAACTATTTTACTATTGTAATAGAACTTAACCTTCGTCCCAAATGGGAAACTTTTATGAGCAAATGAAATAATACTTTTAGTAAAAAGCTCACCATTAGCTGTTCTTTTACCATAGAATCTTGGTCCATACCAGCTTGCGCGAGCAGTTCTTAAATTTGAGCTATTTTCTACTCCATTGTCTGCAATTCTTTCTTTATTTATAGAGTTACTTTTTTCCTTATAAGCTAGTGTTTCTTTAAATTCTATATTGTCTATATTATATATTTCTGAATATAGATTATTATTCGCAACATAGTAATTGTATTTTTCTACATATAAATTGTGATTTTTTCCCTCAATTCTGTCTACCTCTTTATATATTTGATAGTTATTAATAGATGCATTTTTATAATTATCAACAGACAATAAATTATTATATTTTGAACTGGAGATTTCATTGGGGGTAATTTGCCTTGAAAATGAATAGTTTTTATTTTGGGTTAAACTGAGGGTTAAGGTTAGACAAAAAAGAAGGATAAAAAATTGTAAAAATAAATAAATTGTTGTTTTAGATGTTGCATATATATACGATTCTGTTTTAGATGCTGCATATATATGCGATTCTATGTGCGATTCCATATTAATTTTTACCTCCATTTTTTTAAATTTATTACTTTCAACTTTGCTTCTTAAAATAAATAAACCTAACCAAATTTAAAATTAGAATAGGGAATTATTGCTAGATTAAGCTAAGGAAAATAAAAAATTTTTTTATTATTTCTAAATATTTTATTTATTTTTGAAATATGCTTTAAAAACAAACCATAATAAAATAACATAAAACTAAAAAAAAATCAAATTTTGCATAGAAGCATGTAATACCAGATTAGAAACGTCCGGTTTTGCTAAACTAATTGGCAAAGGAGAATATAATGAAAAAGAAGTTTAAAAGATATCTTCAAAAGTATCAATCTATAAGTTATAATTTTTCTAATTCTTATTGACTTAAACATTAATTATTTAGAAAATCTTCTAAATATAAAAAAGGAGAACTATTTGTCAATTGCGAGAAGTAAAAATAAGAAGAAAAGAAAAAAAAGAACAAAGATTATAAAAATATTGGGGTTCTTTTTATTTATTGCTTCAATATTTATTATATTCTCACTATTTTTTCCAATATTTATAATAGGTAGAATTGGTACAGAACTCCCAGACATAAATGAATTAACTCCACGGGAGCAGCCCCTGACTACTGAGGTATATGCTTCAGATGGGTCACTTCTAACTTATCTCCATGCTGAGGAAGATAGAAAAATTGTACCTTTAAATGAAATTTCTCGATATGTAATCAATGCAACAATTGCAAGGGAGGATGAGAGATTTTATGAACATCAAGGATTTGATATTAAAGCTATTATAAGAGCCTTATTGATGAATATAATTGAAGGAAAAATAGTTGAAGGTGGTAGTACTATTACACAATCATATATAGGATGTTCATATATATCACTGGAGAGAACCTATTTGAATAAGTTAAAGGAGGCATACTTAGCCTACCAGCTTGAACAAAGATTCTCAAAAGATGAAATATTAGAGCTTTTTTTAAACACTGTCTATTATGGTGAAGGTTCATATGGTATTGAAGCTGCAGCTAAAAATTATTTTGGAAAAAGTGCAAAATATTTGAACTTAAATGAAGCTGCTTTTTTAGCTGGGGTAACAAGAAATCCAGGGGGATATTCACCTTATACAAATTATCGAGAAGCTTTGGAAAGAAGAAATAGTGTTCTCAATAAAATGTATGAACTTAATTACATAAACAAAACTCAGTTAGAAATAACAAGAAAAAAACCTCTATTAGTTATTTCCCAAAAACGTCGTGAAAGAGATTTTGCACTATTTTTTATTGATTATGTAAAACAAATATTAATAGAAAAGTATGGTATTACTAAAACATTTAACGGAGGTTTAAAAGACTATACAACTGTTAATCACAATTTGCAGAAATTAGCTGAGGAAGCTATAAAGGAACATTTATATGAAGAAGATGACCCTACTGCAGCATTGATATCAGTTGAGCCTGCAACTGGTTATATAAAAGCTATGGTTGGGGGTGAGGATTTTAAGAAGAGTCAATTTAATATAGCTGTTCAGAAAAATAGACAAACTGGCTCAACCTTTAAAGTATTTGTTTTAGCCGCTGCACTGGAAAATGGAATATCACCTTATATAGCATATCCTCCAAATGGACCTATAGTTTTAGAGAATCCTGGTGCTGCAGATTGGGAAGTTGAAAATTATGGAAAAGCAGAATTTGAAGAAACAAAGATGATAATTTTAGAGGGAATTATAAGGTCGGTAAATGTGGTTTATGCACAACTAATTATGGATGTTGGACCTGGAGAAGTTGCACGTACTGCTATGGATATGGGAATAACTACTAAACTTGAACCTTATCCATCTATTGCATTAGGCGGACAGGGTGTATCTCCTCTTGATATGTCTGCAGCTTTCGCAACTTTAGCAAATAATGGAGTATATATAAAGCCAGTTGCAATAACTAAGATCTTAGATCCAAATGACCAGATTATATATGAACATGAACCTGAAGAGGGAATTAGAGTATTAAGAGAAGCCAATGCATATAGACTAACAAAGATATTAGAACAGGTAATTCAAAGAGGTACTGGAGTAAGAGCAAATATTGGAAGACCTGCTGCTGGAAAAACCGGAACTACTCAAGAACACTGGGATGCCTGGTTTGTTGGTTATACACCTGACATGTCAACTGCTGTATGGGTTGGACATCCTGAAGAGAATATAAGAATGGAAAGATTAAGGGGATTACTTGTTCAGGGTGGAACATATCCAGCAATGATCTGGAAATCTTTTATGCAGGAGGCTTTAAAAGATATACCTGTAACAGATTTTACCTTTCCCAGTGATCCCACATTTCCAGTCACTGTTTGCACAATGTCAGGATTACCAGCTGGACCAAACTGTCCACCTGATTTGATAAAGATGCAGAGCTTTCGTATTGGTGATGAGCCAGATAGAATGGATGATCTCTTTGATTCTATAAATCCTTTCCCAGGCTTTGTTGGAATGAGAAGAGATGATGCTATCAGGAAATTAGAAGAGATGGGTTATAAAAATATTGAAGTTGTCAAAACTGAAAAAGCTGGTGTTAAAAAAGGTACAGTATTTGATCAGGAAGCAAAAGAAGGCGAATTCCCTGGATTTGAAACCCCAATTAAACTATACGTTAGTAGTTAAAATGTAATTTTCTATTTATATTTGGAGAATATGTCTTTTATGCTGTCTTCATCTGCAATTAGGTAATAAACACCATCTATTGTTGCAGAGCTTGTTGGAATATAAAAATTTTCAACTTCTTCAGTATTAATTTTAAAAAACAAGTGAGAAAATTTTATTAAATCAATTAATTTTATATCTGTTTCTATTAGTCTGTTTTCCAATACCATATTAATCAATGCTGGGAGTTGAATCCATGTCTCTATTATTTGAAACTTTTTAGCTAAACTAATTAACATCTGTCTCTGCCTGTCCATCCTGCCCCAATCTCCACCACATGGTCCTTTTCTACATCTTGAATAAGCCAATGCTTGTGAACCATTTAAAGTTTGAACTCCTGGATAAAGGTCTACTCCAGAAAATGGATCTACCAATCTTTTATCTACTTCTACTGTCACTCCTCCGAGTTTATCTATTAGGCTTTCAAATCCATAGAAATCTGTTGAAATATAGTAATCAATTTCTAATTCAGTAAAATTTTCAAAAGTCTCAATGACAAGTTCTGGACCACCCAAAGCGTAAGCTGCATTTATCTTGGTATATCCTTGTCCTGGAATCTCCGCCCTCGTATCTCTCGGAATGGAAATTAAAGCAGTACTACCATCATTTAGGTTTATGTTAAGTATAATATTTATATCACTTCTACACCAAACACTTCTCTCATTAGATCGTGCATCCCTACCCAATAACAATATATTCAAACTACTTTTAGAAACTGCAGTTTCATCTATCTTTGATTCTTCTTCTCCATTAAATTTAAATGATTCTGCTACTTTATTTATAATATCTTGAAATTCTTGTGGGTTATCTCCCACATAGTAGTAACTTAAAACATATTTATACTGATCCTGCTTAACAATAATCCCACCTTCTAATGCTGTTTTCTCCATCTTGGTTTCATCTTCACCTTCAACCACACTTTCTTTTATTGGCATCAAATGTTTGTAGCTTCTTTCATACTTTTCTGCTTCTAGATTCCCCAGATTTGATGATTGAGGACTTTCACTTTCAAGTGAAAACCTAATATTCTTTAAAAAATTAGGAACATTTATATTAGAAAAATCTGTTGGCGGAAAACTCTCAAATGCTCCAGCAAAAATTGTATAAATAGAATTATTTTCTTTCATCTCTTCTAAAGGAGGGTTAAATTGAACAATACTTTTTTCTGGATATTCCTGCATGCTCCAATTTTCTGGAATTTTTATAGAAAATGTTTCGCCTGATAAATTATTACTTATATAAATGCCTTTCTCAATAATCTCCTCTTCAGTAGTCTCTACAATCTCCTCAGTAGGAGTGGTCTCCTCTTCTGTGTCTACAACTTCTGGTTTAGCTTTACAAGTTGTAATTAATAAACAGATCATAATTAGTAAACAAACAGTTATTTTCTTCATAATCTCCTATTCAAAAAATATATTTATTAATATTTGGCGTATATTATGAAATCAATATTGGGAAATATTTTATCTTTTTCCTCAATAGATTCTAAATATTTTCTAAATTCCTCATCTTTTTTTCTATATTCCATAGCACCAGCCTCTTCCACTGCATTTATCAAATTATTAAAGTTATCAAGATGCTCACTAAATCTATTAGATGCATAATCTCTTGCCTGCCATGTAGTTATTAAAAATGGCCAATCACTGCTTTCTAACAACAAAAGTTCTCTCGCAGCTTGGTTTAATACTCTCTTTATAAAGTCATTATCTGTGTCTTTATATTTTTTTGCTAAATCCTCCATCTTTTTTTCTGATTCATAAATGTGAGGCCATATCCAGTATGTATCTTGATTTAGCCAGACCCAGTGGTGACCACCTTCACCCCATGAGCTTTCGGGAATTCTAATAGTAATCTCTGGGGTAAATTTTTCTAAGTGATCACTAATTGTAGTTAAATCCAATTCCTCCATTTTGGCCATTTTCTTTAATACCTGTTTTATCCATTTAGGACCTTCAAACCACCAGTGACCAAACAATTCAGAATCATATGGTGCAGCTACTATTCCATTTTTTCCAGTTTTATCCTTAAAATCTTTTAATAATAAATAAATCATATGAACAAAATGGTCAGAATTCTCCTGTACTCTTCCTGTTACCATCTCTGGTTCATATAACATCTTTGAACCTAAATCAACATCATTTCCAGTTACTCTCCAGTATTGAAGACCGCTTATTGAGTCTTTTTTGTGAAATTCTCTATACCAACCATCTCCTGGATATCCCCAATCTCCTGACCATACTTGAAGTCCAGCTTTTTCGTTTCTTCCTACTATAGCTATAAAATCTTCATTATGTTTTAAAAGATAAGGTGAAAATGTAGTTTTTGGCTCATCCACCTCAATATCTTTATATTCTCTTACTGATTGTTGATAAAGTTTTTGAAGTGCTGGAAAGCGAAGAGTATAAACACCCATAGTTTTTCCACCTTCAATTGTATGAGTATCTACAATGAAATATTTGATTTTATTTTCAATTAAAAATTTCTCTATACCAGGACGATAACCTCTTTGTGCATATTCACCTTCAACAGGTGGAATCCATTCATATCCATGTCTATAGGCACATTCGGGAAGCCAGATTCCTTTTGGTTCTCTTCCAAAAAGACGCTTATAGCTTTCAACCCCAACTTTTATCTGAGCATTAACTGCACTATCTCTACCAAGTAATGGTAAATAACCATGAGTAGCTGCACAGGTTATTATCTCAATGAAACCTTCGTCTTGTAATTTCTTAAAAGCACCAATTACATCACTATTGTATCTATCTTTATATGAAGAAAGGATTTCATTAAAGAAATCCAGATAAAATATTGCTAAGTCTCTTAATTTATGATTGGATGAGTTTCTTTCAATATCTTCCTCACATTTTTTAATTTTAATCTCCATATATTTCTGAAATTTCTCAGAGAGGTAAGGATCATTTAATTGCTCAGCAAGTATTGGAGTTATTCCAACTGTAGCTTTTGGTTTGACCCCCTCATCTATCAAGTTATAAAAAACATCAAGAAGTGGTATATATGTTTCGCTTAATGCCTCATGAAGCCATTCTTCACCAAAGGGCCAGATTCCTGCTTTCCTTACATAAGGTAAATGACTATGAAATACAAAAGAAAAAGAACCAATAGTTTTATTTTTTGCCATAATCGCTCCTATATTTTTATTAAATTTAGTAATCTACAAAATAATTAAAATATTTGATGATAATTTCGTAGTGAATTTTATAACCATTAAATAATAATCAATTTTGGGTAAAAAGTAAAAAGTGGTAAATAAAAATATTAAATAAAACAGTGAATATTAAATTATTTTTTTACATTAAAAGCAATTCTTTCACCTAATTCGAATGCTTTCTTCAAAAATTCTGGATGTTTTAATATCTCTCCTTTTTCATCAACACCTTGACAAAAAAGCTCCTCTTTATAGATTACATCAATTACAGAGAAGAAATTTTATACAAATACAACTATATTTAAAATCCAAGTAATCTGATATTTTAAGAACTAACACTTTCCAGTGGATTACTCGTAAAATGTGATATTGCAAGACCTGAACCCATCTTCGACCCCATCTTCTATATATATTTAGAGCCCAAGTAGTAGGGATAATTCTATAATATGCTCCTGTTCATCCATTATTACATGTCGAATACCATGTTCTAACGTCTCGAACTCATAGGGAAAACTATCCTTGTTTTCAATCAACTTTTCATAAATTTGTTTATAGAAATCTACTGCTTCTTTTTCACCTTTTAGATTTACTTCAAGAATTTCCTTAGTGCCTTTAGCTTCAAATGTTTCTGCAAGTTCCATAGTAGGTTCTCCACCTAAATAACCAGCTATAAGTTCTCGGAAAATTTCTTCATGTTCTTTTTCATCAGAAGCAATTTCTTTTAATCTCTCAATTATTTTCTCTGCTCCTGAACCTGTTATAAGCTCAGCATGTGCAAGATACTGAATTCTCGCAGCATGTTCCAATTTAAGTGCATGATTTAACATTTTAAGTAATTGTTCTTTAATATTATTGTTGTTCATTTTTTCACTCCTTGATATTTTAGCTAATTTTGATTTATAAAAGTTATTACAAATTTCCTGCTAAGCCTTCTTTTACCTCCTTTTAAATACTTATTTTCGTTTTTATTTTTTAGTTATTTTAGTTAATGATTTTTATATTATATTTGGTAATTTGCTATTAAAATTGACCTTAGTACATTAACAATTACTTTATAATAACAATTCAAACTGTTTAAACTAAATTTTTTTCCTTAATAATTTTTTTATTTTTAATTTTTATTCTAAACTTAATATCTCCGATCATTACTCTAATTCAATTTCTTTTGAATTCTGCCATAAACCATGAATATTACAATAACCAGTTGCATATATAGTTCCCGGCTTTTCTGTTTTAAAACTTAATGTTACCTCAGGATTTGTGTATATTGTACTTGTGTCTGGTCCATTAACTGATTCACCATGAGCTACAAACTCAAATTTAGCAATTTGATATGGGAATTTCTCTCCTGCTGGGTGAAAATAGACATCAATCCAACTAATATGATGCTCAGTTGTATTTGGATGATGTATCTCCTTTCCAACAGTTGCTTTAACATTAAAAAATTCACCTTTCATTATCCTATCAGGTACTTCAATAACTGGAATATGTTTTTCTGTCTTCCAATCAGCACTTTTAAATAAATCTCTGAATTCTTTCATTTTAAACCTCCAATAATAAAAAAATCTTATTCTTTATTTTTATATTTAAACTTAAACAATATTGTTTTCCTTATGTTTTCTCAGGATATCATCTGCTAATCTATTTATTGCTTTAAAATCATCTTCCTTTGGAAATCCTTTTATAACAACAGGTTCAATTATCTCTACTTTTAAATTGGAAATCATATCCGAAAGCTGTTTTACCATCTTACCACCCCATCCATATGACCCTATAATAGAAACAAATTTAGTTTTTGGTCTCAAAGCATTTGCGAGATAAGTTGCAAAAACTACTGTTGGGTGTGTTCCAACCAGGACAGTTGGAGAAGCTATAACAATTGTGGCAGCATCCACTAATGAAATTGCTAATTCACCTATATCCGTTACAGTTAAATTAAACGGCTTTACAGTAATATCTCTTTCCATTAGAGCATTCACAAGATAATCTACCATTTTTTTTGTGCTCCCGTGCATTGAGACGTAAGGTATAATCACCTCATTTTTTACATCATCTGAAATCCACTCTTTGTAGGCATTAATAATAAACTCTGGCTTATCATAGATAGGTCCATGACTTGTAGCGATAATCTCTATATCTAAATCCTTTATCTTTTCCAGATTTTTCTTAATAGTTTTTCTAAATGGCATCATGATCTCTGCATAATACCTTTTTGCTGCTTCATATACCTTTGCTTTATCTGTTACAAATAAATCACTTGCTGCAAGATGAGATCCAAAAAGATCACAAGAAAATAAGATTTTATCCTCTATTAGATATGTCAATATTGTCTCTGGCCAGTGAACCCATGGAGCATATATAAATTCAAGTGTTTTGTCTCCTAATGAAATGGTCTCTCTATCATTTACGGTTATGAATTTATTCTCGGGAATTAGCAGTAGATTCATCAGCATATCTTTACATTTCTTATTTGTTACAACTCTGGCATTCTTATAAATATTTAATATTTTTGGTAAAGCTCCAGAATGGTCCTGCTCAGCATGATTTGTAACTATATAATCAATTTTATCAATTTTTAATTCCTTTAGATTTTCTACAAGTTCATGCTGCTTTGTTGGGTCTACAGTATCAATAAGTGCTATTTTTTCGGTTCCTTTTATCAGGTAAGAGTTATAACTTGTTCCATCCGGAAGAGGTATAAGTTCATCAAATAATCTCCTATCCCAATCAACTGCTCCTACTGAGTATATATTTGACTTTATTTGTCTCAATTTACTCATTTAATAATCCTTTTTTAATGTACTTTAATAATTATGTATTTAAGATTTTAGCTATCACTTTCAACTTATTTAATACTATTTGATTTTAATTTTATTCAATCTTTTCAAATTCATCTTTGCCTACACCACATTCTGGACAAACCCAATCATCAGGTAACTTTTTGAAAGGTGTTCCTGGTTCTACACCAGAATCCGGATCACCTTTTTCTGGGTCATAAATATACCCACAAACTGTACATTCATATTTATCCATTTCCCCCTCCCTTTCTGTTTTCTCTTTAATTTTTTCATTTTTTATATAAGTAGGTGCTGTTTTTGGTGATATTCCTCCCTTTACTTCATGATAATATGAATAAGTCATAAGCTCTCCATCTTTAATAATTTCAGCATCTAAAACTTTACCAAGGAATAATGTGTGAGACATTGCATCCATACTATTGACAACTTTACACTCAATATACCCTATAGTGTTATCTAATACTATTGGAGCTCCATTAACACCAATCTTATAATTAACATTCTTGAATTTATCCAAATCTCTTCCACTTTTGAAACCAAATTGCCCTATAAATCTCATCGGTGTCTCTTTTGACAAAATTGAAATAGTAAAAACATTGCTTTTTTTAATGAATTCATGAGTTAAATTCTTTTTATTTATACAAACTGCAACCAGTGGTGGGTCTGCAGTAGTCTGAAATACAGTATTTGCTATCTGCCCATTAAATTTACCATTTCTTTTTGAGCTGATAATATACAGACCGTAGCTAATTTTATGTAAAGTTTTTATATTCATTTAAACCTCACAATAATCTTTTTTCTCCTTTAATCTTCTTTATATCTGTTATGTCTTGAGTAACTTCTAAACAACCTATGTATTCTCCATTTTTATTACGAACAGAGAAATATCGTATGTAAATCAGTCTATTATTTAGATTAATCCAAAACTCAGCAAAATCTCTTTTATTATTTTTAAAATCCTCTAATATTTTATTAACAACATGTATACTCTTTTGAGGGTGGCATTGTTGAACTTTTCTGCCAATTACTGCTTTTGCTCTTGAAAAAATTCTTTCCTTGGTCTGACTGAAATATTGAATTGTGTCTTCTTTATCTACAAATGTAATATCAACAGGCAATGTATTTAATAATGTTTCGAGCTCCTCTTTGGTAAAACCTCCTGTTTCAAAAATTATTCTATTTTCAATTTTTTCTTTTCCGGTAAAATGATCACTC
>DAOWJR010000028.1 GCA_030640275.1 Actinomycetes bacterium | reverse complement strand
TTTTTAAAAAATATATCTTTTAGCGGAGTGTAAAGATAAAGAATTGTAAATAGAATTATTAAAATAATAGCTATAAACACAATTTTTATTAGAATATTTTCTACTTTATTATTTTTAAATTCTATTTTTTCAGGTTCTTTATTATTATTCATTGTTATTAACTATTTAAAATTTGCTATTGACTATTTATATTTTTTAGGAATATCCATCTTTAAATGCTTATAAAAATTAATATTCTTATATCTATTTCACTTCTCTTATTCTTGCTGATCCTTCTACAACAATGTTTGTTGAAGATATCCCAGCAAATCTTGCAAAATAAAGGGGAATATTAGCTGTTGATTTAACATATACTATTTCTGGATTTACATTACTATTTATTGGACCGAATCTTACACTTACTTCATCTAAACTACCACCAAATTTGTTATTGAAATTATATAGAACCCAGTCTATTGCATAATTAGCGTATCCTAACCTAACTACTACATCACCAGTGATTTGAGTTTGTTCTAAATACAAGTATTTTGAAACCTCTATTGCTGCTATGTCTGATGCTTTAAGTAGTTCTGATCTTGCAGCAAAAAGTATGCTCATATCTACTGCTAAAGCAGCTATCAATAGAAAAATAGGTATCATAATAACTGATATTGTTGCGTATGAACCTCTTTCATATTTAATTTGTTTTATTAAAAATTTTTTCATATATTTTAATTCTAAAGTGCTTTTTAATATTTAAATTCTTAAATATCTTTTAAATACTTAATTTTTAATATGCATTAAATCTTAAATACTTCTTATGTTTTTATATATTTAAGTATTTTTTACAAACTTAAATACTTTTATAATACCTTATAACTAAAATTTTTAATTGTTTAAATATTTAAGGTTTTTCAGTAAGTGTCATAGTTGATTCACCTATTACAGTAAAAGAACCGCCACTTGATGGAAAGAGAGCATTTCCGAACATTATTGGAACATCATAAGAAACATTTACTTTTATAGTATCTTCTGGAGTAATTCCTGTAATTGATATATCTTTACTCATCCTACCACTAGTCCAGCCAGGAAGTACTTTAACAATATAATCATCAACAGCACTTGATGCAACATCAACAGAATTTAAAGGATCTGGTGTAATAGAACCTGCTCTTGCACCCTCAAAAGCTGCTGTTTCAACAATGTTATTTGCAAGCAATATGTATCCAAACTGGACTATTGCAGCAAATATTATTAGAAATATTAATATTGTCAGAGAGAACTCAATTAGTGTTGAGCCTCTCTCATCGTGAAAATTTAATTTTTCCATTCAATTAAACTCCAGACAAAATTGAACGAAATTAATGGAGTAAAATCAATCTTTTTTTAATATTTACTTTTAAAATCAAGCTCTGTATTTAAAGATGAGCTGACTTACTAAGGTGTTGTTGTAGTTTATGGTAATGTTAAAATGTCAGTTATATTTTCAATAAGAAGTATTAACTGATCTCTTAAAGCATATAGAACTGCAACTATTCCAACTATTATTACTGCAGCAATTACAAAATATTCAATTGCTACATCACCTTTTTCATTTTTGATTTTCTTAAAAAATTTTAGAAATAAATTCATTATTAAACTCACTTTTCACCTCCAAATAACACTATATAAATTTGACATAATTTTATTATTTTAATCCATATATTGTTATAACAATTAAAAAGTAAAAAAGTTGCTATATTTTAGGTTTCATATTATCCTGTGAATAATTTAAACACTTCCGCAAATACAGGTGCTATCATTATTATCAATATTGGGAAAAAGAAAAATCCCATAATAATCAAGGTTGCAAAAAGGGGAATTCTCTCAACTTTTAACTTTAAATCTGTAGCATTTTTATATCTTATATTTTCAGCTTGCCTAAAAATAGCTTCACTTACGAGCATTCCCAGCTTCTTATTTTGAAATACAGTTTTTATAAGGTTTACAAACTCCTCACACAAACTTTTTTTTGCAGCATTTATATAGCTTTTTTCCTCACCACTACCAGCAGTAAAATTAAAATAACCCTCTTTTAACAGGTCAGTAATTTTACCTTTTGTGTTATTTGTTAAGAAATGAACTGATTCGTTAAAATCCATCCCTCCTTCCATCCCTAATGCAACTATCTCTGCTACATAAGGTAATTCATTCTTTATGGTTTTATCCATAATTTTAATTTCTCTTGAAAGTTTGATATCTGGGAGTTTCCATACAACTACTGTGAAGAAAACCATTATAATTATCTTAGGAAATGGTAATCTTATTATGATTGAAAAAATTAGAGCAATGCTAACCAGTATCATTTTTAATGTTATAAAATCACTAAAATTCCTTACTCTATATCCAAAAAATTTAAAATCTTGCAGTTTTTCAAACATGTCATCATATTCTTCTCTATCTGCTGGGCTGGTGTATTTATCAACTAAACTGTATATAAAATTTTTTCTTGTTCTTTTAGTTTCTTTCTCAAGTATTCCTTTCAATCTTGCAGGTTTTAATAGAATGAAAAATGTAATAATAGAAGAAAGTAAACCCAATATAAGTGAAAATATTAAAGTTCTTAAATTCATCTACCGCCACCTATGTTTGTCAATTTGTTGAGAATATAAAGACCCACACCTATTGAGATTAATGAGTATGCCATTATCCATAATCCAAGAGAGGTTCTATAGAAATTGATGTATCTTGGATTCATAATAAAAACTAAAATATACATTAAAATTACACCTGAAATTAAAATATTTTTCTGCGCACGAGCATAGGATAGTTTTGCAATAGCTTCAGTTTTTATTCTCTGATTACGCCTTGCAATATCTGCATACCTTTTGAGTATCCTTCCCGTGTCCTTTGTACCTATCTTATTAGCTTGAATCATGGCAATGCAGAATATATTTACAAGTCCCCTGTCATCAAACCTTTTAGAAAGATTTCTTAAAGAATCTTCTATGGATAGATTTGCACTTGTAACATCATTTACAGTCTCTAATATCTCATCCTTAAGAGGTTGATCAAGTGTCTCAATAGATTGTTTTAGTGCCTCTAATATATTTGGAATAGGACCTAATATTCCACTTAAATCTATTAAGAAACCCTCCATTTGCCTTTCAACCTTTTCTTTTCTCTTCTCCTTTTTATATTTAAGATACCATAGAAAAAGAGCAGGTATAATTAAAGATAAAAGTAATGCTATAAATATTGGAATCTTTGATATTAATAATCCAATTAACATTATGATATACAAAAATAGGATTAAAAAAATAAATTCTTCAACGCTTAATTTCAGCCCCGTTCCCATTAAAAAATTTTCTATACTCTTGCTAAATCTTCCCGTAACTTTTTTTTCTTCCGGTTTTATTACAAGTCTCTTTAGCTTTCTCTCCAATCTCTTTTTTCTTGCAATTCTCAATTCACCCAAAGTAATAACTACTAAAAACGCTGTTATTCCATATAAAATTGAGATAGCAATTATATTCATCTTACTATTTCCCCTTTGTCAACCGGATCTGTCTTAAAAGCCTTGTCTTTTTAGACAGGAAGTTGATCTTAAAAGATCTTCCTTATTATAAAAGTTGAATTTGGTCCTAACTTTTTTTCTAACTCTACGATCTCAGTAATTTTTCTCTTTTTTTTTGCCCCACCCACCAGTTGAATTACTATACCAATTGCTCTATATATCATTATACTCATAGTATCAACTGGAATATTTGAAGCTATAATTGCATATGTTCTTAGTCTATTCAAAGCATCTATGGGATTACTTGCATGAATTGTACAAATTGAACCTGAATGACCAGTATTTAAAGTATTTATGAGTGCAAATGCTGCCCGGGGATCTCTTACCTCCCCTAATACTATTCTTTTAGGAGTGAATCTTAGTGCATTTTTAAGAAGTCTATCCTGTGTAATATTTTCAACACCATCTCTATCAGACTCTCTCACCCTGAGATAATCCACATTGTTTCTTCTTAGTTTCAGCTCTGGTGTATCTTCAATTATAGATATTCTCTCATCAGGTGGGACTTCCTTCAATATTGAATTTGCAAGTGTTGTTTTTCCAGTCTCAGTTGCACCTGATATAAGTATGTTTTTTTTATCCATAATTGCTTCTGTTATGTAATTTTTCATATCTTCAGTCATCATGTCTCGCTTGTAAAGTCCATCCAGTGTTTCATCAAGTAAATTTAGATTCCTTATTGTCATGGCAAGTCTATCAGCAACTGTGGGAAGTGTTATATTTACTCTTGAACCATTATAAAGAATGAGGTCACACATAGGATGGGAAGGAGTTACTGTTTTATTCTTTTGAGCAAGGATCTTATCCTTTATCTTTTCAACTTCCTCAATGCTCTTAAAGTCTGCATGTCTATGTAATTCACCATCCAAAGTATCATAGGTTACTTCTGTGTCTCTTATAAAGATGTTTATTACATCTTCACGATTTATTAAATCCTCTAATATACCAAGCCCGAATATTTCATCAAATACAATCCTTTGAAGAGATTTTATCTCGTCATCATTCAGCATCATTTTTTTTCTGCCCAGGTATCTAATTAATTTTTCTTCCAATATCTTTTCAATTTCATCTTTTGTCAAAATATAAGTTTTTACTCTTTCATCATTAATAATTTCACTCCTTATACTTTCTACAATTTCGTCTACTGTTCTACCCCTCACAGTTACACTGGTATAATCTATTTTCTCTTTATCTTTTAAAATATCCTTTAGGCTCATTTTTTATTTCCCTTTTTAAAAAACAAGAATCTTTTTCCTTTTTCAGGCTTTTTGGCATCAGGATATATTCTTTTTAATATTTTTTCACACCCCTTTGATATCTTTGTTTCAGGAACTGAGCTTTCTATCCTATTTATTTTGCTTCTATATTTCTTATCATAGCTAATCTTTGTACATACTGGAATTCTTAATGCATCACTAATTTGATTAAAACTTATATTGTCACTCTTTGTAGTCTTATTTATTACAGCCCACATCTTATTAGAAAGGTCGTATTCAGTCTTTTCAGTAATCAGGTCTATATTTGCTCTTGCTTTTGCTATAGAGGACACCTCAGGTTCGACAATTAATAGAATTAAATCACTCTCGTTCATTATTTGAATTAATAACTTATCTATATATGGACCTAAATCCATAATCATCAGTTTATATATTTTTTTTACAGTATCAATTACTCCTCTTATCTTCTCAATTTCTTCTATTTCCTCTCCTATTATTGAATCTGGAGGTCCTAATAGTACATCAAATTTTTCACCTTTAATTCTATGTGTATAGTAAGTAAGACCTTCTGGATTCATGATTGCTGATATAACATTAATACTCGGATCAAGATCAAGTATTGATGACAGTGAACCAGGATTCCTGTCTATCTCCCACAACAGGGCTTTAATGTCATAGTCTCCAGCAGCTTTAGCAAGATTCAATGCAATAGCTGTTTTACCCACTCCACCTTTAAATGAAACAACAGATATCATTTTATTTTCCAAATTAATCCTCACTTTCTAATACAACCTTATAAGCCTTACTTGCCTCTAACACTGCAAGATCTTCTGCGATTTTTCTAGGTATTTCAATCAAAATTGTTAATCCATACCTTTCCCCACTTACAAGAATTGAACCTCTTTTCTCATCTTTCTCTAGTATATCAATAACAGGGATCCTATCTGCTACAACCATATTTGTCCCAGAAATTACATTTTCTGATTCTGAGCTTTGCGCTGTATAGGGCGATTTAGAAGCCTTTGTTCTAATAATTGATATGATATCCCCTTTCTTAATGATTTGACTTATTCCGTCTTGATATGAGATATTTAGAGCAAATATTACATTACCTTTCTTTGAAATCTCCTTGTATTCTTTTAATAATTCCTCTCCAACAACTTCCTTTGTTATTTGATCTCCAACTACTCTATCAAACAGCACAACTTTTCCCAACGCATCCTTTTTACTTCTTAATGCATTTGGAAGTACATCTCTTGTCATAATACTTTTTTCTATTACATCCTCTTCACCCAAAACCTCACCTTTTTCTATATTTCTCTTAGCTACCAAAACAGGGTCTCTTTTTTGAGATTCAGTTAAAAGTAGATATGAAGCAATACTCACAAGTATTAGTGCTGCAATAGATAAAATTAAAGTTCTTCTGTTAAACAAATTTCCTCCTAATTATTTTTAATTTTAAAAATTTTATTAATTTTTCTTAATTTTAACATCTTGTCTTATGAATTTGAGATTTTTCTTAATAAAGTGTAGGTTTAATAATTATCCTCTTCTTATTTCCTCTTTTTTCTTGTCCATTCTTCTTTGAATATAATCATCTAAACTATCTGAAGGAATTCTCCATGGACTTCTAATTCCATTTCTTAGTTGGAATCCTTTTAATTTACCTGATTTTAATAGTTTCCAGACATTATCAACTGTAAGTTGAAGTATTTTCGCAACCTGTTCTGCTGTATAAAGAATTGGAGCTCCTAAAACATCCTTCTCTGAACCAATTCTTTCAAAGAATCCATCAATGTCTTCTTTTTTTAATTTTATGAATTTTCCTACTCTAATTGATGGCAATCTTTTTAAGTGAATAAGTCGAATTATTTCCTTCTCACTTATTCCTAAAATCCCACTCGCTTCTTCTATAGTATAAAGAATTGCTGGTTTTTCTAATCCCTCTGTTCTTGCTTCAAAATCATCTTCAATTTCTCTTAATACTTCCTCATTTAATTCATTAGTTTTATCTTTAAATTTCCTATTTCTCATTATTAATCTCCTTTTATGTTTGACCCAAATTGTAATCCAATATTTTTTCTGCGATCTCCTTTAAAGCACTCCCAAAAATTGTATTGTCATCAAATGATAAATTCCCTTTTTCCATTCTTCTTAATAATCCAGGATCATCTTCAATTACTCCAGCTATAGGAAGATCTAAATATTCAGATATATCTCTTGGTGTTACTGAACTTTTTTTAGAATATTTATTTATCAATAAAAATATCTTCTGCTTGGGATCTAATAAATGATAAATCTCTTTCAGTCTTGCTGCTGCTCCAAGTTCAAGTGTAACCATTAAAATAACAGAGCTTGATAAATTTAACATCTCCAATGTTATATCATCATAATTATCAGGCAAATCAGCAATTATTATTCCATATCTACGCTTTGCTATCTCAATTAGATTATTAAGAGTTGTAACATCAAATTGATCACTTTGTCTTAATGTTGGAGGAGTTTGTATAACATCAAAATTGTGTTTTTTAACATGAATTATGGTATCATTAAAAGCTTTCTGTGGAGAATCCTGATTTGATATGAATTTGCTCAGGTGGGGTAGCTTAGGAAGTTGTAAATATAGAGAAATATCACTTGGACCTTCTGCAAAGTTTAAATCAATCAATAGAACCCCTAATTTATTTAAAAGTTTAGCTAAGTGAATAGCCGTTGATGTTCTTCCCACTCCTCCCTGTGCTGAGTAAATGGAAATTACATTTTGAACCAAAATCTTATATCCAGTCTCTTTATAATTTAGATCTTTCTTACCCATATTAAATAAATCCTTTTTTAAATCCCTATTAGAAAATCTATCTTTAAAATTAAACTCTCTTTTTAAAAATTTTTTATCAATACGACTTCTCTTTTCTTGACCCCAAAATTTACTATTATAATCATCCTGTGAAATAACAGACTTCTTTATTTTTATTTTTTCAAAGGAATGTATGTCTTCTAACTGTTTCTTATAATCATCTTTTAAAAAATGAGATTCACTTAATAAAAGATTTTTTAAAGACTCTTCTGTAATGGGATGTTCTAAAATACCCTTACATTTCCATTTTTTATGTTCGTTTTGATCAGGTTTTTTAGATAAGATAAATAAATTTGCTTTAGATTTTCTTCTAATCCATTTAGTCAATTTATATGAACCTTCTAATTCCTCATTTAATAAAACATAATTAGGTTCATATTTTTTAATTATAGATTTTGTTGCATTGATATTTGCTATTGGAAATATGTCAAAATCTTTATTTGATAGTTTCCTTGCTAAATTCTGAATATTAAAATCGCTGTCAATTATTACAACTTTCTTCATTTTTTATTCTTGTTCTTTATATAATGAAATGCAATAATACAAGTAATTTTAATTTATAAATAGAATAATATACGTAATTGTATTATATTATAAGTTATTATATTATGTAATAATATATATGTCAACAATTTTTTACAAATAATTTTTATAATAACATTCTTAAATATATTGTCAAAATTTTAAAAAATTTGTTTCACATAAAATAAATTTTACTATCTTTAAATCAGTAATAACCTTAACCATTTATTTGTTTATTGATGTATCTAATGGATCAGTGGGGAAATATAATTATAAAAATAATCAATAAATTTAATAACATTTTTATTTTTATTTAAATAAAATAGGAGTGGATCATATTCCACTCCTTTTAATTTTATTCTATTTAAATAATGTTAAAAGATTCTAATTTACTACTTCTACATATTAATTTTACTTTTTAGGATTTTACTCCTTTTTATATAATATGTACTATTAATATGTTAGTAGTTTCTTCTATTAAAATATTTTCTAGTTTGTTATTCGTGGGTTTAACCAAACTGCCCAGTCCTGTGTTGAAGTACCGGCTGCTGTTACTTGTAGGAAAACCTGTCCAGTCTTACCAACAATTGAGCTAAGATCAATATTCATATAATCTAAAGCTCCATTGTTAGTAGAAAGATGAAGTTTTAAAAATCATCAAACTATAATTAAAAATAAATGAAGATAAAGAATTCCAAACTACTCAATATATTCATATTCTATATGCAAACTTGCATTAGTCGATTCAAATTTATAGACATCACTATAAGAATTAAAGCTTATACCGCTAAGACCAAACTTTAACTGGAATCGAGACTTACCATTGTCCACTGCATCCTGAAGACTATTTTTTAGAGTATTAGTTGAAAAACTCAAATTATTCAAGGTATCAGATGTGTTAAAGGTTTTTACAAGTTCACCACCAACAGCATAGTCATCAGGGTAATCTAAACTGCTTCCATAAAAAAATACTTTAATACGTATCTCATCTCCTGCTAACCATGGTTCACCGATATAACCAACTCCAGTAATAGTAATATCAGCATCTGTAATGGTTACATCACTAATATTGCTTATATCACTTATGTCAAAGCTTAAATATCCTTTTACCCATTCATCAGAACCATTATCTCCAAAATACACAATAGTACCGCTTGTAAAAGCACCCTTAGATCCTGAAATATATCCGCTTCTACCATCTTCAGCATCCAAGGTAACATCAACTTCAACTACTTCAACAGGAATCTCACATCCCCAGCTGAGGTCTATATTTGCAGTGGCAGATCCCTCAGAATTGGTGGCAGTAGCGGTTAATGTATAAGTCTCACTTGGATCGCTCAGATTTACTTGTGCTCTGTCATTTCCCCATGCTCCTAAGCTATCATCTTTATTAAATTCTATTGTTGGAGCAGGATTACCAGTAACATTTGCTTTTACTCTATAAAAACATACATTATCAGCAGATGAATATTCAGGACCCACATATATTTCTAAATTAATTGTTGGGGCTGATAAGGCTTCTGTAGTTTCTTCAGTTGTCACCTCTGTTGTTTCTTCAGTTGTTTCTTCTGTTGTTTCCTCTGTTACTTCTGTTTCTTCTTCAGTAGTTGTAGCTTCTTCTGTTGTCTCCTCTATAGTTTCTTCTGTGGTTGTTACTTCTTCAGTTGGTTTTTCTGCTACAGGCTTATAAAATAATATATCTTTAAGAGGAGTTGCAAATATGAGTAAAAAGAGAGCAAGTATAATTACTATAATTACAAGAATAGATATTGCTACTATAAATGCAGTTTTAGATTTATCTTTAGGTTTTTTATTTTCTTCATTCATTTTAATAACCTCCCTCTTTTTAAATATATATTTTTAAAAATGAATGGTTAATGAATTCTTTTATTAATTATTTATAATTCTACTCTACTTAGTTGATTTAGTACATATCTTCTAATGTTTTGTTGTGGAGGTAGCTCTCTTATTATTTTTTTGGATTCTGCTAGTATAAATAACAGATTTTCCATTTCCCCACCACAATTGCATTTTCTTTTGGTTTCTCCTTTGGTTTCTTTTTTAGGTAGGATTACATCTTTATAGCAGGATTTACATCTAAATACATCTTTAGTACCAGATGAAACTCCTCTTTTAGCAAAAGGTTTTCCCTCTATCTCTACAATATCCAAGGCAAAATCTATTACTGGTGCATTACTTATTGAAGTTCCCACTCCAAATCCGTCTACAACATCTTTTAATTTTCTTATATTTTCCTCATCTATTCCGCCACTTACCAGTAGCTTTATATTATTATGTCCTCTAATATTGAGCTCCCATCTTGTCTCTTTTATAAGTCCTTTAAAATCACCTCTGCGAGTTGATGGAGTATCTAATCTCATTCCGAATAGTTTATCACCCATTGCTTCTGCAACCCTTATTGCTTCAAATTTCTCATCTAAAAATGTATCAATTAGTGCAACTCTCATAACATTTTTATCTATTACTTCGTCAAATGCTTTTGTTGCTTCTATGGTATCACCAAATAAAAGTATAAGAGCATGAGGGATTGTTCCTGTTGGTTTCTCCTCTATTAACTCAGCACTTTTTATTACTGAAACCCCATCACAGCCTCCAATAAAAGCATTTCTCTCAATCATCGGAGCAATTATAGGATGCATTCTTCTTGCACCAAAACTGAGTATTATTCTGTCTCCAGCTATTCTTTTGCATCTTGCAGCTTTTGTAGCAATTCCAGATGCCTGACATAAAAACCCTAATATTGAAGTCTCATATACTCCAAATTTACTATACATTCCTTCTATATTCATTACTGGTTGCCAGGGTTTGAACATTGTACCCTCAGCCATTGCTTCTACCTTTACATCTACTTCTTTTAAAAGCTGAGCACATTCCTTAATTCCAGCCAAGATTGCCCACTCATATCCTTTTGGAAGACTTTTTGCTTTTATTTCAGCTACAACATGCTTATCTAGATTTTTTGCTTTTAATATCTCTTTTGTTCTTTTGAAATAAACATCCGTAAGGCTTCCATCCAATATATCTTTTTCATCTGCAATATGAAATCTCATCTGTCTCCTTTTCTATTTCTTTTTATATTAAATAATCTCTGCTTTTAGTATATTTTTCATTTGTCTTAATGCAAATTGATGATCATTCTCATTTACTGCAGCAACACAATCTTTTAAAACTTTAACTTTATATCCTCTAAAAATTGCACCAGCAACTGTATACATAACACATATATTAGTTACTGTGCCTGTAATTATAAGCTCTTCTATGTTTAATCTTTTCAAAAGATCCTCTAACTCAGTATTATAAAACCCAGAATATGTAGATTTTTCTACTAAATAATCTTCAGGTTCTGGAGAAAGTTCCTCAACAATCTTAGCTCCTTTAGTTCCTTTTATCGCATGTTGAGGCCAAATCTCAAATTCCTTATCATCCTCTACATGACTATCGCAAATATAAATAATTGGAATTTTCTTTTTCCTCGCTTCTTCAATTCTTTTTTTTAAAATGGGTATAATCTCTCTTGTAGCTGGAATCTCTAAAACTGCTCCTTCTAACACGAAATCATTTAACATATCAATAACTAAAAAAGCAACTTTACCTGTATTCATTTCTCATCATCTGTAAAACTTAAAAATCAAATTATTTAAATAAATTGAACTATTTAAGAGTTGTGTTTACAAAGATCTATTAATCCTTCCTCTTAAAGGAAGGTAAAATTTTATTAAACTGTAAATATCAAGCTTAGATAGTAAATTTTACTTAAAATTTACTTAAAATAGCATATTAATGATATAGCAACTTTATTTTTTAATCAAAATAAATACATCGTTATATCTAAAAGGTTATCATTTATTGATTTTTAGTTTAAAATTTTAAATATCAGAATAATAAATTTAAGAAAACCTATATGATATAATTTTTAATCATATAAATATTATAAATAAATTAGATAAAAATGGAGGTGAAATGGATTTTAATTTATCACCTGAGCAAAAAGCTATACAAAAGTTGTGTAGAGAATTTGCTGAAAATGAGATAGCTCCAAGAGCTCAAGAAATGGATAGAACTGGAGAGTTTCCATATGACATTATAAAAAAGATGGGGGAACTAGGGCTTTTAGGATTACCTATTTCAAAGAAATATAGTGGAGCTGGAACAGATTATTTAACATATGCTATTGCTTTGGAGGAAATATCAAGAGCAGATGCTTCTATTGGAATTACCGTGTCTGCTCATATCTCATTACCTTGTAATGCTTTAAATCATTTTGGAACTGAAGAACAAAAACAAAAATGGCTTGTTCCTATGGCTCAGGGGAAGATGTTAGGAGCATTTGGTTTGACTGAGCCATCAGCAGGATCTGATGCAGGGGCCACCCAAACCACTGCAGAGTTAAGAGATGCTCAATGGATAATAAATGGATCAAAATGTTTCATTACAAATGCAGGAACAGATATTAGCGGCTTAGTTATTATTACTGCAGTAACTGGAAAAAGAGAAGATGGCAGATCTGAAATAAGTAACTTTATAGTTCCCAGGGGAACTAAAGGATATAGTCAGGGTCCAAAGTATGACAAAATGGGATGGCGAGCAGCAGATACCAGAGAGTTAATATTTTCAGATTGCAAAATTCCCAAAGAAAATCTCTTAGGTGAATTAGGAGGTGGATTTAGGCAGTTTCTGCAGGTTTTAGATGCAGCAAGGATTTCAATGGCTGCATTATCAGTTGGAGTAGCTCAGGCTTGCTTGGATGCATCATTAAAATATGCTAAAGAGAGAGTTCAATTCGGTAGACCGATATCTAAATTCCAAGCTATTAGCTTTAAATTAGCAGACATGGCAACTGAAATAGAACTCGCAAGGCTTGTGTATTATAAAGCAGCATGGCTTAAAGATAATAAAAAACCTTATGCAAAAGAAGCAGCAATGGCCAAGCTTTTTGCATCAGAAATATCAGTAAAATGTGCTAATGAAGCTGTTCAAATTCATGGTGGATACGGTTTTATGGATGATTTTGATGTTTCAAGATATTATCGGGATGTGAAAGTAAACACTATAGGTGAAGGAACATCTGAAGTTCAAAGAATTGTAATTGCACGTCAATTAGGCTGCTAAAAAAATCAATATTAAATATCCTGTAAAAATCTTTAAAATAAATTATAAAAATTTAAAAACAAATTTTATAATTCATGTATAAAGGAGGAAATTTGGAGGAAATAGTGATATTAGATGGAGTAAGAACTCCCTTTGGAAGATTTGGAGGTAAATTAAAAAATATATCTGCTGTAGATTTAGGTTCTGTAGTGATTAAAGAACTTATCAGTAGAAACAATATTGATGTTGAGAAAGTTGATGAAGTAATTATTGGTATGGTTGTACCTGCTGGAACAGGTCAAATACCAGCACGTCAGGTAGCACTAAATGCAGGGCTTCCATCTCAGACACCTTGTCTTACTATTAATAAAGTTTGCTCATCAAGTTTAAAGGCAGTATCCTTAGCTTCACAGATTATTAAAGTTGGGGATGCTGAATTGATATTAGCAGGTGGAATTGAGAATATGAGCCAGGCTCCCTATTTAGTTCCAAATGCCAGATGGGGTTATAAACTTTGGGATGCAACACTTGTGGATGCAGTAGTTAAAGATGGACTTTGGTGTCCGTTTGGTGATATTCATATGGGAACTCATACAGATATTGTTGCTGAAGAATATGATATAAGTAGAGAAGAACAGGATAAATGGGCTCTTAGAAGCCATATGTTATGGGCAGAAGCTCAAGATGCTGGTAGATTTAAAGATGAGATTATATCAATAGAAATTCCACAGAGAAAAGGTCCATCTGAAATTTTTGATTTTGATGAGCGTCCAAGAAGGGATACATCATTAGAAAAATTGGCAAAATTGAAACCAGTATTCAGGGAAAATGGAACAATAACAGCTGGAAATGCACCGGGAATAAATGATGGTGCAGCTGCCTTAATAGTATGTTCACATAAAAAAGCAGAAGAATTGGGTATTGAACCTATAGCAAAAATTATAGATTATGCTCAAGTAGCGACAGATCCAAAATATTTTGCTATAACACCTGCACTTGCAACAAAAAAGTTGTTAGCCAAAAATGATATGACTTTAAAAGACATTGACCTTTTAGAGATAAATGAGGCATTTGCTGCAGTAACATTAATTTGTATAAAAATTTTGGAAGCAAACCCAGAAATTATAAATGTTAATGGTGGAGCAGTTGCAATTGGACATCCAATTGGTGCCAGTGGAGGTAGAGTATTGATGACTTTAATTTATGAATTGAGAAGAAGAGGATTAAAAAGAGGTATTGCAGCAATTTGTGCGGGAACTGCTCAATCAGATGCTATGTTAGTTGAAGTGTAAAGAACAAATTTTAAATTAAATGATAAATTGGAAATATTCAGTGAATACCGTCATTGTAAACATTTTTTAATATATCATTAAACAATTTTAACATTTCATTATACAGTTTTAATATGTCATTACACAGTTTTAATATGTCATTGCACAGTTTTAATATGTCATTGCGAGGGACAAAGTCCCGAAGCAATCTCAATATTGTGCATTTTATCCTGATAAATTTTTAAAAGAGAGGTGTAATAATGATAAAGAAGATAATGGTAATTGGTGCTGGACAGATGGGTTCAGGGATAGCACAAGCCTGTGCTCAATCTGGTTATGATGTTTTACTTTATGATATCGATGAAAAATTCACAAAAAGAGCTATTGAAAAAATAACTGCTTTCTTATCTAAAGGAGTTACAAAAGGTAAAATAACTGAAGAAGATAAAAATAAAGCGCTCAGTAAAATAAAAACTACGGTAGATTTATTTGATGGAAGAGATACAGATTTTATTATTGAGGCTGCTCCTGAGAATCTTGAGTTAAAAAAGAAAATATTTTCAGAATTAAATGAAATATGTCCTAAAGATACTATTTTATCTACAAATACTTCATCCTTGTCTATAACTGAAATCGCTTCAGTAACTGAAAGACCAGAAAAAGTGATTGGAATGCATTTCTTTAATCCAGTTCCGCTTATGAAATTAATAGAAATAATCTACGGATTGGAGACATCTGATGAAACATTTAACATAACTAAAGATCTTGCTATTAAATTGGGAAAGACTCCAGTTAAAGCTAAAGATTATCCTGGATTTGTTTCTAATCGTATTTTAATGCCAATGGTAAACGAAGCAGCATATGTACTTACGGAAGGTATTGCATCAGCAGAAGACATAGATATAGTTATGAAATTGGGAATGAATCATCCAATGGGTCCATTAGAACTTGCAGATTTGATAGGAATTGATACATGTTTGCATGTTATGGAAACATTATATGAAGGTTTTAAAGATTCAAAATATCGTCCATGTCCATTGTTAAAAAATATGGTAAATTCTGGTAGACTTGGTCGAAAAACTGGTAAAGGCTTTTATGAATATTAATTAGAGATTGTGCAGTTTATACTAAGTGAGATTGCTTCGTCGCTAATGCTCCTCGCAATGACAACCAGAACTACACTTGCAATGACAACTTAAATATTCTCATTTAAAGGTTATAATGATAAGTGATTAATTTTTTATAAAGCTATAATACTTTTATAAAGTTATAATACTTTTATGAAGTTATGATACCTTATTAATAGAAAGGAGAATTGTTATTATCACCTAATTTAGATGAATGGTGATATAAACATTATTTTTAATATGAAGAAAGATAAATTAAAAGAGGGCTTAATACAAGTGTATACAGGAAATGGTAAGGGTAAGACAACAGCTGCACTAGGATTAGCTTTAAGAGCTATCGGACATGATCTGAGAGTAATTATTATTCAGTTCATGAAAGGAAGTAAAAACTATGGTGAAGTTAAGGCAATAAATAAATACCTTCCTCAAATAAAGATTGAGCAGTTTGGTTTAACAACATTTGTAAATAAAAATAATCCATCTAAAGAAGATACAGAGCTCGCACAAAAAGGACTTAAAAGGGCAAGAAGAGCGATACTTAGCCAATTATACGATCTGGTTATACTGGATGAGATAAATGTAGCTATGGACTTTAACCTTATTTCATTGGAAGATGTATTGGAGTTAATTGAAGATAAGCCACCAAAAGTGGAACTTGTTTTAACAGGTAGATATGTTCCAGAGGAGATAATAGAAAAAGCTGATTTAGTATCGGAAGTCAAAGAAATAAAACATTGGTTTACAGAGGGAGTTGATACCAGAAAAGGAATTGAATATTAAATAATTATAAACTTTTTCTTGTCATCCTGAAGGAGCACTTCGCTAAGTTTATCCTGAGCGAAGCGGAAGGAACTAGTGCAGGCTTTAGCAACTGAAGAATCTCAATAAATATATTAAAGAATCTAATAAGATTTGAACTTTAAAAATAGTGATTAGAGATTGCTTCGGGACTTTGTCCCTCGCAATGACAAAATAATATTAAACTTTTAAAATTAATATTAAGTTTTCAAAGAATAAAATACTAAAAGTGTTAACCCAAATATTAACAATACATATTAAATAAAGATCTGTAGATTATAAAAAGGTAGTAATGAAATAGAGCACAAAATAATGGAAATAGAAGATAGAGATAAAATAGACATTTTAATAAAAAAACTGCTCACGGGTGATAAGTTAGCTGCTGCTAAGCTAATATCAATGATTGAGGATGAGCCAGAAAAAGCTTTGAAAGCAATGCAGATTATCTATCAATATACTGGTAAAGCACATATCATCGGAGTAACAGGAGCGCCTGGTGTTGGTAAGAGCAGCTTAATAAACTATCTTATAAAGAAATTTAGAGCAGAAAATCTTAGTGTTGGTGTTATTGCAGTAGATGCAACAAGTCCATTTACAGGTGGTGCTGTTTTGGGAGATAGAATAAGAATGCAAGAACATAGTACTGACCCAGAAGTTTTTATAAGAAGCATGGGAAGTAGAGGTCACTTGGGTGGACTAGCTCTTTCAACTCAGAAATCAATAAGAGTACTTGATGCTATGGGTAAAGACATTATTTTAGTTGAATCTTTAGGAGTAGGTCAGGTGGATATTGCAATTTCTAATGTAGTTGACACAGTATCGTTAGTTCTAACACCCCTAATGGGTGATGCCATCCAAACTATAAAAGCAGGAATAATGGAAATTCCTGATATATATGTAATAAATAAATCAGATTTACCTGGAATAAATATAATAGAAAATGAAATCAAGTCAATGCTTAAATTAAATACCAGTGAAAAAGATTGGGAACCACCAGTAGTTAAAACCCAATCACTAACTGGAGAAGGTTTTAATACACTTTCAAATAAAATTAAGGAACATTGGAAATTTCTAAACAAAAATAATAGATTAAAATCAAAAAGATTAAAACAAGCAGAGATAGAAGTTCTAGAAACCTTATCAGAGCAGATAAAGAGTAAAACTTGGAAAGAAATAAAAGAGATTAAGGATTTTAAAGAAATCATAAAGAAGGTTTCAGAAAGAAAAATAGACCCACAGCAAGCTGTTTATATATTAACAAAAAAAATCAATAAAAAATTTTCCAGATAATTTAAAAAATACTTAATTTCAAAAGGTAAAAAATATTTTAAAAAATCTAAGAATTAATAAATTCATTTAGCTAAGCCTCAATTAAATCGGTGGTGAAAAATATATGGAAAACAAAATTCAAAAAAATATGAAAAATATTATGGAAAATAAAAATACAAAAGTAAAAGAGAAAGATTTAGAATTTACAACTATTTCAGGAAGAAAAATTAAGCCATTATATACCCCAGATGACATAGCAAAATTAGATTATAAAAAGGACTTAGGTTATCCAGGTAAATACCCATTTACTCGAGGAGTTTACAATACTATGTACAGGGGAAGAATCTGGACAATGCGTCTTTTCTCTGGATTTGGTACAGCTAAACAGACTAACGAGAGATATAAATTTCTAATTGAAAGAGGACAAACGGGACTTTCAGTAGCTTTTGATATGCCAACTATAATGGGTTATGATTCGGATAGTACAAGATCCTTAGGAGAGGTTGGAAAATGTGGAGTAGCAATAGATTCACTTGAAGATATGGAGATACTATTTAATGGAATACCACTGGATAAAATCACTACATCCATGACAACTAATGCTCCGGCTATAATTCTACTTTCCTATTATTTAGTAGTTGGTGAGAAGCAAGGCCATAGTTTTAAGAAGTTAGGTGGTACTATTCAAAATGATATATTAAAAGAATATATTGCTCAAAAATCCTGGATTTTCCCACCAAAGCCATCAATG
>DAOWJR010000051.1 GCA_030640275.1 Actinomycetes bacterium | reverse complement strand
CGCCTTGTCGGTAGAAATAAAAGTATTAATAAAAGTACTATCACACCACCAATAATTCGAATTTCAGATGCCCCTATTAAAGAAGAACGTTCCAATAGTGGCTTGATCATTACAATGCTCACTGCTACTATCAACATAGAAAGAATTCCATAAATAACACCCGGAAGAAGATCGCGTCTACCAATAGTAGCTCCTCTTCCGTTTTTCTGAGTCGCAACCAGTAAGGCAGAGATGATCATTGTTGCACCAATCACCTGCAGAACTGTAAGTCTTTCATTTAACCATATAATAGACAATCCGATGATAGAAAGGCTATAGAAGCAATCAACGATAGCTGTCAAGCTCGCCCCCAGTTTGTTCAGACACATGAAAAGCAACGTGTCTGATATTCCAATGCCCAACGCTCCGGATAATAGTAATAGCCAGAAGTCTGCGCGGTGAATTTGAGATGTCAATGTACCACTAAATAGCCACAAGGTCGGAAGTAGGAGAACAGATGCCAAAAGAGCTTTAAAGAGGTTCAGCGCAATGGGATGAACTTCCTCTCCGCTCTTTTTGAACATGATAACTGCAAATGCCCAAGTTAATGCTGTAATCAAGGATAAAACTTCACCTAAGTAAGGAATGTTCGTTATCATAGAAGTAAGCAATTTAGCTTAAACTCCTTCACTTGTAACTCTATATTTAGCATTTTTCTCCTATTTTAAAGATTTTATTAGTTTATAATCTATTTTTATATGTACCTAAATGCTTTTTATAAGTTTATAGACTAAATTAATTAATTAAAAATTAAGTTGACTAATTTTATCATTTTAAAATACATTCGTAAAAACTTATTGTCTTAGAAAGTTATTAGTATTAAAAATGGGAGATAGACTCTTTGAATTGCTATAAATTTCATATAAAATAGATTTAGTGTTATTTTGAGTAAAAAAATCTAATAAAAAGGTTAATAGAAATAATAATCTTTTGTAAAAGAAAAAAGACCTAATAAAATAATTAATAATGGAAATTTAAGCTGAGAATTGACAGAATTATATTTAAGGGTGGTGCATTATCTACATTAATTTAGGAGGTGAAACTATGCCAACTTACATTATTTTAATGAATTTAACAGAGCAGGGGGTCAAAAACATCAAGGAAGCCCCTCAAAGAATTGAAACCACTGCTAAAATACTCGAAGCAGCTGGTGGTAAATTAAAAGACTTCTACACAGTAATGGGACAATATGACTATGTAGCTATTGCAGAAGGTCCTAGTGATGAAGCTGCAATGGCTCAGCTGTTTGGATTGGGTGCAGCTGGCAATGTAAGAACTACAACACTTAAGGCATTTACAAAGGAGGAGTTTGCAGAGATATTGAAGAAATTACCTTAATCTAATTAGATAGAACAACAAATGGCTACTCCTCTTGGAGTAGGTATGAATAGATATTAGTGCCACCCTTAATTAACAATATATAAAATTTGATTAAAAATAACTGATCATTTTTATTTGACATATAACCACTACTATTTTCAATCTATATTCCTTTTTGTATAGCTCACAATAATATTTCTTCTTCAACCAAATTTTTTCCACAATCAAAACAAGTTTCAGACATTTTTCTTAATTCTTTAATCAATTTTATATTTTAAATTTAAAAACATTTTATAATCTAAATTACTTCTATTACTATCTCCTTATCACGAGCAAATGTTATATTCATTTTATTAAAAACATCTTTTCTACCTATTATGTTAATATCAAAGAATCTTTCTTTAGAAAAAGCTGCTTATATTTTAAATATTGTATCTCTTATTTTTAGATTTATTTTGTGTTTATATACAACCATACCAATTTCCTATACCACCAAGATCATCTTTAATTCCTTTTTCAATATCTAAACCTATTTTTTCTCCCAACTCTCTTGTAAATAGAGATATACTTGCTCCACTATCTAATAGGGCATATATATCCCACCTTTTCCTACCATAACCTACAGAAACTGGTATCATAGGAAATGTTTTTCCATCTCTTAATTTATAAGGAAATCTATATTCAACCATACATTCTCCTTCCTTAATATTAAATAAAATAAGGGGTTTTATTTACCCCTTATAATAATCTACAATTTAGTCATTAAAATTATTTTTATTCTATACAATAAGATTTTCATAACCTCTTTTTGGTATTATTTCATACGTTACTTTCCCTTTTTTATTTCTAACCTTCTTCTCCACTTCGTCTATTGTTTTACCAGAGGCTATTATCTTGCCTTCATACCATGCAATCCATTTACCTCTAAATTTTTTTACATTATCAATTTTCTTTTTATTGTTCATTCTTCCTCCTCATATAATATTCTAATATTTTTTAATTATTTTTGAAATACAGTAAATATGGTTTCACTTTTAGTTTTTTCCCATTTATCTATTTCTTTTTCAACTGCTTCTATTATCAGATCCTTCATGCTTTTATTTTCAAGAGTTGATATTATTTTTATCTTTTTATGTAAATTATCTGATAAATATATTGTCATTTTCTTCATTTTACATCACCTGATATAATATTAAAGTATAAATGTAAAAATGTCAAGATGTTATTTTCTTATTTTATTTTTATGATTTTAATTTCTCTAATTAGCGATTTTAAATGAAATTTTATACATTTTTATTAATTCAGTTAAGGATAATGGATTATTTGCTTAGTTATTATTATAATTCAATTTATTTTTAAAATTTATTAGAATGTTTATCTTTTATTCCACCTTACAAAATTTTTGTAATTTAAATATTTAAAATTTGGTAATTATAAAACATAATTGCCCTTAATACATTGATAATTCCCTGATAATACAGTAAATTTTGGCAATGAAAAATTGTCCTCGCTGCGGCAATAAAATATTTTGGCAATATTCTAGCGGACAGGAGCGCTGTTCTAACTGTGGATTAACTAGAAAGTTCAAAAAAACTGGTTGGAAAAGAACTAGAATCTGTACTTAAAAAATATAGAATGGGGATTTAATCATAATAATGATAATTTAGTTATACTACTTAGAAAGCTATTGAATCAGAGAGTTGGTATTTTCAAAGAAAAAATTTAGTGTATTTTTGATATTCTTTTAGCTTATTTTTTTACCTTTCTAATCTAAAAATTTAAGAATTCTAAAAATAAGTTAATAATTTATATAAAATCTTGCATTTTTGCTAAGTATAGCAGGTGGTTAAATAAGGGTGTAAGAACATAGCATATATGCTATGTTATAAAATATAGGAGGTGTCATTCTCTCTTTAATCTTTCAATTTCTTTTCTTATTTCCTCAATAACATTGTAGTTATGTATAATTTTCTTTTTTCCTTCCTTTACAGAAATGATGTAAAATACTTTACCACCAAATTTAGCAGTAAATTTTTCATGAGTTTTTTTCTGGAATTCTAATTCATTGATGATTTGAGTTATATAAGGATAACCTGCTGGTTTAATTTGAAGTCCAATATATTTATTACTTATTTTAATAAAGAAATCTACATTATATCCTCTATCCCATTCATCCGGTGCAGGTTCCACTTTAACCCCTAATGCTTGCTGCAACTGACCATATATAGTCTGTATCTCAGACTGATACCCATCATAAGTCCGATTGATTACTAGGTTAATAATAAAATTAATACAATCCTTTTCTTCTATGCTCTCAATCTCTGCCTGACATACTTCTGTTATTTTTACATATAATCTTCTCCCCAGTTCTTCTAAATGGTTTATGGGATAAACATTTTTATAATAATACTTCTTCCAATCCCTGAGGGATTTAGGAGAACATTTTCTTATCAATTCTGAAACTGGTCCAACTTTGTTTTTCTTTGTCAAACCCCATCTCATATTTGCCTGATTTAGTATCCATTCTTTTGGCATTATTTTTCCCCCACATAGGATATAAATTTTGATTTATATTTGAAATCAAATGTAGCATCTACATCAGTAAAATTATTCTTTATTAAATGAGCATTTATAAAAGTCTTATTCCGTAAATATAAATAGCAAAATAAGTTGTTCTTTTCATCATATTTTATACTGTCAAATTGCAAAAATACTTTTTGACCTTTTGTTTTTTCTCTTAAAAACTGTAATGCTTCTCTATTTTTCTCAGGTTTTTCTTTCACTCCCAATAATCTAATTCTTAAGCCATTATTCAAGATTAATATTTCAGGATTAATTATCTTTTTCACAGTGTAGTAGGTTTCTCTCTTGGAACGTAAATTATCTATTCTTGACCCAAATCTCAATTTTTTAGGATCAATTTTTTTATCAAACTTTATTGGGTCCTTAAAAATATAAGGTAATTTTTTAGTCTCTTCTTCATATTTTAGTTTTAATTCCCCCTGCTTTATTATTTTAAATATTGCATCTTTAAACAAAGTGTTTTGTTTTATTCCAAGTTTTTCTTTTATAATTGGAACAAAATCATCATTTATTTCATAACCAATAGAATTTCTATTAGTATTTTTAGCAGCTAAAGAGGTTGTTCCACTTCCTAAGAAAGGGTCAAGAATAGTATCACCAACAAAACTAAACATCTTGATAAGACGTCTTGGTAGTTCTTTAGGAAACATAGCTAGATGTTTATCCTGTTTTTCACCAGGAAAATTCCAGTGCCCAGTAAAATATTGATTCCATTCATCTTTAGTCAATTTTGATTGTTCTTTAATATCCTTGTTAACTCTTGGAGACTTCCCATATTTTTTAAAAATTAAAATAAATTCATAATCAAGTTTAAGGATTCCACTTCTTGGATATGGGTAAGACCCCATTACTGTTGCTCCGCCAGTAGTATGACAAGTAGTTACTTTTTGCCAAATAATAGCACCCATATAATCAAAACCTACAGTTTCACAAAACTTAATAACTTCTGTTCTTATTGGAATAACTTTATATCTTCCATAATATACAGATCGAGCAAACTGGTCACCTATATTAATACATAAACGGCATCCTTTATGTAAAATTCTATGACATTCATTCCATACTAAATTGAGATTGTTAATGTACTCCTCATAACTATCATTAAAACCTATCTGTCTTATATTTCCATAATCTTTGAGTTGCCAATAAGGTGGGGAGGTAATAACAAGATGGACTGATTCATCAGATACTTCTTTCATATATCTAGAATCTCCAATGATTATTTTATGTAGGGTTTTCATATCATCCCTTATATATATTTTGTAAAAGGTAAAACTTATATTTTATTATCATAGTATATACAAAATTTACAAGTTATATAAAATAATAGTATCAAATAATATTTTATATGCTCTTTTGAGACTGTGTTATATTTTCTGTAAAATTGTTCTTTTAAAATTTGAATGGGTCATCAAAATCCTTCATAATGTTTTAAAAAAACATTTAAAAAGGAAGGTGAAAAGATGACCCAAGTAAATATTACTAAATTAAAAGAAATTTATCAAGAAGCAGTTAAAAAAGATGAAGACTTCATGAAAAAACTTATGTATATTCAATAGATCCAAATCTTTAATAATTAAACTCTTCTTCGTCTTTTATTTCAAGTACCAAAATGGACATATTTTTTGATTTGAAATCAATTTTTTCAGGTTCTGAATTTATTTTTTCAGTATTTATAGTTACTTTTTCAACATTTTTATCTTTAGTTGATAATTTAACTAAATCCTCTATAATTCTCTTGTCTTTTTTTCTTTTTTCTAGAATCTTACTATCTTTTTTATTTTCATCTAAAAATTCTTTAGCTATAGCTTCTTTAGACTTTTTCCTTTTTAATCCTTTTTCTTTAAAAGGACTAAAAAATCCCGAGACTTTTGTTTTCAAATCAGATT
>DAOWJR010000035.1 GCA_030640275.1 Actinomycetes bacterium | reverse complement strand
TTCCAACTCCAGTTAGATACTTTATTGCCTCATTTGCTTCTAATATTCCAAATAGTCCAGCAGTAACACCCATTATAGGAAATATTTCTATTTGTGGTGGAGGAGTAGGAAAAATACATTTTAAACATGCTGTTTTTTTTGGAACTATTGTAGTTAGCTGACCATAAAAACCATAAACCGCAGCATGTACCAATGGCTTGATACTTCTTACACAATATGAATTCAACATATACCTGTCCTCAAAATTATCCAGACAATCTACAATCAAATCTGCTTTTTCAAAAACCCTGTCAATATTTTCTTCATTTACATTCTTTGTATAATTTTCTATTTTTATATCTGAGTTAAATTCTGAAAGTTTTTCTTTTGTAGATATAGCCTTATTTCTATTATGTTCTACATCATATTCATAATGTGTTATTTGTCTATTAAGATTAGTTATATCGGGTTTATCACTATCAGCTAATATTAATCTACCTACGCCAGCTGCTGTTAAATAAATTGACGCTGCTGTTCCCAAGCCTCCACATCCTAACATACCAACAGTAGAGTTTTTTAGTTTTAATTGACCTTCTTTTCCAAATCCATCTATTAGAATTTGTCTACTATATCTTTGCAAGTCTCGTTTTGTTAATCTTATCAATTTCCTTACACTTTTAAAAATTTAATATTATTTTGTCATAGCGAGTGAGGTCCTTGTTATCATTGCGAGTTAGGTCCTTCACTGACGCTCAGAGCCTGCCCTTGACCCTCGAGTGTAATGAAGGGGAAGGGATAAACTTAGCAATCCCGATAGGAACAAACTGTAAACTTATTATGTTAATAGTACGTATAATAATAAACACTCAATATAGCTTAGCTTAAAATTGAAATAAAATATACAGGCTGAAATTACTAATTTAATTCATAGAAATCAAAAAATGCTGAATTTTTTAAACTTCAACTACCATACATGTTAGAGTTTTTGTAACTCCCTGAACTCCCTGAATCTTAAAAACAACAGTTTTTCCTATTTCATTTATATCTTCTGCTTCTATATAAGCAATAATATCATACGGTCCAGTTACTGCATTTGCTCTCTTAACTGCAGGGGATTTTTTTATATTTATTAATACATCAGCAATCTTCTGGGGAGTTGCATTGATAAGTACATATGCATTAGCAACCATTTTCTCTCCTTTCAAAAAATAATAATTTTTAAGTAAGTTAAACTTTTCTTGCATTTTACTATTTATTCATACTTTTTGCTAAAAAAGTTCTATTTCTGGATTTACTTGTGTTTAATTTATTTTTAACTTTTTCTTCTTCTTTTTCCCCCTTCCTTGGGATATGGTACAGGAATATATTGGACAGATGGTCTGCCAATTGCTGATTGAGGATATAAATCCATTAATTTATATATCTCTTTTGGAATTTCTCTCTTTACATTAAATCCTAACTCTTCTGCTTCCTTAAAGGTTATTGGATAATCGTGAGTCCATCGTCCATCTGTCAACACAATAGCTAATTTATTTGCCTTTTTTAAATCCATCCTATTACCAATGATTTCAACTATCCTCTGCTTCATCTGTTTTATAGCCTTAGTTGCTATATCCGCCAAAATCAAAGTTCTATCATCAATCTCATCTAATGATTTCTTTTTAACAACTTTCAAAATTGAAGTTGCGGGATAAACCATGGGAAATTGACCAAGTTGTGGATCGAGTGGACCAATTACAGCATTCTCATCCATACAAATCTCATCAGCACCTAATGCCAGAAGAGTTCCTCCAGACATAGAATAATGGGGTATAAATATAGTAACCTTCGCCTTATGATTAGCTAAGGCTAAAGCAATTTGTTCAGAAGCCAACTGCAACCCTCCTGGAGTATGAATTATAAAATCAATAGGCATATTATTTGGAGTCATTCTAACCGCTCTTAAAACCTGTTCTGAATCTTGAATATCTATATATTTAAAAAATGGCAATCCAAAAAGACTTTCCTGGCGATGAATCATTGTAATTACTCTTGTTCCTCTAATACGTTCTATCTTTTTTATTTGACGAAAGCGATCAATGGCTAACTTTTTTTGTTTGATATAGGGAATTACTAACAACATAATCATAACAATCCAGAAAATATATGATAGATAACCAAAGAGGTTAATTCCTGGAGCCTGTTCTGATTGTTGAAAAAATATAAATAAACAGTTTATATTTTTAAAATATTCCAATATTATTCACCTCTCTCTAAAATATGTGAAGTCCAATAATCTGCGTAATGAAGAAGTAGTGTTAGAGCACTTTCTCTGTGCGCTACTATCTTTCCTTCGGGAATATATTGACCATCATGATATGCAATAGCCTGTGCTTCATCATCACTTAAACTTATGAATTTAGAAATAAGCATAAGACTTCTCGCAGCAATCCCCATAGCTGCTAAATCTTTATTTATAATATATTTTTTTCCATCCTTTGCTGGAATTTTCAACTTTATATAATAGGGTTTACCAGGCATTCCAACTTTCCCAACATCATGGAACAGTCCAACGATTACACAACTCTCATCAGATATCTCGGGAGCTATAACATCTTTTAATTTTAATAAAGTGTTTGTAACACCTACACTATGGTCAATTAATCCACCGTCTCTATCTAAGTGATACTTTGTACTGGCAGGTGCTATTAACCAATTAGTTTTATCTTCTAATAAATTTAAAAATTCATTAACTTGTTCTCCTCTGTGAATTATTTTTTCCAGTAAATGTTTATATCTTTCACGCCAGATTGTCTTCACTTTAATACTCCTTTGATTTAACCTTTAATATATCACAACTATCCTGAATTTGGACATTTTTTATAATAAAAAAACAACCTTTTTATATTGAATTATTCAAGCAAGGTTAAAGCCTTGCCCTACATTAAAAAAATTTTTAAAATAAATTTTACTCCTTTTCATATTCTTCAGAAGTTATAGAGATACCACCATTTACATCCAGGTTTAACATCTTCTTGTTTTTATCAAATTCAGCATAGGCATAAATTAAGTTGGGACATTTATTCCCTAATATTTCCTTTCTCAAAGTATAGCCTACATCTCCCTGGGGTTGGTTATAGTTGTACAAAAGGTCAGTACTCTTTACTATCCTAACTTTGATTTTCTCACCACATCTATTGCACTTAATATATAGAAACATAACATTTTGTTCTTCTTCTTTTTCTTTAATTTTAGATAAAAATCTTTTAAAAATTTTCATACCAAAACCTTTCTGTTAATATTTATTACTATATTTTTTTGCAATATAACATGTATTGCAGTGAATATCAACTACATCATTTGTATCTTGAGCATAGCCTCCTGCGAGAACTATACAAACTGGGATATCTTTTTCCCAGGCTTTGTTTATAACAAACTCATCTCTTTTTTTTAAACCTTCCTTTGTTAGCGAAAGTCCACCCAGTATATCATTATAATAAGGATCTGCTCCAGCCAAATAAAATATTAGTTCTGGTTTTTGCTTTTCAATAAGTCCAGGTAAAATTTTTTGCAGATATTCAAGATATTGAATATCTGTAGTACTATCATCTAATCCAATGTCTAAATCTCCTCTCTGTTTTATCGGATAATTATTCTCCTGATGCATAGAGAAAGTAAATACAGTTGGGTCATCTCTAAAAATATATGCATTACCATTTCCCTGGTGTAAATCAAGGTCAACAATCAAAACCTTACTTGCTAACTTCTTCTTTTGTACTAATTTAATTGAAATAGCTACATCATTTAAGTAACAGAAACCCTCTGCTCTATCTGGAAAAGCATGGTGATACCCACCAGCTAAATTTATTGCTACATTATGTTTACATGCCATTTTGGCAGCACTTATTGTTCCACCTGTTGTTATTAGAAAAAAATCTAAAATTTTTTGATTTAATGGAAGTTCCGATGGATAAGTTCTATGAGTAAATCTAAAATTAAAAAGATCATCCAAATAACTATTAGTATGAACAAGCGATAATTCTTTTCTTAAAGGTTTTATCGGTTCAATTAAATTCTTATCTGATATCAATTTCTCAGATTTTAATCTCTCATAAACCATCTCATACTTTTCAATAGGAAAAACATGTCCAGGTAGTTCTCCTGTATATTTATCACTATAGCAAAAATAAAGCATTTTCTTATCCTATTATTTTAATCTTTCCTGAATCTTTTTCAAAGCCTCGTCTTTGGTTGATATATTACCTAAAGCTCTTTCCTTTTCAATTAATTTTAAAAATTCTCCAATTTTAGGTCCAGGAGTAAGTCCAAATTTTTCTATTATCTCATCTCCCCTAATTAAAGGCTTTTTAGTCTGCTTTTTAACTCTTTCTTTTAATTTTAATATTCTACGAAAATATTTCACCATCTTTTCCTCAGAATCTTTTTCTACTAATGGTCCTGGATCTGCAACTAAATCTACATAAAATAATAGAATTAAATCTATCAATTCATCACCAGCTTCCCTGATTAATCTATATGTTGCTCTATCTGTAATTTCCTCTAAGCTTAAAAGATTTGGTATCCTCATATGTTTCTCTACTATTTTGACTAAGTAATTTGTGGCTTTATTACTAAGTCTAAGATCTTTACAAATATTCTCTGTTTTTTCAGCTCCAACCTTCTGATGATTGTAAAATCTAATTTTACCATTAATATCAACAACTTTAGTTTCTGATTTACCTATATCATGAAGAAAAGCTGCAAGTTTTAGAAAAGTGAATCTTTTATAATCTCCCTGTATTAGTTCACTTAGATGAGAAAATATCTGTTTACTATAATCAGTCAAATATAGTTTTATAAACTCCTCTATATTATCCATTTTATCAACACATTTTAATAAGTGACCAAAAACATCCTCAGAGTGATATCCGAACTGAGGAATCCCAACATTATCTTCAATTGATAAAAATATGTGTTTTAAAACATTTAGCTCCTGCATTTCTTTTAAGATAGAAGATATATTGTCATATGAAAATATTTTTAGTACTTCTTCTGCTATTCTTTCACCAGAAATAAACCTTAGCATATTTGAATCCAACTTAATTTTTTGCTCAAGTTCCTCCGGGATTGAAAGATTATGAAATAGTTTAAACCTAAAAGCCCTTAATATTCTAACTGGGTCATCTTGTAATGCTTTTTCACTTACAAGTCTAAGCCTTCCTTCTGTCAAATCCTTTAAGCCATTGAATGGGTCTATAAGGTTAAATGGTAATTTATAAGGTAATTCATAATACTTTTTAATAATTTTAGTAGGTAATTTATAATCTTCTGAAAAAATAGCTGTGGGAACTGCTATTGCATTTATAGTGAAATCTCTACCTGTAAGTTCATCCTTGATTTTGATAATATCGTAGAATGAAAAATCAACTGTTGTTATATCGCTATCATTTTTTATTATCATTCTAAATATTTTTCTCTTGATGTCCAGAGGGAAAAATTTAGCGCCCTTAATGCTTGAAACAAACTTGGATATTTTCTCTGGCGAAAATTGAGCAACTATGTCTAAATTTCTTGAATCAATATCTAAGGCGATATCTCTTATAAAACCACCAACTAAATAACTATCAGGAAAATAAGAAACTATTTTATTAAATATTTCCTTAAGTGTGGAATCTTTTAATATTTTTTCCTTTAGTTTTAAAATAATTTGTTTTTTTTCCATTTAATACACACTATAATTATTATAATTCACTTATTAATAATAGAAGAAATGTTATAATGCAAAACCTGATCCCTAAATTTGACTCCTTAATTTTTAAAGAAATTATTGATAAAAAGGGTCTATAAAATATTTTACGCCTTTCTTCTGTTTAACCAGAGAAAATGCTTCCTCAAGCTTTTCAAGTGGCAACCTACCGCTTATAAAAGCTTTTGTATTTATTTTTCCGCTTGCTATTAAATCCAGAGCCCTTTTAAAAAGTTGAGGAGTATAATGAAAAATTCCTTTTATAGTTATTTGTTCATAATGAATAAGAGATGTGTCTATAGAAAATGAAGTTCCCGATGGACAACCTCCAAATAAAATTACAAGTCCTCCCCTTCTTGCCATTTTCACAGACATTTCCCAAATATCAGGTTTTCCAACTGCTTCCACAACTACATCAGCTCCTCTTCCATAATTTGATAAACTTTTAACAGCACCTATCTCATCTTCAATTTCATCAGCGTTAATAGTAAAGTCAGCTCCTAAAATCTTTGCGAGCTCGAGTCTTTGCTTACCCTTCCCGCATGCTATTACTTTTGCTCCACTTAAATGATATAGATGGGTTAAAAATAGACCGATGGGACCTGATCCAATTACTGCAACTGTATCATTAGATGAAATATCGCTTTGTTCAACAGCATTTAAACAACATGCAAGTGGCTCAGATAATGCTGCATCTTTAAAGGAAATATAGTCTGGAATTTCTAAAAGATTTTTATTAACAATCCTTTCAGGTACAACTATATATTTTGCATATGCTCCATTTAATAACCTCAAATCTTCACATAAATTAACATATCCTTTTTTGCAAAAATAACATTGACCACATGGAGCAGAATTTGCAGCTACTACTCTCATCCCTGGAAAAAATCCTTTTACATCAGTTCCTACTTTTGAGATTACACCTGAAAATTCGTGACCAAAAGGTGAGGGATATTTCTTTATCAATACCGGATGACCCCTCATATAGGTTTTTATATCTGTTCCACATGTAAGGGCTGCTCTTACTTTAACTAAAACCTCTCCCTTCTTTATGTTAGGGATCTCAACCTCTTCAATTTCTAACCTACCAGGAGCATACAACATTGCACATTTCATAATCCTCTCTCCCTTCTAATTATTAGATGAAAATTTATTTAATTAATTCTACTAAATAGATAAGAAAGAATTTATAAATTATTATAAAAAAATTAAATATTAAATATAAAAAAATGATCAACATTACCTTATTTTTAATTTGAAGTTTTTTTAATGAATTAAAATGCTTTAGAAATAGTAGTTTTATAAAGAAGGTGAAATTAAAGTTGGAACTAAAATTTTTACTTTAAATGACTGAAATTTTTTAATAATTATTTTAAAATTTGAAGTTTAATCAATATTATTTACTGTACCTAAATTTTTATTCTATGTATATTCGGGGAACTCTGTTATTTATACCACACACAATTTCATAGTCAATTGTATTTAAAGTTCTTGATAACTCATCTACTTCTATTTTTTCTTCTCCCTGATTTCCTATTATAACCACTTCATCTCCAATTTTAACTTCATCTATATCAGTAACATCTATCATTATCTGATCCATTGTGACATTTCCAACAACTGGAACCCTTTTCCCTTTAACCAAAACCACTCCCTTATTGGATAATTGTCTGGGATATCCATCTCTATAACCAATTGGTATAGTAGCTATCAAACTTTTTTTATTTGTTTTAAATGTTAATCCATAGGAAATTCCTTCTCCTTTTTCTACCTCTTTTAAATAGGATATCTTTGCCTTTAAGGAGAGTGCTGGCTTTACTTGTAATGAGAAAGTCTTTTCTGAAGACCTTAATCCATACATTGCTATACCTATTCTGATCATATCCATGTGAGTCTGTGAAAAATTTAGAGTAGCTGCTGAGTTTGCACAGTGATATATTTTAAATTTAAAATTGTTCTTTTTTAGAGTTTCTTTTAATTTTATAAATCTTTTTAGTTGTAATAATGTATATGGATTTTTGGTATCATCAGCGCAAGCAAAATGTGTAAACAATCCTTCAATTTCTATATTCGAGAGTGTAGATATATATTTAACTAAGTCTATAACATGTTCAGTGCTTATTCCTACTCTGTGCATTCCTGTATCAACTTTTACATGAACTAAACATTTTTTACTTTGATTATGTGCTTCCTCCGATAGTGCTTTTACAAAATTTTTAGTATATACAGTGCTAATTATTGAGTTTTTGATTGTTGAATTTTCAACTATTATCTTAACAGATGATATAGGTGGTTGGCTTAATAATTGTATAGGAGCTTTAATATCATCATTTATAAGCTCTAATACTTCTTCAACTGATGCTACCCCTAATCTTTCAACCCCTGCTTCAATTGCTGCTTTAGCCACTTTTAATGCACCGTGGCCATACCCATTGGCTTTAATAACAGCCATTATCTTTGTGCTTTTAGATATCAAGGTTCTAATAAACCTCATGTTATCTTTAATATTATTTAAATTTACCTCAGCCCAAACAGGTCTATAAATTTTCACACTTTTTTCTTTCTAAATTAAAAAATTAGATTATTCGGTAAATGGGAAGGCTCCCTCAATTCTTAAAAATGTGTCTGGAATTTTGTTCATTATATCTGTTGCAATAAGAGAGCGCTGACCAATCTCTTCCGCAGCCATATCTCCAGCAAGACCATGTAAATATGTTCCCATTATAGCAGCATCATAGTGATCGACACCTTGAACTATAAGTGAAGCAATTAATCCTACCAAGATATCCCCAGAACCAGCAGTTGCCATAGCAGGACTACCGGTTAAGTTAATAAATGTTTCACCTTCAGGATTAGAAACCAATGTTCTGGCTCCTTTTAAAACAGAGATTTTTCCAATTTTTTTAGAAATCTCCCGATTCAATTCTAACCTGTCTTTTAACTCTACTTTATTAATATGTAGTAACCTTGATAATTCACCTGGATGAGGAGTAATTACAATTGGAACTTTCAAGTTTCTTAAAACTTCCAAATTCTTTGATAATATTGTAAGTGCATCCGCATCTATTACCAATGGTATTTTCAAATTTTTAACCAAAGAAATAACTAAATCTGAAGTTTCCTCATTTAATGAAATCCCGGGACCAATTGCCAGGCAGTCAAATTTTTTAACCTCATCCAATATTTTGGGAAGAGCTGAGATAGCTAATGTTCCATCTTTTGTTTGAGGAAGTGGTAATGTCATTACCTCAGTTAATTTGGTTTCCATTACTGTATTTAATCCCTCAGGAATTGCTATTGTTACAACACCGGCTCCACCTATAAGAGCTGACATAGAACACATATAAGCTGCTCCTGTAAAACTGGGTGAGCCTGCTATAACAAAAAGCTTTCCCGCGTCACCTTTGTGAGCATATGCTTTTCTTTTTGGAAGTCTTTTTAAAACCCACTCATCATCAATGAAAAAAATCTTACAATATTTGTCTACCAAATCTTGAGGTATTCCTATGTCTACACATTTTATATCTCCTACATAACTTGCTCCTGGATAGTTTAAAAGTCCAAATTTATAAGTTTGCAATGTAACAGTAATATTTGCTTTTACTGCTGCGTTTAATACCTCTCCAGAATTTCCATTTACTCCCGATGGAATATCTATAGACAAAACATATTTATTAGCATTATTTATAAGGTTTATTATATCTAAATATATTCCTTTAACAGGTCTTTTTAAGCCAGTTCCAAAAATTGCATCAATAACAAAATCACAATTTTTTAAGTCTTTCTTAAATGAGATTAAATCTTTTTCTATTTTTTTTAGAGTAAGTCCAGATAACTTCACTTTTTTAAAGCTTGTCTTTGAAGGTTCCCTTAGCTCTTCTGGCTCACCAATATAGTAAGTTATAACATTGAAACCTTTACTATGAAGTATAGAGGATGCTACAAAACCATCTCCTCCATTATTTCCTTTACCACAAACAGCTAAAACATTTTTTTTCCCAAAATCTTCTAATTCCTTTTTTGCAATATTGGTAACCTTCTGCCCAGCTTTTTCCATTAAATCCAATGCTTTTATTCCTCTTTTAACTGCAATCTTATCAATTTCAACCATCTCATAACCAGTTAGAACCTTGTTTATACTCATGCTTTACCTCTTGCATAAGCTATAGCAATAGCATATTCTTTTGTATGAGTAATACTAATTAAAATTTCTTCTATATCCCTTTTATTAGCAAGGCTAAGAGCAGAACCGTGTAGTATAACTTTTGGAATCGAATTATTATTAGTATTACTCATATTATTAATCTCAATCTCTCTTAATTTTAAAGCATTATTGCCAAATCCAATAGATTTGATAATGGCTTCTTTAGCTGCAAATTTTCCAGCAAAATGGATAGCTCTGTTTTTTTTACCATTACAATATTCAATTTCGTTTTTAGTGAAAAATTTATTTAAAAATTTGGAGTACTTATTTATTAACTTTTTAATCCTATCAACTTCAACTAAATCTATCCCCACTCCTAATATATTAAAATTATCTTTCATTTTATTACTCTACTGTAACTGTTTTTGCTAAATTTCTTGGTTGATCCACATTACACCCAAGTTTCTTTGCTACTTCATAAGCAAAAAGTTGTAGTGGGACTACATTTATAATAGCAGAGAATTCCTCAGGTATCTCAGGAACTTCTATAATATGATCTACTAAATTCTTTATTTTGCTATCACCAATTGTAGCTAACGCTAGAACAGAAGCGCCCCTTGCTTTTACCTCATTAATGTTACTAATTATCTTACTATATATGCTTGACTTATTAACAATAGCTACTACCGGACAATTCTCTCCTACAAGGGCAATAGGACCATGTTTCATCTCTCCTGCTGGATATGCTTCTGCGTGTATATATGATATCTCTTTTAATTTTAATGCACCTTCCATAACAGCAGGTAAACCAAATTTCCTTCCAATATATATGAAGTTTGGATATTTACAATATATATCAGCAAACTCTTTTATTTCATCCCGACTATCTAAAACTGATTTTATCTTATCCGGAACTCCTTTTAATGTTTTTAAGTGAAAAGCAATCTCATCCTCAGTAATTGTACCTCTAATCTTGGCTAAATAAAGGGCTAATAAATAACTTACCATAATCTGTGATGTGTGTGTTTTACTAGCAGCTACTCCTATTTCAGGACCAGCAAAAGTATACATAGCTCCATCAGATTCTCTAACTGCGGAACTCTCCATCACATTTGATACAACTAAAACCCATGCTTTTTTCTTTTTTGCTTCCCTGATTCCAGCAATTGTATCTAATGTTTCACCAGATTGTGATATAGCTATTATAATGCTTGGATCAGGAATTATAGGATTCATATATCTAAACTCTGAAGCAGTTACAACGTCAACAGTAATTTTAGCAAATTTTTCAATAACTCCCTTTGCTACAAAACCTGCAAATAGAGATGTTCCACAAGCAATGACAAAGATTTTCTTTGCTTTTTTTATAATTTCAAGTGGTAAACTACTTTCATCTAAACTTATCTTATGCTTATAAACGTGAGCTCTATATGTTTCCCTTACAGCTACAGGTTGCTCCATAATCTCCTTTAACATGAAATCCTCATAACCCTCCTTTTCAGCCAAAGATATATCCCAATTAGTCTTATATGGTTTTTTATTGATTTTATTACCATTCCTATCATATATTTCTACTTTATCTTTAGTAATATTTACTATCTCTCCCTGATCAACTATTAAAAATCTGTTAGTGTGTTCGAGAATTGCTGGAATGTCAGATGCAAGAAAATTTTCACCATTTCCTAATCCTGCAACCAATGGGCTGTCATATCTTGCTCCAACCAGCTGATTAGGGGATTTGATACTCATCACCACTATTGCATAAGAACCTTCCACTTTTTTTAATGCCTCTTTAACAGCTTCTACCAAATCATCTTTATATAACTCCTCAACTAAATGAACAAGCACCTCAGTATCTGTTTCTGAGACAAATTTATGTCCTTTCAAAACTAACTCCTTCCTGAGTGGTTCATAATTCTCAATAATTCCATTATGAACCAAAAGGATCTCATTTTTACAGTCTGAATGAGGATGCGCATTAAGTCTGTGAGGTTTCCCGTGAGTAGCCCATCTCGTATGACCAATTCCTAAATTACCTTTCATTTCTTTCTCTAATAAAGCTTTTTCCAACTTTTTTAAATTACCAACTCGCTTTACCATCGAAATTTCATTTCTGTTACCTTCTTTATTTAATATAGCTATTCCTGATGAGTCATAGCCTCTATATTCAAGTCTTTTTAATCCATTTAGCAATATTGAAGCACAGTCTTTTTCTCCAACATATCCAATTATTCCACACATATTTTTCTCCTTAAGTTAAATAATGAACAAATTTTAAAAATTGACTGTTCCTTTAAAGTATCGGAAGATAACGCTTTATCTCATAATCAGTTACTTGAGTTCTATAATTATCCCATTCTATCTTTTTATTCTCAATAAATTTATCAAAAACATGATCTCCTAAAGTTTCTCTAACAAGGGTGCTTTTTTCTGCCAATTCAAGGGCTTCAAAAAGATTTCCTGGAAGAGAACCTATTCCTTCTCTTTCTCTTTCTTCGTCACTCATTTCATATACATTCCTCTCTACTGGTGGAACAAGGTCATACTCTTTTTGAATTCCTTCAAGTCCTGCTGCTAAAATCACTGAAAAGGCTAAATATGGATTACAAGCAGGGTCAGGTGCTCGATATTCTATTCGAGTTGCATGTTCCTGACCATACCTGTAAACAGGGACTCTGATCAAATCAGATCTATTGCGCAGAGCCCAGGACAGATAAACTGGGGCTTCATATCCTGGAGTTAATCTCTTATATGAATTAATCCATTGGTTAGTTAATATTGTTATTTCAGGAGCATGTTTTAGGAGTCCTGCTATAAATCTTTTAGCTTCAATTGAAAGCTTGTATTCATCATCTGGATCAAAAAAGATATTCTTACTATTCTTATAAAGAGACATATGGATGTGCATACCACTTCCATTTATTCCAAATACAGGTTTAGGCATGAAAGTTGCATAAACACCATTTTGGACTGCTATCTCCTTTACTACTAATCTTGATGTCATAGTAATATCTGCCATAGTTAAAGCTTCAGTAAACTTGAGATCTATTTCGTGTTGACTGGGAGCCACTTCATGATGGCTACTCTCTACATCAATTCCCAATTCTTGAAGAGCAAGTATTGTTTCTTTTCTTAAATCAGTCGCAATATCAGGTGGTGTTAAATCAAAATATCCTCCTTCATCAAGTCCTTCTGGTTTACCTTCAGAATTTTTAAAATAAAAATATTCAAGTTCTGGTCCAACAAAGAATGTATATCCCATATCTTTTATACATTTTAGGTTCTTCTTTAAAACCCATCTCGGGTCACCTTTATGAAAAGACTTGTCTGGTTCTAAAATATTACAAAACATCCTTGCCTCATGTTTATCTTTTGTTTTCCATGGAAGTATCTGAAAAGTTTTAGGATCAGGCATAGCTATCATATCACTTTCATCTATTCTGGAAAATCCATGAATTGATGATCCATCAAATCCAGTGCCTTCCCCTAATGAAATTTCTAATTCACTAGCAGTTATGGTTACACTTTTTAAAAAACCAAGAATATCTGTAAACCACAACCTGATAAATCTTACATCCTCTTCTTTTACTTTCTTAAGTACAT
>DAOWJR010000021.1 GCA_030640275.1 Actinomycetes bacterium | reverse complement strand
TTTGCATTAAAGGATTCAAAAACTCCGCTAAAGGTTGCAATTTTTTCCATTTGCTGCACATTATTTTTTAACATGATTTTAATAAGATTTTTAAAGACAGCAGGTTTGGCTTTATCTACATCTTTAGTTATTTCAATTAATTTTTTACTATTATTTTTACTACTTAGAAAAAAGATAGGAAGATTAGGAGGAACAAAGATTTTGTATTCTACATTAAAAATATTTTTAGCCTCCTTTATAATGGCTGTATTTGTTTATTTTGCACATAACTATATTTATAATCTGCTTTCCTCATATAAATTAGGCTTACTTTTTTCTATATTAATCTCTATAACCCTTGCTTTAATGGTCTATATTGCATTATGCTTTATAATGAAGGTAGAGGAATTAAGCACTATATTTCAGATTATAAAAGAGAGATTTAAAACTTCCTAAATTAATCCAATATGTAATATATCCAAAGCTATTTTTAGATTTTAGACTTTTATTAAAGTAAAATTAACAATACATTAAATACTTTATTGTTTTTGGATGAAAAATGGACAGAATTAAGTTTATAAGAAATTTTTCAATAATTGCCCATATTGATCATGGAAAATCCACTTTAGCTGATAGATTTTTGGAAATAACAAAAACAGTTCCAGAGAGGGAAATGGCTGAGCAGTACTTAGATGATATGGATTTGGAGCGTGAGAAAGGTATAACTATAAAAGCTCATGCTGTTAGAATATTGTATCATTACAAGGATGGCAATTTTTACATTTTTAATCTGATAGATACTCCCGGTCATGTTGATTTCACTTATGAGGTTTCAAGAAGCTTAGCTGCTTGTGAGGGAGCACTACTTGTTGTTGATGCTGCTCAGGGTGTTCAAGCACAGACCCTGGCTAATATATACTTAGCTTTAGAAAATAGATTAAAGATTATACCTGTAATTAACAAAATAGATTTATCCCGAGCAAGACCAAAAGAGGTCAGTCAACAACTTATAGATATTTTGGGTGTGAAAAGTGATGATATATCTTTTGTTTCAGCTAAAACTGGTGAGGGAGTACCACAACTTATGGAGAATATAGTAAAAAACATTCCCTCACCAAAAGGGGATATCAATAAACCACTTCAAGCTTTAATCTTTGATTCAGACTTTAATCCTTATAGAGGAGTAGTTGCATTTACAAGGATAATAAACGGTTCTATTAAAAAGGGAACTGTAATTGAGATGATGGCAAAAAATGTATCAACTCAGGTGGAGGAGATAGGAATATTTACTCCAAAAATGTTTCCACTAAATAAGCTATCAGCTGGAGAAGTCGGATATATGATTACTGGATTTAAAGATGTTCAAAAGGTGGGAGTTGGAGATACAATTACTGATAAGGCTTTTAGGGCATCATCACCTCTTTCAGGATATAAAGAACCAAAACCGATGGTTTATTGTGGTCTTTACCCTGTTGATGGAGGACAATATGAGCTGCTTAAAGATTCAATTTTAAAATTAAAATTGAATGATTCTGCACTTTTTTTTACTCCCGAGATCTCACCTAACTTAGGATTTGGTTTCAGATGTGGATTTTTGGGGTCACTTCATATGGATATTGTGATGGAAAGGTTGAGAAGAGAATACGATCTTGATCTATTAGCAACTATTCCACAAGTTGCATATAAGATAAAAACTGGAACTGGGGGAGACATTGTTGTAAAGAATCCTGCAGATTTTCCCACTAATGTTCAAATAAATAAGATCGAGGAACCTTATGTAAAAGCTACAATTTATACTCCAGCTGAATATATCGGAGCAATAATGGATTTATGCACAGAAAAGAGAGGGGAATTTTTAAATATGTCTTATCCTTCACCAGCACAAGTTCATTTGGAATATGAAATTCCACTTTCTGAAATTATAGTTGATTTTTTTGACTTGCTTAAATCTAAAACCAAAGGTTATGGCTCACTTGACTATAAACTTACCGGGTATAAAGAGAGTGATATTGTTAAGTTGGATATAAAATTAGCAGGTGAAACCGTTGATGCTTTCTCATTTATGATTCATAGAGATAAAGCTTATAATAGGGGGAGAGAACTCGCAAAAAGGTTAAAAGAGCTAATCCCAAGACAACTTTTTGAAGTTGCAATACAGATAGCTATCGGAAAAAAAGTAATAGCCCGAGAGACCATTCCAGCAAGAAGAAAAGATGTCACAGCCAAGCTATATGGGGGGGATGTCACCAGGAAGAGAAAATTACTTGAGAAACAAAAAGCTGGGAAGAAAAAGTTAAAAAGGTTTGGAAAAGTTGAAGTTCCATCAGAAATTTTCAAATCCCTCTTTAAAATGGAATAAAAATATTTTATAATTAGAAATTTTAACATTTATTTTAAGGTGAGCTAAATTGACTAAAAGAGATTATTATGAGGTTCTTGGAGTTCCAAGATCTGCAGATAATACTCAAATAAAGAAATCTTATAGAGGACTTGCTCGAAAATATCATCCTGATGTAAATCCGGATGACCCAAAAGCTGAGGATAAATTTAAAGAAGCAACTGAAGCTTATGAGGTTTTGAGTAATTCTGAAAAGAGAAATCGATATGATATGTTTGGTCATAAAGTTTTTGGAGATTCTTATAGACCTGACTACTCTTCTGTTTCGTCAATATTTAGGGAATTTGGTTTTGGTGATTTTTTCCTGAAAAATATATTTGATTTTTTCGGGGAACCCTCTTTTGGAACAAGAGTTAGAACAAGACCTGAAACATGGTCTATTATGGGTGATAACATTTTGAAGGGAATAAAGATTTCCTTTAAGAAAGCTGCATTTGGAGTGAAAAAAGACTTGGAGTATGAGAGGTATGAAGCATGTAAAAAATGTGGAGGCTCTGGTTCAGAAGATGGAGAGTTAAAAAATTGTCCCACCTGTAATGGTGCAGGTGAAATAAGAACCACCCGTCAAAGTTTTTTTGGTACAGTGATTTCATCCAGAACATGTTCTAATTGTAGAGGGAGGGGTAAGGTTATAGCAAAACCGTGTAGTCAATGTAATGGAGAGGGAAGAGTCTATAAAAAGACTAAATTTGCAATGAATATTCCTGCTGGAGTATCCACTGGGACAAGATTGAAAATATCTGGAAAAGGTAATGCTGGAATTAGAGGTGGAGCTTATGGAGATTTATATGTTCAGATTGAAGTAAGACCTCATAAACAATTTGTTCGTGATGGTTATAATATATTTTCTAAGAAGAAAATCACTTTTTATGAAGCTGCATTGGGGTCTAAAGTTATGGTTGAAACCCTTGATGGTAAGGATGAGATAGAGATAGTTCCAGGTATTCAAAGCGGAGAGAGAATCAAATTAAAAAATAAAGGAATCCAGCATTTAGGTAGAAATATGAGAGGGAATCATATAATAGAGATTGTGGTTGAAACCCCAAAGAAAATGACTAAAAAGGAGATAAAACTTATTCAAGAAATAGCAAAAGCAAAAGGATTAAAAGTCGGAAATGGAACTACAAATTTCATAACCAAACTAAAAAAAGCCTTCAAATAAATTCTTCATCATTTCTAACGAAATGCCAATTATAATTGCAAAAAATAATGATATTTATAAGTTAATTTATGCTACCATTTATATATAAAAATAGATATTTAAAGGAGTAATATGTCTATTCCAAGACTTTTTTGTCTAAAAGAGAACGTTAAGGAAGATACATAAGATAATTTAGAGGAAGAGTTATTTGAGATTTTATATAAAAACTTTAGGTTGCAAAACAAATCAATATGAATCAGATAGATTGGCAAAAGAACTCATCCTAAGAGGATGGGATAAGGTATCAGAAAAAGATAATCCAGATATTTGTTTAGTAAATACATGTACAGTTACAAAACAAGCAGACAGAAAATCAAGACAGATGTTAAGGAAACTTATTTCAAAAAATCCAGATAGTAAAGTAATTGCAATGGGTTGTTATGTAAATAGAGACAAAGAAGAACTGAAAGATATAAATGGGATTTTTGGTGTGTTTCCTAATGAAAAAAAAGCAGATCTTCCAGATATTTTGGAGGATATTTTACGAATACCAAAAAGTTCAAATTTTAATATAAACAGAACAAGGTTAAGTAATATAGAATTAGGTAGAACAAAGCCAGAATTTTTAAATTATTCCTCCCATACCAGGGCTTTAGTAAAAATAGAAGATGGTTGTGATAATTTTTGTTCATATTGCATAGTTCCATATGTAAGGGGAAAACCTATAAGTAGAAATAAAAAAGAGATAATAAATGAGATAAAATATTTAGTTTCAGAAGGAGTTAAAGAGGTAGTTTTAACTGGAATAAACATCGGTATTTATGGCAAAGAATTAGAAAATGAAACGGATTTAACAGGTTTGATTGAGGAGATATTGAAAAAAACTAATATTTTTCGGGTGAGGCTGAGTTCTATAGATGTCAACAACATTTCATCCTCATTGATTGATTTATTATCTGAGAACAATAGATTATGTCCTCATTTACATATTTCATTACAGAGTGGGAGTGATAGAATACTAAAAATGATGAGAAGAGGATATAATATAAAGCAATTTCAGGAAAAGATAAATAAAATAAGATTTAAAATACCAAAAATTGCTATAACCACTGATTTAATAGTAGGTTTTCCAGGTGAGCAGGAAAGGGATTTCCAGGCAAATTTGAAGATTCTTAAAAAGCTATATTTTAGTAAGGTACATGTATTTAAATACTCTGAAAGACCTGGTACAATAGCAGAAAAAATGAAAGATAAAGTCTCTTCACATTTAATTAATATGAGAAGTGAAAAGACATTAAAACTCGCTGATAAACTTCGAATTAACTATCTAAAAAGTAATATCGGAGAAAAAGTAAAAGTTTTGATAGAAAATAATGGTAAAAATGATTATCAGAAAATGGGGACTTCTGAAAATTATATTAAAGTACTTTTTGGAGATAGAACTTCAAGAAAGGGCGAAATAGTTGATGTATTATTACAAAAAGTTAAAGATTTAAGAATGGAAGGAATAAGGCAATAATATGTACCAGGAATTAATAAGAAAAGATATGAAAAAAGCATTAAAAGAGGGTGAAAAATTAAAGGTTTCAACCCTTAGACTTTTAATAGCCAGTATTATAAATGAGGAAAAAAAATTACTTAAAGAATTAGATGAACAGGAATTTTTCAAGATATTGAATAGAGAAGTGAGAAAGAGAAAAGAATCTATAATTGAATTTGAGAAAGGTGGTAGGAAGGAATTAGCTGATAAGGAGAGAAAAGAAAAGGAAATATTAAAAACTTATCTTCCAAAACAGCTTACTCAAGGTGAGTTAAAAACTATGATTAATTCAATTATTGAAGAAGTTGAAGCAAAAACTGTAAGAGATCTTGGTAAAGTGATGGGTAAAATTATGCCTCAAGTGACTGGAAAAGCTGACGGAAAAGTCATTAAAGATTTAGTTTTTAAAGCACTATCGAATTTAGAGAATAAACAAAAATAATTTAACATATAATTAATAATATGTTTTATCTTTATATAGTTTTATATCTGTTAAAAATTAGTTTTTATGTGCTATTGTTGTATTTGATAAACAATAAGGGGTGAGAACTTATCTTGATAAAGTTTAAAAAGGAGTTAAAAGTAGAGTTTAAAGAAGGTAAATCTAT
>DAOWJR010000062.1 GCA_030640275.1 Actinomycetes bacterium | reverse complement strand
ATGTCTTTTGTAAGTTCTTCTCCTTCCCACAGATATAAATTTTTTATAGTTATTACGCCATCAGTTCTAATTGAGCCAGAAAATTTACGCAAATTATCCTCTGGAGCATTTCTAACCCAATCATTACTCCAACGTATGTGATATTCTTTATCTTCAGTTTGCCATAGAAAATAACCCATACTTGCTCCTGGAACATAAAATGGACGACCACAATTAGTTAAAGTCAATATAACAATTAAAAGCAATGAGATTATAAGTAGCTTTTTAATTTTTGTTTTACTATCCATTCTTTTTTTAATATTAATTCTTCTATTTATAGATTTTTGATATTTATTGTTCATTTCAAAAAATACTAAAATCAATAAAATAAATTTTTCTTAGTTTAATATTTAAACCCTCAATTAGAATTTAATATTCACTAAAGCTTTAAATATTATTTTATTTTTTTTGTATCAAAGATTAAATTTGATTTTATTTTAGATAGTTTAAAAACCTCATATATTATCCAGATTGAAACGCCAGAAAATATACTGCTAAATATATTTGCAAATTTAGCTGGTGAATAATACTTTCTTATTATGTCTACAATATCTGGAAAATAGACAAAAAATCTACTATCAATTGGCACAAATAAGAAAGTAGTAACAAGTTGACCCCAATAAAGTAGAATAAATGGAATAATTAATACTTGTAAAATATGATAGTAAAATATCCTATCATTTTCCACAAATTGAAATATTAAAAATGGAATAATCCAAAGTAAGTATTGTGGATGATAATATCCGAAGGAAAACCAGAGTAGAAAAGCTATAAGACTATACTTTAATAAATTAGAAAAACTTTTATCGCTAATTTCAAAAAATGAGATAATAATTAAAGTAAAGAAAATCACCAAAGGAATAAGATATACATGTAATCCTTCCATCCCCCACTTCAGAGCAATCAAAAATGTAAAATGCTGCGAATTCAGCAACTTAAATAAAGCACTACTTCCAAATAAAAGTCTTGAACCAACCTCCAAAGCTAATAGCCCGGATATTCCTAATAATGAAAAGATGATATAATCTTTTCTATTTTTTGCAAGATAGATAATTAAAAATGGCAAAATCAATACAGGGAAAAATCTCATTACTATGCTTATTACTAAAAAAAGTATAGAAATATATTTTCTGTCTTTCATAGCAAAATAGAGTGCAAGAATGGTTACGAAGAGAGGGACCACATCAAACCTTGCAAAGATATAAGTCACAAAAATTACTACGGGATTTATCATCCAGTGTTTAAAAACCTTCAGATTGGTCTTTGTATCCTTTGTAAATCTTAAAAGTAAGAAAGCACAGGCTAAATCAAATATAAAATATGGAAATTTTATAACCGATAACATTCTAAAAACCTGGTTATCACCCGCAAAAGATAGCCATTGTATGTGTTCATTCGATATCTCTAAGATGGTTTTTAGATTTGGAATAATTTGTACTATTATTTTTAAAAAGAAAACATGGAACCAATGCATTACTAATTGTATAACAGCTGGAGTTTCTGGTATAGTTTCAAAAAGTTGACCAGCAGCTCTTGTATAGCTTGATAAGATATCAACTTGAAAAAAGAATGGAATAAATAAAAATCTTAAAAACAGACCAATTAAAAGATATTTATAAAATGAAATTCTATTTTTGTTATTTTCGAATATTTCTGGTGTAATTATCTTTCTAAGAATATTTTTTAAAAATTTTGTAAATTTATTTTTAAATCCTACTTCCAAATTTTAATCCCCGTAATTTAAAATTATTTCTTTGACAATATATTTTTTGTGAATTGAATAGCTTTTTTAAAACCACTATACCGCAAATGATATAGAAACCTTTTTATATAATAGTACAAACCTTTTCTTTGTAAACCTTTCTCTGATCCTTCCTTCATTAATAGAACTCCCTCTAATTCTAATTTTTTCTCTCTTAATTTTTTTTCCTCTGCTTCTTTTCTATATGCTGTTTTTACTGGATCATTACAATAATTGATTAAAGGTTTTACTACTTCCTCCCAATAAAATGTGGGGGTAATTCTCTCTAAATTCTGTTTACATTTTTTTATCAACTGATGATTATCACAAAGCTCTTCTATTGCTTTTACTAAACAATCTACATCATTTGCATCAACAGTCAAACCCAACTCCTCCTTTTCTACCATATCGCTCAATATATCACCTTTTGTAGATATTATTGGAAGGTTTGCCCAAATATAATCTAAAATTCTATTTCTAAAACACAGTCTAGTCTCAATATGGTCAGGATGAGTAATAATTCCTATATCAGATTCGAGTAAATAATTCTGCCTTTCTTCATATTCCACCCAATCTGTATAAAAAAATATAAATTTATCTTTTAATTCTAAAGACTCTGATAAACGAAATGTTTCATTTAGAAGCGAAAGTTCCTTTACATCTGGATTTGGATGTTTTACTCCCATAATAAACAATTTTATATCGTCTCTCTTTTTTGATATCTTATTAATTGCATAAACTAATGTTAACGGGTCGTACCAGTTATATATTCCTCCTCCCCACATTATTACTTTATCATCATCTTTTATATCAGGAATAACACCTTTTAATACATTTTTTGAATGGAGTGGCTTTTTTGATGAGATTCCATAAGGTACAACATCAATCAATCTTCTCAAACTAATATCATTCTTAAATACTATAGGATTTACTCTATATAAAGCAGTTAACAAACCAAGCCAATAATCTCTCTGTCTTTCACTTGCACATATAAAGAAATCACCATAATACAGTTGTTCTTTTAAATTGTTGTGAACCTGCTTATAAACCTTTTCCCATTCTCTAATAGAAAGATGTGAATATTCTACTAAAGTTGCAATATTAAATGGGTCATATAAGTCCATTATAATGGGTTTATCAGTTTCCTTTAATGAAGTGTACCTGATAAATTGTGTTCCCTGAGTCATGATAATATCTGCTCTATCAACCAACTCACTGATATTTCCTGAGTCAACCTTGACTAATTCATATCGTTCTGGTGTAAAATCAGGTTCATTTGGAATGGCTATTATAATATTAAAATACTCACTCAGAATCTGTGCAAAATTGATACATCTTATTCCAGGTCCTGCCAATTTTTTAGCCACAATGTCATTAGACAATATCAAAATAGTTTTTCTTTTACTTTTTTGAAAAATATCATAAACATCAAATGCTTTTAAAATCTGCTGCTGATTCTTCTGATACTCCTCATTTGGAGAAATAGCAAGAAACTCTCCCTTAAAATAGTTAAAAATAACATTATCTGACCTTTTCCTATTAGCTTGAATCCATTCTCTCTTCTGTTTTAGTTTATCAAGATTCTGAATGAATTCTTTGGTAGCCAAAAGTGAACTACCAGAAAGTCTTGAAAGTTCCTCTTTATCTTTTACATCACCTTGATAATTTATCTTATAGCTATCACTGGAAAGTTCTGTTTCTACAAAAACTCTGGAAAGTTGATTGAGTAAAGATGAAGAGAATATCCTCCCTAAATTCTTATCTGAATAATTTTTATAAATTGTATAAAGAGAATTTCTTTCCATTAAGTACCTGTGTCTATCATGACCATACCTATATGAGGTTCCATGATGATGGTGGTAAACAATTGATTTTGGGGTAAATACAACCTTATAACCTAATATCCAGAGTCTCCATCCAAAATCAACATCTTCGTAATAAGCAAAAAAATCCTCATCAAATCCACCAACATTTAAAAATACTTCCTTATCTACAAGCATTGAACTACCATTTACAAAAAGATAATATTTATCTTCTGTATACTTATCATGCTCAATTGGAAAACCATAATCAATCTGAAAACCCTTACCTTCAAAATTAACCATAGAACCTACAAAATCTATCTTTTTACCATCCCAACTAAGAACTTTAGACCCAGTACATACTACCTGATTATATTCATAGATTGGTTTTATAAGTTCTATTAACCACTTAGAGTCCACCCTTGTATCATTATTTAGTATTGCAATATATTTCCCACCAGCTGTTTTTGCACCCTGATTTACTGCAGGAGCAAATCCAATATTTTTATCATTCTCAATAATTTTTACTTTCGGATAACTTTCTTTAATAAATTCTACCGAAGAATCAGTTGAACCATTATCAATCACAATTGTTTCAACTCTTTCCTTTGGATAATCTAAAAGAT
>DAOWJR010000024.1 GCA_030640275.1 Actinomycetes bacterium | reverse complement strand
CAAACTCTGAGAAAATCACCCAAGAGAATCAAAAGATAACCAACCTGAAAATGAATTTTCATCTTGAGAAGCTAAGGAAGAAAAAATCAGGGCTTTTATCAGAAGTCAGAATAACTGGCTGGTTTTTAAAGTCTATTCTGATGCTGGCCATACCGGAGCTAACATTAAGAGACCAGCATTACAGGAATTACTTGAAGATATAAAACAAAAGAAAATTGATATCATTTTAGCTTATAAGATTGATAGGCTCACCCGTTCACCCAAAGATTTTTACCAAATGATAGAATTTTTTGAGCAAAATGATGTTAGCTTTATCTCTATAACCGAAAGGTTTGACACCTCTACTCCTTCTGGCAGACTATTAAGGAATATAATGCTTACCTTTGCTCAATTTGAAAGGGAATTAGCCAGTGAAAGAACGAGAGATAAAATGGTAGAAAGAGCTAAAAAAGGAATGTGGAATGGTGGAATTCCACCCTTTGGCTATAAAAAAGAGAGTAAAAAACTTGTTATTGATAAAAAGGAATCAGAAATTATAAGATTGATTTTTGAAACTTATATTAAAACCGGTTCTTTAGTCAAGGTTTATGAGCTATTGAAAGAGAAAAATATTAAAAACAGGAACGGTAATCTTTTTTACAAAAACGTTCTCGGCTATCTTTTAAGAAACCCTGTTTACGCTGGAAAAATTAAATATGCTGGCCAAATTTATCAAGGAATTCATGAACCAATAATTTCTGAAAAGGTTTTTGAACTAGCTAAAAAAATTCACAAAAAGAAAAATAAGAAATTCAGAGTTTACCGAGATTTTCTTTTTGGAGGTTTGATCAATTGTAAAGAATGCGGTTCTAAAATGACGCCTTGTTTTACCAACAAGAGAAGTCAAGGAAAACTTAAAAGATATTTTTACTATCGTTGCACTTCTACTCATCATAAAGATTGGCAAGCTTGCTCAACAAAGCAAGTTAGTGCTACGAGATTAGAAAGATATATTTTGGAAAATTTAGAAAGAATTTCTATAGATAAAAACTATGTGGAAAATCTTGTTTTTAAGCTAAATCATAGCTTAAATAGTTCGAAACCTGACTTAAAAAATTCAGGTTCGCCCCACCGGGCTGGATTCGAACTAAGGAAAGTATGCTCCAAATTCAGTTCAGAAGCCATACTTTCTATTCTTCAATCTTTGATTTCTGCTCTTGAAAAAAGGAGGGGGGTCGAAAGAAATCTTTTAGTAAAAAGGTTTATTAAAGATATTATTTATTCTAAAGAAAACATCAAAATTACCCTATTTTATTCGGAAAATTTAGAAATTTCTGATAACAAAAAGGACCTTGCCTTGCTATCGCAAGGCAGGTCAAAATTTTTAGAGCGCGGAAAAGGAAACTTCCTCCCCCCTCAACAATTGAAGTTCGTATCAAAAAGAATGGCTCCCCGGGTAGGACTTGAACCTACAATCCAATATTTAATATCATATGTTTTGTAAAAGTTAGCTCAACACCTTAATATCATTTAATAATCTGACAAACTTCAAATCTTTTGTCTTTTTAACTAATTTTACATCAGCGGTGATGAAATTACAGTTAAGTCTTTCAGCTAAAATCATATAGCTTGCATCATAAACACTTATTTTATATTTATAGGAAATGTTGATCGAAGAAAGAAACTCCTCCACACCCAGGGTATAGGTTTCAATCTCAAGATTAAATATCTCAGCCAGAGCTGAAGAAGAACTTTTAACAGATAAAGGAGTTTTAGTGGCTAAAACATTAGCCAGTTCATAATACAAAAGTTCGGGAGCAGCCATTTTTTCTTTTCCTGTGATGTGATTCTCTATCAGTTGAAGTGCCAGATTTGTATCTTGCTCTTCAAAAATCATTTTCAATATTACAGATGTATCTAATATATTCATCTCTCTGCTCTCATTTTGCGAATTATTTCCACTGAATTTAGACCTTTTAACTGTTGAGCATGTTTCTTTCGCCATTTATTGATTTTAGATGCAGCCAGGCGAAGTCTTCTCTCTCGCGCCCTTTCTTCCTTCTGCTCCTTATAATCCTCATAAGGAATTATCACTGCTAAGGGCTTATTTGCTCGGGAAATAATTATACAAGTTTTTTTATTATGCACTTCATCAAGGGTACTTCCAAATTTTTTACGAAAAGTCAGCGCATTTATAGTCTTCATTTTCACCTCCCAAATACATATGTTAATATATAATATAATATATAATATAACATATGTCAATATTATAATTTGATTATATTTCGATAATAACAAAAAAATAAAAATGATATAAGAATTATCTTATAAAACTTACGACCAGACACTTCTTTAAAACTTCGTTATATAAATTGTCTTTGATAAGACTTCTGTTTATCAAAATAAATGACTGTTTATTTTGATAACGATTACCTCTCACATGTCTGATACTAATTGAGCTTTTTGGTTAAGTGTAATATATCGTTACGTCACTTTTATTTAGGTATTACCTTTTTTAATAATAGGTGAAGTTTCAAAAAATATTTTTTAGATTAATTGGGTTAAAGATAAAAAAATTGTGCGAAGTGAAATATAATTTTTATTTATCGTTTGGTTTTATTGACTCAATCCTTTGTAATACCACGGTTCTGAATTCTCATAATACTGCCTTCCCTTAAATATTTCTTAAAATATTTTTCAGTATGCTTAAATTCTAAACTTTTGTTAATTCCACTTGATTTTAATAATTTTTCAAAAGATATTCCCTGTTCCCCCTTTCCTAATAGAGCAATAGCTTTAATCGCTACTTTGTCAGTAGTACAAAATAAAAAATCTTTATTATCTTGTAAAATCTTCAAGGCTTCTATCTCACCTATATGGATTTCTGCTTTAAAAACTGGATCAAATTGGAATAAAAAGTTTTGCAATTCATCAGCAGAAATGGATATTTCTGAGAATTTAGATTCTACATTTTTTAATAAGTCAATACTATGTTTACCCCTCTGATCATCTTCATAAAAATATACTTCACTTCGAAGAATAGTTGAAGAAATATAGATTTTATGCTTGGAGACTATCTGATTCCAAATATTAAATCTATGCAGATCTATTATTACATCAGCATCAAGTAACACTATATTCAACAGAATAATCCTCGCTTTCGTTGTACCCATATCTCTGCAAAAACAATGGAACTTCACTAAATCTCTTTCCAATATATTCTGCAAGTTTTGCTTTAGAAATCTTACCCATCTGAAAAGCCTTAATTGCTAAGGAAATATATCTTGATGAAAGATAAGGTTTTTCTCCTCTCCAACTTTTATATCTGGATACTCTGTCAATATCTTTTATAGTTCCTTTTTCAAGTTCTTTTTTAACTGTGCCTTTTTCTATTAGATTTAGATTAACAAGCCGCCAAAGTAAGGCTTCAATAGAAACATCAAATTCTCTAGCAATCTCAGTTAAACTAATCATGGATATTTGGTCATTTTTTATCCTTTTCTTAAATTCACTTCTCAACTCATATTCTGGTAGTAAAAAAGCAGATGCAAAAACATTTGCTAATTGTTCAATTTTACTTTTGCCTTGTTTGTCTTTTTTGTAAATTTCTTCAGGAGAAAATATATCCCAAGTTATTAAATGAAAAAATTCATGAGCTAAATCATAATTTCGGCGCCATGAAGCATCATTTGCATTTATTAGGATAGCCATACCAAAATCTCCAAATGTAGAACCTCCTGAAATTTCGGATCCAAGTTCTAAATGGATAATTTTTATCCCAACTTTTTCTTCCAAAATTTTTACTAAAGAACAAGATGGACGACTCCCTAATTGTAGTAAATTTGAATATTTTGAAGCTATTTCAGATACATATTCAAAAGAATTTTGAGTTAACAAATTATTTTTATTAACATTCAAAAATAATTTCCTATTCTCTTGTTCTATCTCACCTAAAAGCAAGAGGAGATTTTTATATTTTTCACAATAATTTAAAAATTTTCTCTTTATTTCTTCTTTCTTTATATTTTCTTCGGGGCTCCTCCACAGTATTTTATACCCTTCTATCTTTTTTTCTGGTTTAAAAAAGAAATCGATATCCCTACTATAAATATTTGCTAACTTAGCCAATTCCCAAGCCTTAATATCTCTTTTTCCAGATTCAATATTACTCAATGTTTGATAATGTAAAAATTCCATTTTTTTAGAAACTTCTTTTAAAGTTAATCCAAGTGATTCTCTTTCTTTTTTTAAAAGAAAAGCAATCTTATTTTTCGCTTTCACCTTTCCCTCCATTTATTATAATAATATAACAAAATATTATATAAATTAAGAAATTATATTATTAAATATAATATTTTTTTATATTATATAGCAAAATTTTAAATTCTACAAACATACAGATTATCTGTTCTTTAAAAATTTCTTTCCAATTCCCTTTTTCCATCATTTTTGTTTTATCCGTAGAAATAATAAAAGAATTTTATACTTCTCTCAAGGATAAAATTTATTATTTTTATCCTCATTTATAGGATAAATTTATTTATTTATATAAATTTTAAAGGGACAAACATGAAATAACTTTGGTGTGTTAATAAAATTAGGTTACGTAGGATTACAATTCAGAAAAATTAACAAGCTCTTTTTTAATTGCTAAGTAAAATTTATTTTAAATTTCCTCTCCAATTGTTAAATGATATTGGTTAAAAATTTTGGGTTTGTGTCTCAAGTATTGGCTCCCCGGGTAGGACTTGAACCTACAACCTAACGGTTAACAGCCGTTTGCTCTACCAATTGAGCTACCGGGGAGCGTTTATATTATATTGTGATTAATTTTTTGTTTTAAAGTTCTATATTGTAAGTGACACCCCCAACGACTAAAGCCATTGTCTTTCTTTCTGATTTATTCCTAAATATTTAAAAATAATTTAAAATTTTAAGTTTATTATTTTAACTTATTATATTACTAAAAGCTTTTAAATAAAAGTATAGTTTTTCTATTTATTATAACAATATAGGTTTGTGATTTATGCTTAATTACTGCTTAGTTTAATGAGATTTTATAAATTTATGTAGATTATTCCTCTAAGAAGTCTCTTAATGTGGAGCTTATTTCTTTACGGCGAAGTTTACTTAGGGTTTTTGATTCTATTTGACGAATTCTTTCCCGGGTAACATTAAATCTTTTACTTACATCCTTCAATGTTCTTGGATAACCATCTTCTAAACCAAATCGAAGTTGAATTACCTTTCTTTCTCTTTCATTTAAGGTATGAAGAACTTTTCTTATCTGATCTTGCAACATGCTAAATGAAGCAGCATCTGGTGGCGCTGTTGCTTCCTCATCCTCTATAAAGTCACCCAGGAAACTGTTCTCTTCCTCACCTATCGGAGTCTCAAGTGAAAGAGGTATCTGAGAAATTTTCTTTATTTCTCTAACTCTCTTGGGAGTTATTTCCATTTCTTTTGCAATCTCCTCATCAGTTGGTTCTCTACCCTCCCGGAGAAGTTGTCTTTGTGTCCTTATAAGTTTATTTATTGTTTCTACCATATGTACAGGAACTCTTATTGTTCGAGCTTGATCAGCAATTGCTCTGGTTATGGCCTGTCTTATCCACCATGTAGCATAAGTTGAAAATTTAAAACCTTTTTTATAATCAAATTTCTCCACAGCTTTAATAAGACCCATATTTCCTTCCTGTATAAGGTCTAAAAATGAAAGGCCTCTTCCTATATATCTTTTAGCAATACTTACTACCAATCTCAAGTTTGCTTCTACAAGTTTGGCTCTTGCTTCTAAATCATCTTTTTCTATTCTTTTTGCTAAAAATACTTCTTCTACTTGTTTTAATAAGTCAACTTTCCCAATTTCCTTAAGATACATTCGAACAGGGTCATTTGTAGGTGGTTTAACGGTTAGGTCTAATTTTTTCTCAATCTCTGCTCTTGCTCGCTTTTTTGCTTCTTCAAGGTCAATCTGAACCAAACCTTTATCTACTATTTCTATTTCATGTTCTACAATTGCATCATATATCTCTTCTATTTGATCTATAGTTAAATCTATCTCTTGTAGATGGTCTGCAATCTCATCGGTAGTTAAGGAACCAGTTTCCTTTCCTTTCTCTATTAATTCTTTTAATTCTGGGGTAGAAAGAAGTAATTCTTCAGACAATACTATTTAAACCTCCAAATTTAATAATATATTTTTCTTTCTTTTAATTTTCTTATTTTTTCCTCGATGTTTAATAACTTCTTAAACAGCCCATCGTAGGTCTCAGATTTACTGTCATGTTTAGCCATTTCATCTTTAATATCTCTTATTTGACGCCTTAATTCAAATTCCTTTATTCGACAATAAATTTCACTTGATATTATAAGAGGATTTTCATATTTTCTTTCTTCAAATAGTAGTTTGTTGAAAAGCTTTTTTGAGGCTGTAGTAGTTAGATCATCTATAATATTATATATCTTATTATACTTTTCTTCTATTAATCCTCCTTTTAGAAGATTAAATATTTCTTTTGCTGGAGGATATTTAAAGTCATCTTTTTCAAGCTCTAATAGAATCTCTCTTGGCTTTCCTTCACTTTGCATTATCAGGGAAATAGCTTCCAGTTCAATAGACGTTTGAGGAGAAATTTTTGTTTCATCAAACTCAACTTCAGCCTTAGGATAAGTTGTTCTTCTTCTACTTATTAAGGTTTGTTCTCTTTTTTTCTTATTCACATCCGATAAATAAGAGAAAAGTCTCTGTTCACTTATATCAATTTTTTGAGCAATCTTCTTAACATACTCTTCTTGTAATATTCTTGAGGGTAGATCCGATATAAAATTCACTGCGTCATATGCAGTTTTTAATTTACCATTAATTGTTGATGTATCTCTTCTTTCTAAAATAGATTTTAAGGTAAAATCAACCAATGGCTCTGCCTTATTTACTAAATCAATAATATTCTCATCCTTTTTTTCCATAATAAATTTAGCAGGGTCATATCCTGAAGGGAGAGATACCGCTGATAAATTAACATTATATTGATGATATAGTTCCATATCTTCGTTATATTCCTTTAACAATTCAATTCCTCTTTTAGTAGCAGCCTCTCCAGCTATGTCTGCATCAAAAATTGTGATGATGTTATTTGTAAATCTGTTTAATAACCTGATTTGTTCTATAGTTAGAGCTGTTCCCATGCTAGCAACACAATTTTTTATTCCTTCCTGGGTAAGAGCTAATATATCTGTATATCCCTCCACTACAATTACTCTATCCTTTTTTACTATCTCTTCTTTTGCTTTATTTATTCCATATACTATCTTTTTCTTCTTGTATATCATCGTTTCTGGAGAATTTATGTACTTTGCAGTCTCTTCTTTTAATGTTCTACCACCAAAAGCAATTACCTTCCCGGTTAAATCCCAGATTGGAAACATAATCCTATCTCTAAATAGGTCATAACAACCTCGCTTAGTTTTTGAACTTTCAACAGCAAGACCAGATTGCGATAATTCATGAACATTAAATCCTGATTTAATTGCATAATTTGTTAAACCATCCCACCTGTTTGGTGCATATCCTAATTCAAATTGTTTTATTGTTGTTGATTTAAAGCCTCTTGAATTTAGATATCTTCTAATATGAGCTGCATTTTCTGAATATAATTTTTTTACATAAAAATTCTTTGCCAGCTTATGAATTTCATACAATCTTTCTTTGATTTTCTTCCTCTCACTACTGGGGATACCATACCTATCTCTTCTTAAAGTGTATCCAACTCTATCAGCTAAAAGTTGTAAAGCACCAGAAAAATCAATGTTTTCAATTTTCATAATAAATGTGAAAATGTCTCCTCCAGCTTCACAACCAAAACAATGAAATAATTGCTTTGTTGGATCCACTGTGAAAGATGGTTTCTTTTCTGGATGAAATGGACAAAGACCCATAAATCTCTTACCAGATTTTTTCAATTTTACATATTGAGAAACAACTTCTACTATATCGCTTTTATTCCTGACCTCTTCAACATCATCAATACCTGAATCTCTAAAATCCCTATATGATTGATTCATTTTAGTCCTTTATTATGAGATTGCTTCGGGACTTCGTCCCTCGCAATGACATGTAAGTTTGTTATTTTTGCTATTCTTTTTCTTCGATGGTAGCTTGGGCTGCTGACAATCTTGCTATAGGAACTCTAAATGGAGAGCAACTCACATAATTTAATCCAACTTTATGACAAAAATGTATAGATTTGGGATCTCCGCCATGTTCACCACAAATTCCTAATTCTATATCAGGTTTTGTCTGTCTTGCTAACTTACATGACATTTCCACTAACTTACCTACTCCATCAATATCTATAACCTCAAAAGGATTTTTCTCAAGAATTTTTAATTCAATATATTGTGGTATAAACTTAGGTTCTGCATCATCTCTACTAAAACCAAATGTAGTCTGTGTAAGATCATTTGTTCCATAAGAGAAGAAATCAGCATATTTTGCTATCTCATCTGCCGTTATGGCTGCTCTTGGAAGCTCAATCATTGTCCCAATTTTATAGGAAATATTTTTTCCTCTTTTTTCTAAAACTTCCTTTATTATTTTCTCTGATTCTTCTCTTGTAATCTTTAATTCCATTTTATCTGCTACAAGTGGAATCATTATTTCTACAACGGGTTCATAACCTTCATCAATCACATCACAAGCAGCTTCTATTATCGCTCTAACCTGCATCTGGTAAACATCTGGTCTGGTGATACCTAATCTGCATCCTCGTAGTCCTAACATAGGATTAGCTTCTTGCATAGAACGAATTGCTCTCAGTAGTTCTTCTTTCTCTTTAATCTCTTCCTCAGATGTTCCTTCTTGTTTAAGTTTTTGAAGTTCCAACAATGTCTCAACATAATCAGGTAAGAATTCATGAAGAGGTGGGTCAAGCAATCTTATTATTACAGGAAGACCAGTCATCGCTTTAAATATTCCTACGAAATCTTCTTTCTGCACCCTCCATAACTTTTCAAGTGGCTTAACTCTTTCCTCATCTGTCTTTGCCAATATCATTTTTTGTACATATGAAAGTCTATCTTCTGCCATAAACATATGTTCTGTTCTGCATAAACCTATCCCTTCTGCACCATATTCCCTGGCTTTTTTGGCATCCTCAGGAGTATCAGCATTTGCCCAAACTCCCATTCTTCTTATCTCATCACACCACTCTAACAATGTAATAAAATCCACATTAATTTCTGGTTCAATTAAAGAAATTTCTCCAAGTATAACATTTCCTTTAGTACCATCTATAGTGATGATATCATCTTCTTTTATAATAATATCTCCAACATTAAATTGATTTTTATCATAATCAATATGAACCTCTTCAGCTCCACAAACACAAGGTTTTCCCATACCTCTTGCTACTACTGCTGCATGACTTGTCATTCCTCCATGACTTGTTAAAATTCCCTGTGATTCTATAAGTCCATGAATATCATCAGGTGTGGTTTCCCACCTCACTAATATAACTTTCTCACCAGCTTTTCCCATCTCCGCTGCTTTATCAGCATCGAAAATTACCTTTCCAATTGCAGCACCAGGAGACGCATTAAGACCTTTCGTTAGAATATCTAATTTTGCATCAGGGTCTATTCTTGGATGCAAAAGTTGGTCAAGTTGATATGGAGATATTCTTTTCACTGCTTCTTCCTTTGAAATAAATCCTTCTTTGTGCATATCAACCGCTATCTTTAGTGCTGATGCTGCAGTTCTTTTTCCAGTTCTTGTTTGAAGCATATATAATTTTCCCTGCTGAATAGTGAATTCAAGATCCTGCATATCAGTATAATGCTCTTCAAGTTTATCCATAAGATCTGTTAACTCTTCATACATTTCAGGTAAATCATCTTTTAGTTCAATAAGTTGTTTAGGGGTCCTTATTCCTGCTACTACATCCTCTCCCTGAGCATTTAAAAGATATTCACCATAATATACCTTTTTACCATTAGCAGGGTCTCTTGTAAAAGCTACTCCAGTTCCAGAATCCAAACCCATGTTACCAAAAACCATAGTTTGCACATTTACAGCAGTTCCCAGATCTTCAGGAATTTCATTTGCTTTACGATAAACAATTGCTCTCGGGGTGAACCATGAATCAAATACAGCTTTTACAGACATTTGTAATTGTTTTAATGGTTCATGAGGAAATTCTTCCCCTTTTTCTTCTATAATGATATTTCTATATTTTAAAATTAGTTCTTTGAGATCATCTGTTGTTAGTTCTGTATCATATTTATATCCTTTTTCTTTTTTCATCCTGCTTAATGTCTTTTCAAATTTAAGACCATCTACACCCATTACAATTTCCCCAAACATCGAAATAAATCTTCTATATGAATCATATGCAAATCTCTCATTTCCTGTTAGTCGTGCTAATCCTTTAACTGATTCGTCATTTAATCCTAAATTTAAAACAGTATCCATCATACCCGGCATAGAAAACATGGCACCCGACCTGACAGAAATAAGTAGTAGATTTTCTGGATCTCCAAATTTCCTTTTAGTAACACTTTCAAGCTTTTTTAAATTTTTCCCTATCTGTTCCTGCAATCCCTCTGGAAAAGCCTTTCCTAATTCATTGTATTCAATACAAGTTTCAGTTGTAATTACGAAACCCTGAGGAACTGGAAAACCCATTTTGGTCATCTCACATAGATTTGCACCCTTACCACCAAGTAATGAGCGCATTTCCATTCCACCCTTAGTAAAGAAATAAACATACTTTTTTTCCATTTCATCCTTTCTATCTATTATTTTTCTAATAATTATTTATTATCAATTTTTATTTCATAAAGGCTTTTGACACAATCCCTGATTATAGAAAAGTATCAAAAGCCCAAATAAAAGACTACTACATTTAATCCCTATATATTATAGCAATTATAGTTAAATATATGGGTAAATATTGGTTATTTTTTAAAAAATATGTATATTTGAATCAATATATTTTTATTTTTTGTATACGAAATGAATTATTTTTGAAAAGTCACAAAACATGTTATAGGTTTTGACACATAATAAGAGTAAAGATAGACGGTTTCTCTTAATATTTATATCTTTTTCCATAATTAATACATCATCAAATAGTTTGTCAACTAATGGTCTTAAGCTAGAAAGTTTTTTTAAGACTAGATCATATTTTTTAGAATCTATTAGTTCTTTTATTTTTCGCTCACTGGTTTTGATTAAATCATTTAATTTAATCTCAGTTGGATGGGAAAGTAATTTATCATCTACAGGATAAAACCCAGGATAAAACATTTCTCCTTTTGAAAGGTTATAGCATCTCTCATAAGGAACTATTATATCTTCAAATTTTCCAGATTTTACAAAATTAAAAAGTGCTGACTCTCTCTCCACAATATCAACTATCTGTTCGTTACTCACAGAAGTTATATCATCAAAAAGTTCAGACGGATGTTCTAAGCTAATTAAATATGCTTTTAACCTATCCAAAATGAAATCTTTAACAATCTTTACAGTTTCTTTCTGACTCAACTCTAAAGTTTTTTTAGAATGAGAGAGTGTTTGTATCTGATCCTTATAAAGTTTATAATTTTTAGTTATCATATCTGATAAGGGAAAAGATAGACCAATGTCTAAAACAATGGATATTATTCCACTGGCTTGTCTTCTTAATGCATGTGGGTCCTGAGAGCTAGTAGGAATATGTCCTATAGATAACATACCTACTATATTGTCTAATTTATCTACAACTGAAACAATAGAGCCAATTTTTGATTCTGGTAAATCACCATCAGCTTGTATTGGAAGATAATGCTCATAGATAGCCTTAGATACAATTTTTTCTTCCCCACTTAATTTTGAGGATTCATATAAAGTGATTATATAAGAAGAGTCCGTATAAATCTTTCCAACAACACCCTGTAGTTCCGGAAATTCACCAACCATTTTAGTCGTAAGATCGTTTTTACATAACTTTACTGTTCGCTTTAAATTATCTATTAAATCTTGCATATCATTTTTATCAGCAAGATATGTCCCTAATTCTTCTAATCTTTTTATTTTGTTATATAGAGAGCCCAATTTATCATGATAAACTATACCTTTCAAAAGCTCTGTTCTATCACTGAAATTAATTGATATATCTTTATGAAATGAATATGAAGCATCCTCTAATCTTGCTTTTAAAACCCTTTGATGTCCTTCTTTTATTAAATATTCACTTTCTTTAAATCCGTTATGAGCAACCACGAATAGATTTGTTAGGTTTCCATCAATATCCTCAACAGGAAAATATCTTTGATGAGATTGCATTGCTGTTACTGAAATCTCTTTTGGTAATTTCAGAAATTTCTCTGGATAATTACATATCATTACCTGAGGAAATTCAACTAAATTTACTACCTCATCAAGCACTTTTGGAGTTATTTTAACCTTAAGTTTCTTATCCTTTATTTTTTCTATTATTTTATCTTCTATTTTTTTATGCTCTATTTCATTCCCTTCTATTTTCTTATCCTTTATTATCCTCTCTTCTATTTTTTTTATCTCTTCAAGTATTATTTTTCTTCTTAAGTTTTGATCAACAATCACTAATTTTTCCTTCAATTTAGTAAAATATTGTGAGCAGTTATTTATTAAAATAGTTTCTTTGCCAAATAATCTATGACCATATGTAAATTTATTAGATTTAATACCATCAATTGAAAAATTAATTAATTCATCTCCAAATAGCGAAAGAACCCACCTGATAGGTCTAGAGAATTTAAGGTCTAAAAAATCCCAAAGCATTGATTTTTCAAATTCTAATGAAAGAATAATTTCTTTTAATATTCCAGGTAAGATATCTATTGATTTTTTACCACTCTCAACCTTTTCTGCAAAAACTACTTTCCCTTTTTTGCCAATTTCTATTCCAAGTTGGTCTAAACTAACCCCCATAGCTTTAGCAAAACCTATAGCAACTTTAGTAGGATTACCTTCTTCATCATATGAATCTTTTTTAAAGGGACCGAGAACCTTAGTGATAAAAGGAGACTGTGTTTCTTCAATATTATTTATATAAAGAACAATTCTTCTTGGGGAACCATGACTTTTTATCTTTTCATAACCAATTCTATAGTTCTTGAAAACCTTTTCAGAATTTTTATGAATTTGCTCAATTGCTGAATAAACAGCTGATGAGGGTAGTTCTTCAGTTCCAATCTCTAATAATAAATCTTTAGCCAATCTTTTGTCACCTTTCAAAATTATTTAAAAATAAAGTATTATTTTTTATCCCTTGATAGGGGGAAGCCTAATTCTTCCCTGTGAGTTAAATATTCTTTTGCAACTGATCTTGCTAAGTCCCTTACTCTTCTAATGTAATTTGTCCTTTCTATTACTGATACTGCTCCTCTTGAATCTAACATATTAAAAGCATGTGAGCACTTTAAAACCAATTCATGTGCAGGGTATATTAATTTTTTATTTAATACCTTTTGACATTCAGATTCCCACATATCAAACTGTTTTTTTAACATTTCAATATCTGCTAAATCAAAATTATAAACTGACCACTGACTCTCAGCTTCTTTATAAATTTCTCCATAGGTTACATCATCGCTGTATTTCAATTCAAAGAAATTTTTCTTTCTTTGAATATACATGGCTAATCTTTCTAAACCATAAGTAATTTCAGCAGTAATAGGAAACAGTTCAATACTCCCCATTTGTTGAAAATATGTGAATTGGGTTATTTCCATTCCATCTATCCAAACTTCCCAGCCCAATCCTGATGCACCTAGTGTTGGGGATTCCCAATCATCCTCTACAAATCTTATATCATGTTCCTTTAAATTAATATCTAATGATTCCAAACTTTTTAGAAAAACGTCCTGGACATCTGGCGGAGATGGTTTTAATACAACTTGATATTGATAGTAATATTGTGTTCTAAAGGGATTTGCTGCATATCTGCCATCTGTTGGTCTCCTTGATGGAGAAATATATGCAGCATTCCAGGGTTCTGGACCTAAACATCTTAAGAAGGTAGCCCAGTGAAAAGTACCTGCTCCTTTTTCCAAATCTTGTGTTTGCAAAATTAAGCATCCACAATCAGACCAGTATTGATGAAGTTTTAAAATAGTATCCTGAAAGTTCAAAAATCCTCCTAAAATTGCTATTAAATTAAATATTTTACCACTATTTGTATTTACTTTCTATTTCCCTTAAAAAATGGATGGTTTTTAACTTACTTTCTAAATAATAATAAATATAGTTTTCTAAAACTTTTTGACATTCTTTCTGTGCTATTTCACTGTAAATAGTTCTATTCCATTCTCTAATATCCATTTCAGATAAATTTCTTAGCATTTTTACTGTTTCATTTTTTAAAACAGTAGGTGCCTCTCTCTTATTTGAACAATCATTACATAATAAGCCACCATCTTTAAAACTAAATACATTCTTTTTTAATTTTTCTATTTTCCTACCACAAGATGAACATTTATCTAAAATAGGTTTATATCCTGATAAAATCATAAATTTAAGTTGAAATGCAATTAACCATTGCTTTAAAAGAGATTCATCTATCTTTTGTAATTCCTTCAGGCTAAATAAAAAGAAAGGAAAAATTCTTGCAGGATCTGATTCTCCTCCACTTCTTATTATAAGATCAGCGATAATATATGCATACGCAAGTTTTTTTAAATTTTCCTTAATATTTAAAAATGGTTCTAAGATTTCTATCTGTGTAACAATATCTAAGTTTCTACCTTTATATAAGACAAGTTCACAATAAGAGAATGGCTCTAAACGAGCTCCAAATTTGCTTTTTGTTTTTCTTGCTCCTTTAGCTATTGCAGATATTCTCCCAAGATGAGGTGAATAAGCTCTTATAATCTTATCCGCTTCTTTAAATTTCATATATGAGATTATTATTACTCTTGTCTTATATGTAGGCATTTCTAAAAATTTTTTAATTAATATTTACTTTTACCATTTCAGGAAATGACTTCCCAGGTATGGACTCTCCATATATTGCTTCTAAGGATATGTATATTTTAATACCTGACCCTTTTTATATAGAGATTCTTCAGTCGCTATCACTCCTTCAGAATGACAAAATATTAATGAGCGTATCCAAATCTTTTTATGGAGGATTCGTCCTTTCTCCAATCTTTTTTAACTTTTACCCATAGTCTCATGAAAACTTTTATACCTAAAAAAAGTTCGATTTCCTTCCTTGCTGAACTACCAATTCTTTTAAGCATACTACCATTTTTGCCAATAACTATACCTTTTTGTGAGTTTCTCTCAACATAAATAATAGCCTCTAAATCAATTATGTCCTTGTCTTTCCTTTTTTCCATCTTTTCTACTTCAACTGCAATACTATGTGGAACTTCCTCTCTTAAATTCTCCAAGGCTTTTTCTCTTATTATTTCAGAAACCCAGATTTTGGGATGCTGGTCTGTTAACATATCTTCTGGAAAATATGGTTGTCCATATGGAAGAAAATGAGATAATATTTCTAATAACTGATCTAAATTTTTATTATATTTTGCAGATATTGGTATGATTTCTTCAAATATTCCTAATTTTTTTGCTTTTGATATTTTTCTTTCAATATCATCTTCATCAATTAAATCAATTTTATTTATTACTAAAATTTTTGATCTATTTACTGATTTTAATTTTTCAGAAATAAATCTATCCCCCTTTCCAATCGTGCCACTTGCTTCAATCATAAACAAAATCACATCCATCTCTTCTAAAAAACCTAACGCAGCAGCATTCAGTCTCTCCCCTAATCTATCACGGGGCTTATGAATACCAGGAGCATCTATAAATATCATCTGATAATTATCCCTATTTACAACACATCTTATTCTCCTTCGTGTGGTTTGTGGTTTTGGAGATATTATCGCTACTTTTTGTTGCACCAGATTATTGACTAATGTTGATTTTCCAACATTAGTTCTTCCTATAATTCCAACAAAACCAGATTTAAATTTATTTTCCATTTAATCAATTATCCTATTCTAACAAGAATCCTAACAATTCTTATGATTTAGTTTTTATAATAATTTTAATTTATTTATTCTTTGAAAATTTATATTATTTTGTCATTGCGAGCCAGGTCTCTCTCTTTCGCTCGCGATAAACTGTGCAATCTCATATTAAGTAAATTTAATAGTTTTTCTTATTTGAGATTGCAAAGCCTGTTCTGAGTGAAACGAAGAATCTACTAACGCTCCTCGCAATGACAAGGTCTATAGTTTCTAAAGCTGAAAGGGTTTTGGAAAAACTTCTTTTAAATTTTTAATTATTATTTTTCCTTTTGAATCAGATAATATCAATTCTAAGTTTGGGTTAAATTCACTCATAACCTGCATACAAGCACCACAAGGAATCAAAACATCTTCAATTTCTTGTATATCTCTTTTTGCAATTTCTTTTATCTTTTCTTTTTCATTTTTTTTAGTTTTATACATATCCTCTTCATCAATATTTTTCTCAACTTCTTCTCCAACTTTTTCTATATATTCTTCATTAAAACCACCCACTATTGCAATCTTCATAAATTCTTTCTCTCCACTTGATATAGCATTTGAAATTGCAGCTCTCTCAGCACAGACAGTTAGACCATATGACGCGTTTTCAACATTACAGCCTTGATATACATTTCCAGTTTTGGTTAATAAAGCAGCACCAACTTTAAAATTAGAATATGGTGCATAAGCATTCTCTCTTGCTTTTTTAGCTATTTCAATTAGTTTTTCATTGTCCAATTAATTCCCCCTTGTTATTTATAGTTAATTATCATTCTTTTATCTCATTTAAAAACTGTATTTGGAACATTGGCTTAAATTAAATTTATATGTATTGTTAACAAGTTAGACTCTCTATGTAAAGCAATTGATTAAAT
>DAOWJR010000041.1 GCA_030640275.1 Actinomycetes bacterium | reverse complement strand
TTATTCCTAAAGAATCTGAAAATTTTCCATCAAAATTTTTAAAGAGAGCATCAATCATGTTTTTTATGTCAATTTCTTTTTTTATCATTTATATAGCCCTCATTAAAATTTCAAAAACAGAATTAATTAAATGTTTATGTTTTCTTTTATCCTTTTTAATTTTATTTTAAAAACAGATTAATAAAATTAAGCACTTTAAATTATATATCTAAATTAAAATTGGCTATCTTTGATAATAACACTAAATATCTTTAACAATATTATAAAAATTTTAATAAATTTTTATTTTAAATATGTTTTGTATAGTTATCAACATGTGTAAAATTATTAGGGTAAAACGTGTGATTATTAGCATGATATTAATAAGAAGATCAATAATATTTAAAGAAGTGTTTTTTATGTAAAATAAGATTTCATTAATATATAAACATAGATAAAATATAAAGATTCATATTTAAAAATTATATTGAATATAACTTTTAAAAATACAAACATGATAAAATTTAAATTCAATTGTAGATTAAATTTTTAAAAAATTAGATATCCATATCCACTTTCAGTTATTAAAAGATTATATAAAATTTAGAACTTGGTTATAAAAGAAATTTTCATTTTTATATATCTACACTTAACAGAGGTCTTTCGATGAAGAAAACAGATTTATCTTTGAGTAGAAATAATATTGTAAAGAAAGTCTTTTTGTATATTTGGGAATTTATAGAAGAGGGGTTTTGATTATGAAAATTACTTTAAAAGGAGAAAAATTATGGAAAAGTTGATTGCTTATTGTGGACTTATATGTACAGAGTGTCCTGCGTTTATTGCAACAGAAAAGGATAGTGAGGAAGAGAGAGAAAAAGTAGCTAAAGAATGGTCTGAAATGTTTAAAGATGAGATAAAAGCAGAAGATATAAATTGTGATGGGTGTCTAACAAAGAGTGGAAGGATTTGTAATTATACTAAGATCTGTGAAATAAGGAAATGTGCTATTGAAAAGGAAGTGAAAAATTGTGCTTACTGTGATGAATATGTATGCAGAAAACTAAGTAAAAGTTTTGAATTTGCTCCAAAAGCAAAAGAGACTCTTGAAGAAATAAGAAAATCTATATAATTTGCAAAAAGAAAATTTATTTTAAACTAAATTAGTAGAGTTTATATTAGAAAGGGAATAATATGACTAAACACATTGGAATAGTGGCATGTAGCGCAGAGGGTGCCTCACTTTGTTATCGTACAATTTGCATAGAGGGTGAAAATTTTTTAGGTAAACATGGTCATCCCGAGATTGAAGAGAATTCTGATCGAGATGGAGTGAAATTCGGAAATGAATTAGATGATAAGGGTTTAGACTGGGATTTAATGAAAAAAGCTACTTTCTGGTGTTTGAAAAAGTGACACTATATTAAACTATTTTTATTTAAAGACAAAAGTCATATTATAAAAAAACTGATTTTGAAGGTAAAAGTAAAAAATGAAAGATTAACAACTTCTAGGAATTACTTAAGTATGAATTTTACCAGCTTCCTCCTCCGCCTCCACCAAATCCTCCTCCGGAAAATCCACCTCCACCACTAAATCCACTTCTACCCGAAGCTGCACCTCCTGGAGTTGAAGCAAATGCTGTATTCACATTACCTGTAAGATCACCAATCATATATGTAAACATAATTGCATTCATAGTATCAAAATCACCCTCATACCAATCTGATGGTCTTTCAAAGATTCCTTCAAACTGTTTAGCCCATTGTCTTTCAACCCCAAGTGCCATTGCATATGGTAAGAATTTTTCAAACAATTCAGGACTTTTTTCAGGTGCATTAAAGAACTTCAATCTATCTTTCTCTGTTACAGTTAAAAACTCCTTAAAGCCCAGTATTGCCTCATGTATCAGCTTACCCTTTTTTGTTTTCCTTGGCATTGCTCTACCGAAAAGTGCTATTATGATTGAAGAAATTACATTTATAATTGCAAATATACCAGCTAAAATATAGTATTTATTTCTTACCCTATCAGGATTTGTTGGAAAGTAATCTTTGTTTACAAGATTTTCATATGTTAAAGATTTTATCCCGGGCAGATTTTCATAGAACTTACCTTTTAGTTCAGATAATTTGACTACAGTCTTTCCAGATAAGGGTTTTTCTTTCGAAGTCTCCTTTTTTATTAATTTTCCCTTATTATCAAATGTTTTTAGGGTGGTTTCCCTTTCATCTTCTTCCCGAGACTTATAACTTTTTTCAGTTATTAACTTACTACTATCATCAAAAATCCTTATAAAATCAAATATTTTTTCCAATGCACCAGACTTATTGGCAAAAATAGCATCGAATAATTCTCTCTCATGAGGTTCTAATTTGTCATCAGCTTCCTTTAATTTAATAAATTCATATTCTCTTTTTGTTTTAAAGAAACTCTTTTCTTTTACTTCTCTTATTTTCATATAACCCCTTACAGCTAAATCTATAATAGTAGCTGAAATATCTCTTAAATCAGCTCTTTCGTCAACTATGGAACCTATTTCCATAGGAGTTAAATCATCAGGTGGAGAATATATTGGAATTATTGTTCCTCTTCCTGCCGGGTCTTTTCCATACTTATTCCAGATAAAAGAAAGGACACCTAATGTTATAAGTGGAATAACGAGTATATAAAGAGCAAGTAATAGTGGAAGGTATTTTTTTAATAAATCACCAATATCTTTTGAATATTTTTTAGGGACTTCTTTTACTATTCCTTTTGGCCAACCCAATACAATTGTTAAACCTTCTCCAGGAGAGAGTACTCTGGTACTTGAAAAGTAAGTTTCAGTTTCACTTAAAATTTCGCTTTCACAATTTTTTTCTTGAGATTTTACTTTACCCGTATAGCATGTTAATTTAATATCACCTGATTTAACTTTTTGTGGAAGTGTTACTTTGCAGGATGCATTGTTTATATTTACAAGCCAATTATTTCCAGTAACATTCCAATACAGTTCATCATGTTCATCAAAATAGTTCAGTGCTCCACCCATTTCATAAGTGATAATATAGATATTCTTACCTGTAACATATATATCTGGATCACCAATTTTAATGCTTATAAAATCTCCCTTAGTACTGGTACTATATTTATATTTTGATCCAGTTTCATTAACTACACTTAATACTCTAAAATCGAGTTTATAAATCCCCTTATCTGTCTTATATCTATAAGGAATATCTCTATAGATACCATGTCTATCTTGGGGACCAAAATCATAAGCAATATTTTCAGTCACTATAATAGAGCTATCACTATTTATAGTTATATTCACATCAAACCTATTTATCTTCTCCTCTTGCGCGAGTGCTGAACTGAAAGGAAGAAGAATTGTGATTATAATGAGCGATAAAAAAATAAGTTTAAACTTTCCTTTTCCCATTTTTTTCAAATTTTAATTAATATATTTTAAAATTTTTACAGCGTTCTATAGAACTTAATTTTTTAAGTTTATGGTTTTAAAGTATTTCAACAAGGTTTTTATTATTTGCAAGTAATTTAGAACTCAACCTTTGGAACTTCTCTCTCTTCTTCTCTTTCAACCTCAAACATCTCTCTCTTAGGAAATTTTCCACTAAAGAGTGCTGTTACCAAAGTGTTTGGAAATACTTCTCTATTAGTGTTGAAATCTCTTACTACTCCATTATAGTAACGCCTTGCTGACTCTATTTTATTTTCTGTCTCTTCCAGATCATCTTGAAGAGATAGAAAATTCTGGTTTGCTTTCAATTCAGGATAATTTTCTGCTACTGCAAACAGTGTCTTTAATGTAGCAGTTAAACCACCTTCAGCCCCAGCTCTTGTTGCTGGGCTACCTGCTCCCATCGCAACTGATCTTGCTTTTGTTACTTCCTCAAACACAGATTTTTCGTGAGAAGCATAACCTTTTACTGTTTCTACAAGATTTCCAATTAAGTTATATCTTCTCTTTAGCTGAACATCAATATCACCCCAGGCAGCATCAACTTTAATATTACTACCAACCAATCTGTTATAGATACCAACTACGAAAGCCCCTATTGCTACGATGATAGCTAAAATAATTAAGAAAATAGTCATTTACTCTCCTTTTTTAAAAATTTAATTTCATTTTCTAAAAATTTGTACTGTAATTATTATGAAATTTCTCTAATTATCGCAGATTGTACTATCTACATATTATATCTAAAGATGAATTAAATTATAATAAAAGTTATTTTATTTCTTTAGCTTATCTTTTGTCAATAGTAATAACTACGCCTAAATGGTCAGAAGCTATGCTCTTTGGTATTACAAAATCACTTGAAGCTAAATCAGGGGATATCCAGATGTAATCTATGCGTTTATCAGGATTATCTGAGGAATAAGTAAAACCGTTTCCAGTGCCAGCTTCAATAAAGGTATCTAACAGTCCCGAATTATAATACACCCGTGTTTCAGGGTAGTGTGGTTTAGCATTCATATCACCTAAAATGACTGTCTTATCACTACCTCCCCAATAATCAACAATTGCTTCTATTTGAGATTTGCGAATATGATTATCCTCTTCAACATGGTGTAGATGTGTTGCTATCATAAATAATTCTTCATTATTTCCCAAATCAATATTTACCCATATAAATCCTCTTTGAAGAGGAACATCTCCTTTGGGTAAAAGTTCATTTTTATATTCTAAAATTGGATATTTGCTTAGTATTGCATTTCCAAAGAGGGGATCACCAACAGGACCATATATATATGGCATATTTAATCTCTGAGATAACCATGTAAGCATATCAACTGAACCATTTATAAACCAACCTCTTGAAACTTCTTGGAGTGCAATAATATCAGCATTACTCTCTTCAATGACTTTAGCAAAGGCTTCCATACCTAAATATCCCTTTGTATCAAATCCCTGATGAAGATTGTAAGTCATTACTCTAACTGGATATCCATTACCTGTTAAAGATTTGGGTTTTTTCCATCCTATTACATTGACTAATAATGAAAATATAAGAATTAAAATAATAATAATTAAAGAAATATTTTTAGAGTCTATTCTTATTAGGTTTATCTTTTTTTCTTCATTTATTAAATTTAATCTCCTACCTTCATATAATTTAAATGAAGAAATTAGTGTGCAAGCAAATAAGATTCCAGCAGAGATAGGAGCTAAAATCTGATTGTTAAAGGGAAGATTTATATCATAACCTGAATAATAACCAAATATCAATGCTATAAAAAGCATCATGCCAATACCATAAAAAATTGAACTACGCCAAAGTCCTTTTGGAGTAACATTAGATTCTAAGCTTACAAATATCAGAGTTAGCTCGCTTGCAAGTATTATCTGACCTATAAAAAGTGGTATTATTGCAATACTTCCACTCATTTTTATTAAAGGAAAAAACAATATTAATAATATTGCTCCAATAACTACTATGCTTAATAACCATCTTTTATGTAAATTTTTTAAGATAAAAACTGAAAATAAAATTGCAATAATATTTCCCAAAGTTATGAATGTTAAAACTATAGGTTGAGACAACCCGGAATTAACTGTTTCATATCCAATATTTTGGAAAAATAATGCTTGTAGAAATAAAAAGGAACCCCATGCCATTATTGGTATACTAAATAAGAAATTTGGTTCATTTCTTAATATCTTTTTTGTTTTGTTAAACAGTTCAGTTGTTTTTATCCATTTAAATAGAAGGAAAAATTGAGCTATTGCTAATATAAAAATTATAAAGAAAGAGATTATATTAGGATGCCAATTAATGTCATAAGTTTTATATGCTCCCAAAAGTGAAGTATCTAAAGCAAAACCAAAAAGAATACCTATAATATAATTACCTGTTTTTATAGGCTTCTTATTCATATTCCATATATAACTTAAATATGAAGGAAAGAACAAGATAAAAAACACAGTTCCCAATGTACTTAAACAAAGATCCATAAATGGCGATGAAAAAATCTGTTCAAGTAGTCTTATTAAACCAACTCCACCAATAGTTGTGACTAAAGTTAGTTTAATTCCAATGACGCGACTGATACTAGCAAATAAAAAAGAGACTAAAAAAACAATAGCAGCATATATTCCTAATTGAATAGTACTTGCTCCCATTGAATCACCATAAACATAAACTATTGTGGGAACAAAAATCCGAAGAGTTTGTAACCCAAATAATACTGTTATGGCAGGTAAAAATATCTTAAATAATGATTTATTAATAAAATCTGAAGATTTAGTTTCCCAATTCATTTACCCCGCCTTTTTAAAGGATTCTCAAAATAAATAAAATTTTTAAAATTGGCAAAAAATAATTAAAACATAACCTATTTTAACAAGAATATCAGCATTTTTTAAGTTAATATTAATTTAATAGAAAGATTTTGATTTTAACTACTATGTAATAAAATACAAACATAGCTTTTTTAAAATACAAAGAATACTGTAGAATATTCGTTTAAAAAATTAAATAGGTATTATAAGAAATCAATATGAGGTTATAAGTATGAAAAAGAGATTAAAGATTTTAATTACTTCAGGACCTACAAGAGGACCCATTGATGCAATGAGATATATCACAAATAAATCTACTGGTAGATTAGGTACAGAGATAGCCAAGGAAGCACTTAATCAGGGTGCACGAGTTACTTTCATATATGGGAGGGGAAGCATTGTACCAGATATAAAAGATGTGGGAGAGAACTTATATTTAAATCTAAAATTAATAGAAATTATAACAGTTAGTGATTTAATAAAATCTATAAATCAGGAGTTAAAAGATGGAACTTATGATGTTGTAATTCATAGTATGGCAGTTTTAGATTATGTTCCAGATAAATATATAAGTGATAAAGTTGCTTCTGGTAAAGATAAGTGGATAATAAGATTAATCAAAACCCCAAAAGTAATTAAGATGATAAAAGAAATAGCTCCAGATATATTTTTAGTAGGTTTTAAATTAGAGTTTAATAAAACCAAGGAAGAGTTAATTAAAATTACTCATGAGGTATTAATAAAGAGTAATTCTGATTTGATGGTGGCAAACGATTTAAAAGATTTAGAAAAAGAAAGGCACGTAGCGTACTTTGTAGACAAAAATGGAAAAGTTATAGACGTTAAAAAGGGTAAAAAGAATATAGCTAAGAAACTAATTAAATTTATATTTGAAGAATTAAAATAAAACTTATAAGATGTAGGGCAAGGCTTTAGCCTTGCTTAATAATGTAATCCTAAAGGGTTGCTTTACATAATTTAATGTAAATTATATTAATTATTAATTTATAAAATAATAAAGCCTGGAGGATAAAATGTTAAAAGGAAAAACAATAATTTTAGGAGTTACAGGTGGAATCGCTGCATATAAATCAGCAAAACTTGTGAGTAGGTTAAAGGATTTAAAGGCAGATGTTTTTGTGATAATGACAGAGAATGCTACTGGGTTTATAACTCCACTTACTCTTCAAACATTATCACAAAATCCGGTGTATATTGAAATGTTCAAACTAATTGAAAAAGCTGAAATAGGTCATATCTCTCTATCAAAAAGAGGGGATATAATTGTGATAGCACCAGCAACAGCAAATATTATTGGAAAGATTGCGTCAGGAATTGCAGATGATCTTTTAACTTCAACAGTTATGGCTGCTACCTGTCAAAAACTGATTGCACCAGCTATGCACTCAACAATGTATGAAAATCCAATAGTTCAACAAAATATTAAAAATTTAGAGGATTTGGGTTATGAATTTATTGGTCCAGAAACTGGGAAACTGGCAAGTGGTGATATAGGGATTGGTAGATTAACAAATATAGAGAATATTATAAATAAAATAATTGAGATCTTAAAAATTAAAATGGATTAATTATTTAAAAATTGAGATTATTCTCCAAACTAAGCCAGCAAATAAAAGACCATAAATTATTGATAGTATTGCTAAACTTAATGCTTTTTTAAACCCAAATTCTTTAATAAGCACTCCTAAAGCAATTATGCAAGGGATTCCAATGGTGGAAGCTACTCCAAATGTGTAAATTTGAAGAGGAGTTAAAGCTAAAGATATATCACTACCTAAAACTGATAAAAGCATCGTTAAAGTTAAATCCTTTTGTAAAAATCCAAATATTAAGGGGATAATAGTTACATCGGGTAATCCCAGCCAAGTAGTAATTGGTGAAAAAGGTTTTATTATGATGTTTGTAAGACCTGTTATTTCAAAAATACCGTAAGCTATTCCCCCTAAAGCTAAAAGTGGCATAACTACATATACAAAATCTTTCATCCTGATCCAGCTTTTAGCAAGAACATTTCCAAGTAACGGTTTTCTATAAGGAGGAAGTTCTAAAAGTAAAGGTTCCATCTCTATATGAAT
>DAOWJR010000002.1 GCA_030640275.1 Actinomycetes bacterium | reverse complement strand
GATGTCTACTTAGATATGATAGAAAATAATTTTGAAGTTGAATTATTTTCTTTAGGAAATAAAATATCTATAAGTGGAAAAAAGAAAAATGTAAATATTACTTATAATTTAATAAAAGAGTTGATTTTACAAATAAATGATGATCAAAATCTAACACCTGAGAGTGTAAGTTATACCATAGAATCCATAAAAGTTGGAGAAAAAACTCTACCTCATAAATTTATTAGCGATACAATTGTAGTGGGAAGAGGCAAGGTTGTAAGACCAAAAACAGCTGGACAGAAAAAATATATAGATGCCATTAAAGAAAATACCATAGTTTTTGCTATCGGACCCGCAGGAACAGGTAAGACATATCTTGCAATGGCTATGGCCATAAATGCATTAATGAATAAAACTATAGGAAGAATTATACTTGTAAGACCTGTTGTTGAAGCAGGAGAGAAGCTGGGATTTCTACCAGGTGATATTTATGCTAAAGTTGATCCTTATCAAAGACCATTATATGACGCTCTTCATGATATGATGGAAGCTGAAAGATTTTATTCACTTATGCAAACAGGAATAATTGAAGTAGCTCCATTAGCCTATATGAGGGGAAGAACCATTAATGATTCATTTATAGTTTTAGATGAAGCACAAAATACATCTCCTGAGCAGATGAAAATGTTTTTAACGAGATTAGGATTTGGTTCAAAAGCTGTAATAACTGGTGACATTACCCAGATAGATTTACCATCTAAATCCCAATCGGGTCTAATAGTAATACAAAAAATACTTTCTGAAATAGAAAATATTAAATTTATATATTTTTCTGATAGGGATATAGTAAGGCACAAAATTGTACAGGAAATTGTGAAAGCTTATGATATATTTGAAAATAGCAAGGAAAATAGGGAAAATAACGATTAATTAGGGGGTTAAGTTATTGAACTATAAACATAAAAAAATTGACTATAGAGAGATAAAAGAAATATTTAAAAAATTAACAAGCCCATCTTTTAAAAGTGGGTATATATTTGCCCTTCTAACATTTTTAATAATCATAATTCTAACGGCAAATGTTGGTCCAACTTATGATTTAAAAGAGGGCGAAATGAGCCCTTTCACTTACATAACTCCATCTAAGCTTGAAATTCCAGACGAGGAGAGTTGGGAAAAAGATAAAAAGGATGCTTATGCAGAGGTTGAACCTGTATATTCCTATAATATTGAAGCTTTAACTAAGAGTATTGATGATATTGAAAATCTATTTATAAATTTATTAGTAACATCTAATCGTAAAGATCTTTCTCCTGAAGAAAAACTAAATCATTTCAATACAAATTATAATAAGGGTTTTTCAAACGAGTCTACTGCTTACTTGCTTACTCTTGATGAGGAACAAATAAAAAATATTTTAAATGAGAGCAAGAAAGTAACTAAAGAAATAATGGAGGAAAAAATAAAACCTCGACAGTTATCAGAGTATGTCAAAGATATTGATAAAAAATATATGGTTGATGTCGATTTATCAGAGGATGAGAAGGTTATAGTAGCAAAAATTGTAGAAAGATTTCTTCGTCCAACAGCAGTTTATGAAGAAGCAAAGACTCAAAGACTAAGAGAAGAAGCAGCCAGTAAAGTACCTCTCACAAAAATATCAGTAAAGGCAAATGAAGCAATAGTCGAAGAAGGATATCCTATAGAACGGGAGGCCCTCCTCATTCTTGATTATATAGGTCTTACTGGTAAGAGTTTAACCTGGAAACAGATTCTTAGTACATCTTCTTTAGTACTTTTATCAGTATTATCATTTGCTATTTATCTATATAAATTTCATCCAAGTAACTATTTAAGAATAAAAAATGTTATTCTATTATCCATTATTATTTTATCTTTTACTATAATAATACGCATCTTTTCTGAATTTGTATCCAAACTGATTATAGGACCATCATTATGGTGGGGATATATTATACCGATAGCTGCAGCTTCTATGATAGTAACTATTCTTTTTGATTCACATTTAGGAATTATGACCACTTTAATTCTGACAGTTTTTGACGGAATATTAACTCCTGGATTTTTTAACTTTTTTTTAGTTGCACTTATAAGTGGAGTTTTTGCAGCTTACTTAGTTTCTAAAGTTTCAGAAAGACAGAAGATTATAAAAGCTGGAGTTCTTTTAGCATTGATAATTGGTTTACTCGTTTTTACAATAAATATCCCGAATGCCAATATAAAACTTGCATTCTTTTATTCCTTAATAGGGTTTGCGAATGGTTTGATTTGTACAATTATAACTCTTGGCGCTATTCCTTTTCTTGAGAATTTGTTCAATATTACTACTTCTATGAGATTGCTTGAACTTTCCAATCCCAATCAACATCTACTGAAACGATTAATAAAAAATGCTCCGGGTACATATAATCATAGCTTACTTGTTGCAAATTTGGCTGAATCTGCTGCTGAAGCAATAGGAGCTGATGCTCTTTTAGCAAGAGTAGCTTCATATTATCATGACATAGGAAAATTAAAGAGACCTTCGAGTTTTATTGAGAATCTTAGTGACAAAGAGAGCATACATAAATATATTAAACCAAGTCTTTCAAAGTTGATAATCGCAAACCATGTTAAAGACGGAGTATCAATGGCTAAAAGAGCCAGACTTCCCAAAGAGATAATTGATTGTATAGCTCAGCATCATGGCAATAGCATAATATCCTATTTCTATAATAAACAAAAGAAGTTGGAAGGAGCTTATGAAGAAGAAAAAACCACAGAACAGGTTTTCCGTTATCTTGGTGAAAAACCGAAGTCAAAGGAAGCTGCCATACTGATGTTAGCTGATATTGTGCAGGCGGGGGGAAAAGCAATGACTAATCCAACTACAACTGGTTTAAAGAGAATGATAGATGATCTTATAAAAGATAAGTTGGAAGATCATCAATTGGATGAATCAGATTTAACATTAAAAGAGATTCAAACAATAGCAGATTCATTTTATAAAACTCTTGTTCAAGGAATATTTCATTCCCGAATTGAATATCCAGATAAAGAATCAAACAATGAAAAAAAGGAACCTAAGAATACGAAGAATTTTAAAGAAAGTAGTAAAGAGAATAAACAACCAAACAATAAATAAAATCATAAAGAAAATAAACAATTAAGTAGTATAAAGAATAAGAAAGATAACCAGTAATGGGAATTGAAATAGTAAATCATCAGAATGAAGTAAGAATAGATTTAAGAAAGATTCAAAATATTGCAGATATTTTATTTTCACATTTAGGCACACTTCAGGGAAAAATGATAGATGTGGCTTTTATTGATGAAAGCACAATGAAAATAATAAATGAGGAATTCAGAGGAGAGAAAGAACCTACTGATATTTTATCTTTTTCTTATATCAATTCACATATCGATTCCACAAAAACTAATACTTCTGAGAATCAACAACAACCAATTTTTGGGGAATTATTAATTTGTCCCAAAGTAGCTTTTAATCAGTCTAAAGAACTTAATCATAGTTTTGAAAAAGAGATTGCAATTTTAATCTCTCATGGATTACTTCATCTCTTAGGATATGATGATAGCAGTTTAGAGAAAGCTAAGAAAATGGAAAAAAATCAATCAGAATTAATAGAAAAACTATGTTCGGAAATAAATTTATATGAAGAAGATTAATAAATTTGGAGGAATAAATTGGATAATAGAGAACTTGTGGAAATTGCAAAAAAAGCAAGAGAGAATGCTTATGCACCGTATTCTAATTTTAAAGTTGGTGCTGCTTTATTAACCAAATCCGGAAATGTATATAAAGGTTGTAATGTAGAAAACGCGTCATATGGTCTAACTGTTTGTGCTGAAAGAGTTGCAATTTCAAATGCTATATCAAATGGGGAGAAAGAATTTATGAAGATGGCGATAGTAGGTGGTTTTTCTGAAGGGCATGAACGAGAAATTAGTGAAGAGAATATACAAGAAATTGTAAAAAAAGATATGCAAGAGAGCGAAGATGTTTTGATTCCTTGTGGTGCTTGTATGCAGGTAATGAGTGAATTTAATCCAGATTTAGAATTAATATTGTTAGACACAATGGGAAAGACAATCACAATTAATTTAAAAGAACTCTTTCCAAAACCATTTCAACTTTAATTTTTAATTCTTAAAAATTCATTTAGATTAATTATCATGTATTAGATATAAGTTATCGTATATTAATATTAATTATCAGGTGTTGGATATTTGTTATAAGGTATTAGATAGTAATTGTCAGGTATTAAAATAATGGAAAATAAATTTAAATCTGGGTTTGTAGGAATTTTGGGAAGAACCAATGTTGGAAAATCAACTTTAGTTAATAACTTAGTAAAACAAAAAGTAGCAATAATATCTCCAAAACCACAAACTACACGTAGAAGGATAAGATGCGTCGTAAACAAAGAAAATTATCAAATGATATTTATAGATGCTCCTGGTATTCATAAACCTTATGACAAACTTGGAGAGAGATTAAACGCTACTGCATTAGGTTTTTTAGAGGAAATGGATATAATTTTATTTATGATTGAAGCAAGTGGTGTAATCGGAAAAGGAGATAAGTTTGTTGCTAAAAAACTAAATTCAATTAATAAGCCAAAAATTTTAGTATTAAATAAAATAGATCTAATTGATGATAACGAAATAGGAAAGAAAATATCTGAAACAGGGAAGTTAGGAAAATTTGAAGATATAATACCAATATCTGCAAAATATAATACAAATTTGGATATCCTGTTAGAATCATTAGCTCGTTTT
>DAOWJR010000006.1 GCA_030640275.1 Actinomycetes bacterium | reverse complement strand
TAAAACGTAGGGCAAGGCTTTAGCCTTGCTTAATAATGTAACCATAAAGGGTTGCACTATATGTTAAATAAGGGTTATTCTACATTTTAATTTGATGTAATACAAACTTAAAAAAAATTTATTTTTAAAATTTATTTTCTAAAAGGTGCTTAAATTGGCAAAAAATATTCCAGATTTTGTTCATCTTCATACTCATACAGAATTCTCTTTACTGGATGGAGCAATAAAGATACCAAATTTAATTTCAAAAGCCAAAGAGTTTAATATGCACTCGGTAGCTATGACTGACCATGGCAACATGTATGGTGCTATAGAATTTTATAACTTAGCAAAAAAAGTAGATATTAAACCTATAATTGGATGTGAATTTTATGTTGCAATAAATTCCAGATTTAATAAATCTAAAAGAGAGGAAAAGTCTAATCATCTAACTCTTTTAGCTAAAGATATCCAAGGTTATAAAAACCTGATGAAGCTCATCACCTTAAGTTATTTTGAAGGATATTATTACAAACCAAGAGTTGATCTTGAGCTACTAAATAAATACAGTTCTGGAATTATTGCACTTTCTGGATGTATTTCAGGTAATATTCCGAGGTTGATTTTAGAAGATAGAATTAATGAAGCAATTGAATCTGCTTCAAAGTTTTGTGAGATCTTTGGTAAAGATAATTTTTATTTGGAAATTCAGGATCAAGGTTTAGAAGAACAAAAGATTTTAAACCCAAAATTAATTAAAATGTCAGAGAAATTAAATATTCCTTTAGTGGCAACCAATGATGCTCACTACCTAAATAAAGAAAACCATACTGCTCATGATGTTTTACTCTGTATTCAAACAAGAACTACTTTAGATGATAAAGAAAGACTTCGTTTTTCCACTCCCGAATTTTACTTTAAATCCAAAGAAGAGATGTTTAATATTTTCAAAGATATTCCCGAGGTTCTAAAAAATAGCATAGAAATTTCAGAAAAATGTAATTTAGAGATACCATTAAATTTAGATTTACTGCCAGCCTATAAAGTTCCAGAAAATTATAATTTAGATAGTTACTTGGAAGAAATCTGCAGAGAAGGATTTAATAAGAGATATTCTGACCCCACAGATGAGATAAAAGACAGATTGGAACGAGAACTTATTGTTATAAAAGATATGGGATATTCTGGATATTTTTTAATTGTTTGGGACTTTGTAAACTACGCTAAAAGAAGTGGTATAAGAGTAGGACCTGGGAGGGGGTCAGCAGCTGGAAGTATAGTTTCATACTGTCTCGGAATAACTGATATTGATCCAATAGAATACGGTCTGCTTTTTGAGCGATTCTTGAATCCGCATAGAAAAAGTCTTCCGGATATTGATATAGATTTCTGCTATGAAAGAAGAAATGAAGTCATTGATTATGTTGTTAGTAAATATGGAAGAAATAAAGTAGCTCAGCTTATAACTTTTGGGACAATGGCTGCAAGAGCAGCAACTCGTGATGCAGGTAGAGTTTTTGGTGTTCCATATGGAAAGGTTGATAAAGTAGCAAAGATGATTCCTATGGGAATAGGAACAACTATTGATAAATCTATTAATACCGTTCCGGAATTAAGAGATTCTTATCAAAAAGATGAAGAAGTTAAGAAGATACTGGACACAGCTATGGCTTTAGAGGGACTTTCAAGACAGGATTCTATTCATGCAGCTGGTGTAGTTATATCCGATAAGGATTTGACTGAGTACACTCCTTTACAAAGAAAAGGAAATGGTGAAGTTGTTACTCAATATAAGATGGATGATGTGCAGAGAATTGGACTTTTAAAGATGGATTTTTTAGGACTAAAAACTTTAACCCTTATTGACAAAACCCTTGAAATAATAAAGCATACCAAGGGGATAGAAATTAACTTAAATGAGATTGATTTACAGGATAAAAAGACATTTTCAATGATAAGTCATGGAGGAACGATTGGTATTTTTCAGCTTGAAAGTTCAGGAATGAGAAATCTGATGATAGATTTACAGCCAAATTGCATTGAAGATCTGATTGCATTACTTGCACTTTATAGACCTGGTCCACTGCAAAGTGGAATGGTTAAAGATTTTGTAGAAGCAAAAAAGGGAAAAACAAAAATAAGATACCCACATCCATCATTAGAATCTATCCTGGATACAACTTACGGAATTATTGTTTATCAGGAACAGGTTATGGAGATTGCATCAAAAATGGCAAATTTTACCATGGCAGAAGCCGATATTTTAAGAGGTGCTATAAGTAAAAAGAAGAGAAGAGTATTATCCAAACAGAGGGATAAATTCCTTGATGGAGCTTTGGAAAATGGGATAAGCAGGGGAGCAGCTCAGAAAATTTTTGATTTGTTATTATTATTTGCGGAGTATGGGTTTAATAAATCACACTCTGCTGCTTATGCATTAATCTCCTATCAAACTGCATACTTAAAAGCAAATTTCCCTGTTGTATTTATGGCTGCACTACTTACTGTCAGGATGGAAGATCAGGAAAAAGTAGCTAAGTATATAAATGAATGTAGAAGACTTGGAATTGAAATATTACCACCTGATGTGAATGAAAGTTTTGCTAACTTTACAGTAATAGGGAATAAGATAAGGTTTGGATTATCCGCAGTAAAAAATGTGGGAGATAATGTAATTCAAAATATAGTATCTAATAGGAAAGATAAAGGAAAGTTTAAATCATTTGTGGATTTTTGTAGTATGGTGGATCCTGTTGTCTTAAATAAAAAGACATTAGAAAGCCTGATAAAGGCTGGAGCATTTGACTCGTTGGGACTAACAAGACAATCACTTATGAAAAATTATAAAAGAATTGTCTCTCATGTCCTTACTATAAGAAGTAATAGAGAAATAGGTCAATTTTCTCTTTTTGATGCTGATAAAACTCTTAAGGATGAGCTAATTACAGCTTTACCTGAGGAAAGAACAGAATTTCCTCGGAAGAAGTTGTTAGCATACGAGAAAGAGATGTTGGGATTATATGTTTCAGATCATCCGTTAATTGGTTATGAGCATCAATTGGATAAATACAGTGATTGTCATATCAGTGAAATTAAAAAATTTTCAGATAAAAGTTTAATAAAAATTGCGGGAGTTGTTTCTAAGATTAAGAGAATTACAACTAAAAAAGGAGAAATAATGCTCTTTCTAACCTTAGAAGATATTAGCAACTCTATAGAAGTTATAATTTTTCCCTCTGTGCTTAAAAAATTTCATCAATTTCTTAAAGAAGATATGATAATAGGAATAAAGGGTAGAATTGATATAAAAGAAGACCAGGCGAAGTTGATAGCAAGTGAAATTGAAGAAATAAAGTTAAAACATAAGAAACCTGCATCTAAAAAGGTTAAACCAAATTTGGTTATAGAGTTGGATTTAAATAGCATAAATGATCATTTTTTGCATAGGCTTAGAAGGATTCTATTAAATAACCCAGGTCCATCTAATGTTATCATCAAATTAAAATCTGATAAATCTTTAAAAACCTTTAAATTAGGTAGTTCTCTAAGTGTAACTCAATCAGAAGAATTTTTAGATGAAATTAATAACTTTTTGGGTGAAAAGGGAACTGTTAAAATGGAAAGCTAAAATGGAACCAAAGTTAATATTGGTGAGTGGTGATTTGTATCACTAAAAAAGTTTGACCTTGGTGCCGAAGGTGGGAATCGAACCCACATGAGTATTAAAACTCACTGGATTTTGAATCCAGCGCGTCTACCAATTCCGCCACTTCGGCATTATTAATTTTTTATATTAATTAAATTTTATACAGTAGACAAACAATTATCAAGCAATTGTAGTCACATTTATGAAAAAGAAAGATAAATTTGTAATTATAGATGGAAATAGTTTAGCATATAGAGCCTTTTTTGCCCTTCCTGAAAGCATTATTACGACATCTGGTATTATAACTAATTCAGTTTATGGTTTTACAAATATGTTGCTTAAAATAATAACTGATGAAAAACCTACTATGTTGGCAGTTGCTTTTGATAGTAAAAAACCAACATTTAGACATAAGATATTTAAGGACTATAAATCTGATAGGGAAAAAATGCCAGAGGATTTGGCAAGTCAGTTTAATTTAATATATAGAGTATTAGACGTTTTCAGTATTCCTAAATATCAGGTAGAGGGTTATGAAGCAGATGATTTACTTGGTACCTTAGCTACACAAGCTAAGGATAAGGGAATCGAGGTTTTAATAGTAACTGGAGATAAAGATGCACTTCAATTAGCATCTGAGAATGTAAAGATAATATTTACTATAAAAGGAATTTCAGAAGTTAATATTTACGGTCCTGATGAAGTAATTGATAAATATGGTATAGGTCCAAACTATATCGCAGATTATTTTGGTTTGATTGGTGACAAAATAGATAACATTCCAGGCATCTCTGGTATTGGAAAAAAGAGTGCAGCTAAGCTTATAAATGAATTTGGTTTTTTAGAGCAGATATTAGATAGAGTAGATGAAATAAGAACTGAGAAAATTAAAGAAAGACTAAAACAAGATTCTGAAATGGCTATTTTAAGTAAGAATTTAGCAACAATAGATTGTAATAGCCCTATTAGAATAGATATTGAAAAATGCAAATTAAAAAAATTTGATGAAAAAAAGGTTTATGAGCTTTTTGAGTATCTTGAGTTTAGAACATTATGGGAGAAAATTAAAAGAATGAATTTAATAAAAAAATCATTAAAAGATGAAAATAAGTTTAAAAATAGAGTTAAACTTATAGATGAGGAAAGCGAACTTATAAATTTAATTGATAAGATAAAAAATTTAAAAGAAATTTCAATTCAATTTTTAGGTAGTAATAATGATTGTACTGGAATTTCTATCTCTATTAAACCAGATATATCCTTTTATATTCATATTGATAGTAAGGAAAAAGAGGATAGATTTTTTAATTTATTAAAACCGATTTTAATAAATAAAAATATTAAAAAAATAATGCATAATGCCAAGTACCAATTAAAGATGTTATTTAAAAAAGGTATTAGGCTACAAGGACTCATTTTTGATAGTTATATTGCATCTTATCTATTAAATCCTCACTTTAAAGAGCATAAACTTTCAGAAATTATTCAAAAATATTTTGGTTATAGTGCATCTGATTTTAAAAGACCAGAAACTTTTGGTCAGTTAGGATTAATTCAGGATAAGGACTGGATTCAAAAGATGTCGGATGTAGAGGGAAGAAGAACAAGTGCATTACTTGCTTTAAAAAAAATATTAGAAACTGCACTTATTTCTCAAGATATTGAGAAACTTTTCTATGAAGTTGAAATTCCATTGATAGAGGTTCTGGCAAGGTTGGAATTATGGGGTGTTAAGGTAGATGTTAGTTATCTAAATAAGTTAACAAATATTTACCAGAAAAAAATATCAAAAGTTACTGGAAAAATTTATAAACTTGCTGATCAAAATTTTAATATAAATTCTCCTCAACAATTGGGAAAAATTCTCTTTGAAAAACTAAAACTCACACCATTTAAAAAAACAAAAACTGGTTATGCAACAGGTTTTTCAATTTTGAAAGAATTGGGGGAAAAGCATCCAATAATAAGAGAAATAATTGATTATAGGGAATTATCAAAATTGAAAT
>DAOWJR010000036.1 GCA_030640275.1 Actinomycetes bacterium | reverse complement strand
TTTTTTTATTCTTTAGTTGTCAATTTTTTAGTTATAATATTAATACGATATTAAAAATATTTTAGGCTTTTTTATAAGTTAATAATAATTTTATACTTTTATACAAATATACATTTGCGGGAGGAGTGCTTGAGTGGACGAAAAGGATGGTTTGCTAAACCATTAAGGGGTTAGTAACTCCTTCGTGGGTTCGAATCCCACCTCCTCCGCCATTTTTTAACCATTCCTATCAAGAATGGTTTTTCATTATTTTTTTAAATAGAATTTAATATTCTATTAGATATAATTAGTCTACACCCTTCCCCTACCCCCTCCCAACAAGGGAGGGGAATCAAGCATAAAGAAGGGAGAAACTATGCCCAAATATTTAAATATCTTTATTGATAATTTATTTAATTATAGAAAAATAATAAATAACTAAAATCCAGGGTACTGATTGATTTTAAATAATGTATGAAATAATATTTATATAGAAGAAAGTTTTAGTGTGCGCCTGTAGCTCAATTGGATAGAGCAGCGGACTACGAATCCGGAGGTTGGAGGTTCAAATCCTCTCAGGCGCGCCATTTTTAAAAGAATTATTGATTAGGTTAATATCAATTAGATTAGTATTTTGGATATAAAAAACTAGTTTATAATTTTCATTGCTGATATAGCTTATACTAATGCCACTATAATTTGCACTATAAAAAACCCTTTTACAGATTTTATTACTCATATTTCATATACTAATATAACTACAGCTTTTAATATAAAAAAGTTTTTTCACATTTCATTTCTTTAACTCATTTGATATTATTATTTTGGAGAGATGGCTGAGTGGCTAAAGCGGCGGTCTCGAAAACCGTTAAGGGTTAATAGCCCTTCGTGGGTTCGAATCCCACTCTCTCCGCCAATCAAAAAATATCTTACCTAAAGGTGAGTCACTTGCGGATACCAGGGGAGAGCAAATAATTAAAAACAATATTAAAAGTATTAACTTGATTTGCTAGTAATGAATATTTAAAAAAAATTTAACTATAGATATTAAAAAACCAATTTATAATAAAGGTAAAATATATAATGTTTGAAATAAGCTCAGTAATATTAGCGGGTGGAAAGAGTAAAAGATTTGGTAAGAACAAAGCATTTCTTAAGATTGGTGGTAAAATTCTAATTGACCAGATTGTAGAAAAGACGGGAAGATTAAGTAATGAGATTATTATAGTTACAAATATTCTAAAAAAATTTTATTATTTACACAAAAAATTTGACTATTTAAATGTAAAACTGACAAAGGACATAATTGAAAGCAAAGGATCATTAGGTGGAATTTATACTGGGCTATATATTGCAAAAAACAAATCTATATTAGTTGTTGCTTGTGATATGCCGTTTTTGAACATACCCCTTATTAAACATATTATTTCTTACTCTCAAGATTATGATGTTATAATTCCAAAGATAAATAATTTTTTTGAACCGCTTCATGCAATTTATTCAAAAAAGTGCTTAAAACCAATTAAAAAATTGATTGATGAAAATAACTTAAAAATTATTGACTTTTTTAAAGATGTGGATGTAAAATTTATTGATAAAAATGAGATTGAAAAATTTGATCCCGATTTTCTTTCAATATTCAATATAAACACATTAGAGGATCTTAAAATAGCAAATGAAATAACAAAAGAAATTAATGTTTAAGAAATAAATGGAAGATAACAATTTGGAAATAGAAAAAATATACAAAATAATAGATGATATGGTTGATAATAATGAGGGTTTAATTCCTATTCTCCAGAAGTTACAGGATGAGTTAGGCTATCTACCTATTAATGTTTTAAAAGTAATTTCTGAAAAAATGCATCTTCCATATCAGCAGGTTTTTGGAGTAACTACCTTTTATTCACAATTTAGATTAGAACCACAAGGGAAGAATCTAATACAGTTATGTGATGGAACTGCATGCCATGTAAGGGGTTCTAAAAAAAATATTAGAGCAACTGAAAAAAGACTTGGAATAAAAAGAGGTGAAACCACTGAAGATATGAAATTTACTTTTGAAGTAGTATATTGTTTAGGATCTTGTGCTTTATCACCAACAGCAATGATTAATAAGAAAATTGTACCAAAGTTAACTCCAAGTAAAATATTAAAAATTATAGATGAATTATCTTAATTATCAATAAAAATTAAATAATTAATATTGTATAAAATTCTCTCAAAGTATAGTTATATAGATGAAATTGTATTAATAATCAATAGAAATTAAATATATTTTAAAAATTTAAAATAAATTATCTCATATGAGGAATATAAATGTCAGAAGAAGTTTATGAAAAAACATTGTTATGTTGTAGAGGAACTGGATGTACCGCAGGAGGTTCAGAAAGTATTTATCATTCCTTTTTAAAAGAATTAAAAGAAAGAGGTCTTGATAAAAGATTTAAAATTTCAATAACAGGTTGTCATGGTTTATGCGAAATGGGTCCAATTGTTGTTGTAAAACCAGAAGGTGTTTTATATTGTCATACTTCAATTGAAGATGTATCTGAAATAATTGATAAGACACTTATAAAATCGGAATTAGTTGAACATTTATTATATAAACATCCAATTACATCAGAAATTATTCCAAAATATAAAGATATTCCTTTCTATAAGTATCAAAAAAGGATATTACTAAGAAATTGTGGGGTTATTAACCCAGAAGATATCGAAGAGTATATTAAAAAAGATGGATATTTAGCTTTAAGAAAAGCACTTCTTGAAATGTCTCCCCTGCAAATTATAAATGAAGTGAAAAATTCTGGTTTAAGAGGTAGAGGAGGAGCTGGATTTCCCACTGGGTTAAAATGGGAATTCACCAAGAAAGCAAGAGGTGAGCCAAAATACCTAGTATGTAATGCTGATGAGGGAGATCCAGGAGCATTTATGGATAGAAGTCTAATTGAAGGAGACCCAAATAGTGTTTTGGAGGGAATGTTAATTGCAGGTTACGCTATAGGAGCAAAAGAAGGTTATATTTATTGTCGTGCTGAATATCCTTTGGCACTTCATAGATTAGGAATTGCTATAAAGCAAGCTAAAGAATACGGATTTATTGGAAAAAATATTTTGGGAACAGATTTTAGCTTCGATATAAGAATAAAACAGGGTGCAGGAGCTTTTGTTTGTGGTGAAGAAACAGCTCTTTTAGCATCAATCGAGGGAAGAAGAGGAGAACCAAGACCAAGACCACCATTTCCAGCAACTTCGGGGTTATGGGGGAAGCCAACAAATATTAACAATGTTAAAAGCTATTCATATGTTCCCCAGATTATTTTAAAAGGTGCAGACTGGTTTGCTTCTATGGGAACAGAAAGAACTAAAGGCACTATGGTATTTGCCTTAACAGGTAATGTTATTTCAACAGGGCTTGTAGAGGTTCCTGTTGGAATGAGTATAGGAGAGTTAGTATTTGATGTTGGTGGGGGTGTTATGCAAGGTAAAAAATTCAAAGCAATTCAAATAGGAGGACCATTGGGTGGTTGTTTGCCCGTTGAAAAATTAAATACACCAATAGATTATGAACCAATAACAGAAGCAGGTGCAATAATGGGTTCCGGTGGTATGATTGTAGTGGATAATGAGACATGCATGGTTGAATTTGCTAAATTTTTTCTACAATTTGCAAGCGATGAGGGCTGTGGTCAATGTGTTCCTTGTAGAATAGGTGGCCAGAGAATGTTAGAAATATTAACTAGAATAACAGAGGGTAAAGGTAAATTAGAAGATTTAGAAAAGTTAGAAAAATTAGCAAGGGTTATGAATCAAGGTTCGCTCTGTGCTCTTGGGCAACTAACTCCAAACCCAGTTTTAACAACATTAAAGTATTTTAGAGATGAATATATAGCGCATATTGTAGATAAGAGATGTCCAGCTGGAGAATGTGAGGTTTTAGTTCCAGCACCATGTAGGAATGCCTGCCCAGCAGAAGTTAATGTTCCTGTTTACATTGGTCTTATATCTGAAGGGAAAATATCTGAAGCATTGGAAGTTCACAGAAAAGCAAATCCATTCCCATCAATTTGCAGCAGAATCTGTCCTCACCCTTGTGAAGAGATGTGCAGAAGGGGAAAAATAGATGATCCTGTGGCAATAAGAGCATTAAAAAGATTTATGTCAGACTATGAGAAGGAAAAAGAATGGATTATCCAACCATTGGAGGAAAAGAAGGAGCAAAGGGTAGCAATAATAGGATCAGGTCCAGCAGGTCTAACAGCAGCATATAGACTTGCAAGACTTGGTTATCAAATTACAATATTTGAAGCGAAACCTGAAATAGGAGGAATGTTAATATATGGTATACCTGATTATAGATTACCTAGAGAAATAGTAAGACACGAGATAGATATGATTCTTAAGTCTGGTGATATATCTGTAGAGACAAACACAAAGATGGGTGAAGATTTAACTCTATCTGATTTAGAAAATCAAGGATTTTATGCTATTTTTATTTCAATAGGTAGTCAAAAGAGTGTTGAATTAAAAATTCCAGGGGAAAATAAAGAAGGTGTTATTTCTGGACTGAAATTTCTTGATGACATAAATAGTGGAAAAAATATAGAAATTGCAAAAGATAAAAAGATTGCAATAGTTGGTGGAGGTAATGTTGCCATAGACGCTGCAAGGTCAGCCACAAGATTAGGTGCAAAAGAGGTTCATATTATTTATAGAAGGAGAAAAGAAGATATGCCAGCTCAAACCGAAGAGATAAAGGAAGCTGAGGAAGAAGGAGTAATCATTCATACCCTACTCTCACCCAAAGCAATAGAAAAGAATGAAAAATTAAAAGAATTAAAATGTTTTAAAATGAGTCTAACGAGAAAAACTGAGAATGGTAAACAAAGACCAACTTTTGATAAAAGTGCAAGAAAAAGACCTTTTATTATAGAAAATTCAGAAATTTCAATGGAATTTGATTTAATAATTAAAGCAATAGGTCAAAGAAGTGACCTATCAATTATAAAAAATTATGATGGTATTGAGGTTAATAAGAGAGGAAATATAGTTGTTGATCCAAGAACTTTTGTAACTAGTAAATCAGGAATATTTGCTGGTGGTGATATAGTCACAGGACCTGCATCAGCAATCGAGGCTATTGATGCAGGGAATAAAGCAGCTAAATCAATACATAATTATCTTCAGGGTAATCCACTTTTAGAACCGGCTAAAATTATACAAAGGCCAATATCAAAAGAGAAACCATTAATGACCGAAGAAGATGGAGTAAGACCTCGTCAGAAAATAAGAAAAATAAGCCCAAATAAAAGGGTAAATGATTTTAGAGAAATTGAAGAACCTTTTGATAAAGAAACAGCAATACTTGAGGCTAAAAGATGCTTGAGGTGCGACCTTGAAGAATATGAATAATACTATTTGATATATATTATTATAATTAGGAGCTATAAATTAGTTAGGATATATTAATTAGGGAAAAAAATGTGTTTGAAATGAATATTATTATAGATGGGCGCTCTATCAGGACTGAAGAGCAATTAACAATTTTAGACATTGCTGAAAGGGAAGGAATTCACATACCGACTCTATGTTATCATCCAGCTCTTCCTCCACAATCTGTATGCAGAATTTGTTTAGTAGAAGTGGAGGGTGAAAAAGTGCTGCAGCCAGCATGCTCATTTAAGGTGAGAGATAAAATGGTGATACACACTGATACTCCAAAAGTTTTGGAGGCAAGAAGAGTATCACTTGACTTAATAATTTCAAATCATCCATTAGATTGCATGACCTGTGATATTGCTGGTAATTGTGAACTGCAGGATTTAGCATATGAATTTGGTATAAAAGAGAGCGAATTTAAAGGAAGAAGCATAGAATATCCTATTGATGATACAAATCCATTTATCATAAGAGATTTAAATAAGTGTATATTGTGCAGACGTTGTATTAGAGCTTGTGATGAGATTCAAAATAGAAGAGTTCTCGGTGTCACAAATAGAGGTTTTGAAACAAAAATTATTGCAGATTTTGATTTACTTCTTCAAGATTCAACATGTGAATTCTGTGGTCAGTGTGTTGCTGTGTGTCCAGTGGGAGCATTGACTCCAAAAATTTCTACAGGTATGGGAAGAGAATGGGAATTTAAAAAAATTAATACGGTCTGTCCTTATTGTGGAGTTGGGTGTAGATTTGATTTAAATGTAAAAGATGAAAAAATAGTTAAAGTCACTTCCAATTCAGAGAATCCAGTTAATGGAATAGCTCTTTGTGTGAAGGGAAGATTTGGTTTTGATTTTGTAAACCATCCAGATAGATTAAAGACGCCTCTTATAAAGAGAAATGGTAAATTTGAAGAAACAAGCTGGGATGAAGCATTAGACTATATTGTAAATAAATTTATTGAAATAAAAGAAAGCAAAGGTTCAGATGCTTTTGCTGTTCTCTCATCTGCAAAATGCACAAATGAGGAAAATTATCTTTTACAGAAATTTACCAGAGCTGTTCTGGGAACTAACAATATTGATCATTGTGCTCGTCTTTGTCATGCTCCAACTGTTACAGGTCTGGTAACAGCATTTGGAAGCGGGGCCATGACAAACTCAATTGAGGATATTGCAACAGAAGCTAAAGCATATCTTATTATAGGTTCTAATACTACAGAACAGCACCCAGTTATAGGAATAAAGATAAGAAAAGCAGTTAGAGAAGGTGCAAAATTAGTTGTAGCTGACCCAAGGGAGATAGATATTGCAAAGATAGCAATGATTCACCTTAAACAAAAACCCGGAACTGATGTTGCCCTTTTAAATGGTCTCATGAATGTAATAATTAAAGAAGACCTCTGGGATAAGGAGTTTGTTGAGAAAAGAACAGAAGGATTTGAGGAACTGAAAGAAACAGTTTCTAAATATGAACCAAAGATAGTAGAAGAGACAACGGGGGTACCAGCTGATGATATAATAAGAGCAGCAGAGATATTAGCAAATAACAAACCAGCATCTTTAATATATTCGATGGGAATAACACAGCATATTAGCGGTCATCTCAATGTTCTTTCATGTGCAAATTTACAGATGTTATTAGGAAATATGGGAATACCAGGTGGTGGTGTTAATCCATTAAGAGGTCAAAACAACGTTCAAGGTGCGTGTGATCTGGGTGCTCTTCCGAATGTATATCCAGGATATCAGAGTGTTGCAAGTGAGGGAAATCAAAATAAGTTTGAAGAATTCTGGAAGGTAAAACTTGATAAAAAACCTGGTATTACAGTTGTTGAGATGATGGATGAAGCAGAAAAAGGAAATATAAAGGCTATGTATATAATGGGAGAGAACCCAATGGTGAGCGATCCAGATGTAAATCATGTAAGAAAATGTTTACAGAGTTTAGAATTTTTAGTAGTTCAGGATATATTTTTAAGTGAAACAGCAAAATTAGCTGATGTTGTACTCCCGGCTGTTTCTTTTGCTGAAAAAGAAGGAACATATACAAATACAGAAAGAAGAGTTCAGTTGTTAGGGAAAGCTATCAATCCAATTGGTGATAGTAAGCCAGACTGGCAGATAATCTGTGAGTTATCTACTAAAATGGGATATCCAATGAATTATAACTCTGTAAAGGAGATAATGGATGAAATAGCAAAAGTTACTCCAATATACGGTGGAATATCACATGAAAGATTGAATACAAACGGAATTCAGTGGCCATGTCCTGACAAAGAGCACCCGGGTACAACAATTTTACATGTTGAAAAGTTTTCAAGGGGTTTAGGACATTTCAGTGCTGTAGATCATCTACCACCAAAAGAATTACCTGATGACGAGTTTCCATATATTCTGACAACAGGAAGAGTAATTTATCACTGGCACACCAGAGAGATGACAGGAAGATCAAAAGGTTTAGATAAGATATACCCAGAAAGTTTTGTTGAAATAAATCCAGAGGATGCAAGCAAATTAAACATTAAAGATGGAGAGATAGTAAGAGTTATATCAAGGAGAGGAAAAGTTGAAGTGAAAGCAGAAGTGACAGAAAGAACACAACCAGGAGTATTATTTATGACATTTCACTTTGCTAAGTCAAATGCAAACATACTCACAATTAGGGCATTAGATAAAGTCTCAAAAATCCCTGAATTTAAAGTATGCGCGGTAAAAATAGAAAAAATTTAACCACTTTTTATGGTTATTTAAATATTGATTTTGTGAATATATTTTTAATATTAATGAAAGGAACAAAGAGTGAGATTAAAACCGGATTGCATTGTTTGTAATTTAAATATCATATTAAGGACCCTAAAGATAATAAACAAAGATGAAAATTTTTTAATTGAAAATATGAAGAAAGCAGTTGAGGGCATTTCCAAAGTAAATTCAAAAATTTATCCACCAGAGTTAGGGGGGATAGTTTATAAAACTGTAATTGAGAGCACAAAAGTAAAAGATCCATATATGGAAATCAAGAGAAAAACAAATAATTTAATGTTGAACAAATATTCTGATTTGAGAAAAACTATATTAAATTCCAAGGATCCTCTATTTGAAGCAGTAAAATTTGCAATAATTGGAAATATAATAGATTTCGGTATTAATAAAGTAGTTGATTTTGAAGATGATATAGAAGATTCCCTTAAAAAGGGAATTGCTATTAATGATTATAATTTACTCGAAAGAGATTTAAGATCATCCAAAAAAATATTATATATAGGGGATAATTCTGGAGAGATTGTTTTTGATAAACTTCTTATTTCTTTAATAAAGGAAATCTATCCAGGTATTGATATTACATTCGCATGTAGAAGTGAACCTATTATAAATGATGTTCTTATAGAAGATGCATTGCAAGTTGGAATTGATAAATATGCTAAGGTTATAAGTAGTGGAATGAACTTACCTGGAACAATTTTAAAATATGCTGACAGAACTTTTATAAACGAACTTAAAAGTGCAGATTTAGTGATAGCAAAAGGACAAGGAAATTTTGAAGGTTTGGAAGAAGAAAAAATGGAAAAAATATATTTTCTTTTGAAAGCAAAATGCAATGTGGTGGCGAATTATTTAGAATGTAATGTTGGTGATTTAATTATAAAAAGTATCAAGTATTAGGTTTTAAAAATACGTTAAAGGTAATTAATTGATGGATATAAAAAAAATCTCTAATTCTCTTTAATTTTTTATGTTAAACTACCTTTGTTTTATGACACACTTTGTTTATAATTTCATGAAACTTAATTAACAAAGTCTGCCAGTAGGAGAAAGTATGAGACTTATTTTATTAAATGAAAGGAGGTGAAATGAAAGTAGGCTATATGTCTCCGGAAGAGGTTGCAGAAAGTATTATAGATATTTGCAGTAAAAAATGCAAACTTAGGATATTTCCAATGATTATTCTTGGGATGTTAGCAGGGGTATATATTGGCTTCGGAGCAGAATTATACACAATGGTCACACATGACATGTCGAAATATTTTGGTTTAGGTTTTGCGAAATTTGTAGGTGGAAGTGTCTTTAGCACTGGCCTAATACTTGTTGTTATTGGTGGAGCCGAGCTTTTTACTGGTAACTGTCTAATGCTAATTGGCCCTCTAACTAGATGTACTTCAATAAAAAGAATGCTAAGAAATTTGAGCGTTGTCTATATTGCAAACTTTGCAGGGTCGTTGTTACTCGTTGTCATTATGTATTTCAGTGGTCTCTGGAAAGTTGGGAACCTTGGAGTTGGTGTAGCAGCACTCAAAATTGCTACTGGAAAAACGAGCATCACCTTTTTAGAAGCTTTATTTAGAGGCATTGGATGCAACTGGTTGGTCTGTCTTGCTGTTTGGTTAGCTGTAGCTAGTAAGGATTTAATAGGTAAGATTTTTGGAATTTACTTTCCCGTCATGGCATTCGTTGCGAGTGGTTTTGAACATAGTATAGCGAATATGTACTTTATCCCAATAGGCTTATTTCTCAAAGGGAATGTCAATTTGGTTAATGCAGCAGGTTTAGCTGAGACAATCAATAATCTTACCTGGTCAAATTTTTTTATTAGGAATCTTATTCCAGTTACCCTCGGTAATATTATTGGGGGTTCATTATTTGTTGCAGGAGCTTATTACGTGGTCTATCTGGAAAGAAAATATAGAAATATCTAAATTGTCTAAAATAGAGATAAAATTACAAGTATAGAAGCTTCGCTGGTAATCTTTGATATGCTCTGGATAGAAAATCATATTTGGAAACTTACTGAATAATTAAAAATAAAACAGGGTCTTTATAAGTGAAGAAGTATTGGAAAATATGCTGATATCCTGTAAATAATACATTTATAAATTATATGATGTAAAGATGAGTTTCTATTTTTAATAATCTAAATTTGATTTATTATTTAGTATCTTTTTTGCAATATTAAAATCTTTTTCTTTTACTAATATTTTTACTTCACCCAATCCATTTGCTGTTAATCCAATAATTTCAGAAATAGATTCATAAACTAGTTGAACAGCTATTCCTTCTGATTCAAGTCTAGTTTTTATAATATTTGCTTGAGGTAAACCATTTGTTATATGAATAATCTTCCAATTTTTATACATAAATTAATCTTCTCTTTATATCTCTTTAATTACTATTTTTATTTATTGATTTCAATTATTTTAATTAATGAATTAACAAGATTTTCAATTGATAATCCCTGAATTTCAAAAAGGTCTTCTGGATCACCGGATAATCCATAGCTACCTATACCCATTTTTTTAAATCCTATTCTTTTTCCAGATTGAGCAATGTAATCCGCTATGATATTACCAAGACCAGTTTGAATATTGTGATCTTCATATGTAACTATTGGTCCCATATTAATACATTCATCAATAATTTTCTCATCAATATTAGTTGGACAGGAAACATTTAATACTCTAACCAAATACCCCTTATTTTTTAATATCTCCCAGGCTTTAATAGCACGATGAAGCATAAATCCCATAGATATTATAGTTGCTCTATCCCCGCTTTTTATTAAGTCTGCTTTTCCATACTCAAACCTATAATCATCAGCAAAAAAAGGACTTTCATCATCTTTTAATATAATTGGAATTTTACTTCTACCCATTGCTACTAAAAAATTTCCTGGAGTTTTTGAAATATATCTAATTACTCTGTCTGTCTGATTCGGATCAGCTGGAATAATTATGCTGAAATTATATAAATTTCTCATAACACCAAGATAATCTATGCACTGATGAGTTTTTCCATCTTCACCAATATTTAAACCACAATGTGTAGTAACTAATTTTAAGTTCGTTTGGTTTATGTCATTTAATCTCTGCTGGTTATATGTCTCATCTATGCCAAAAACTCCAAAATCTGCAAAGAATGTAAGAACATTCTGTGTTGATAATGCACCTGCAATAGTATCAGTGTTATGTTCCTGGATACCTCCCTCGAAAAAGTTATTTGGACATATGGATGCAAATTTATCAGTTTTAACAGAGGTTGCCAGGTCACAATCAAAAACAGCAATTGGTGAAATAGGGGATTCATTAAAGTTAGAAGATTTTTCATAAATAAGAGATTTTTTGCAGTTTAATTCTGCAAATTCTTTCATAACATTTCCAAAAGCAGTCCTGTTATCAAGTTTATCTTCTTTATAATATGTTTTTGGTGTTCCAAAATCAACATTTATTTTGTAAGTTCTTTTTAATTCCTTTTCTATTTTTTTAACTCTTTCTTTGAGTGATATATCACCCTTTCTTTTTATAGGGATCATTTTTTGACGCAATTTATAATATTTATTGAGGTCATCGTCAATATTAAGCTCACCTGTAGCTTTCTTATACTGTTCAATTGAGAGAGCTTTTCCATGAAATTGTTCATCATCTTCCATAAAGGAAACATCTTTTCCCATTGTTGTATAAGCAAAGATTGCAACGGGAGTATCTTTTGTATTTACTGATTTTTTTAGAGCTTCGTATATCTGCTTATGGTCATGTCCATTAACCTCTAAAACCTTCCAACCATCGGAAATGAAATTCCCCTTTATATTCTGAGGCATCACATCAGTTATTTTTCCACTTATCTGCAGACCGTTATAGTCAATAATTACTGTAAGTTCATTAAGATTGTATTTCTTGGCAAATCTTCTTGCTTCAGATACTTGACCTTTTTGCTGTTCACCGTCACTCATAACAACAAATGTGTGAAAATCATTATTTAAAAGTTTTCCAGAAAGAGCAAACCCACATCCTGCTGAAAGTCCCTGCCCCAAATTACCACTACTCCACTCAACACCTGGAACCTTCCAATCTAAATGACCATCAAATATGCTACCTGCTTTTCTGAAACCGCTTATTGCATCATCGATATTAAAAAAACCAAGTCTTCCAAGAGCAGAATAAACTCCAGGTGATGTATGTCCATGACTTATAATTATTCGATCACGATCAGGATCATCTGGATGCACAGGATCAACATTTGCAAATGAGTATAAAACAAGATATATATCTATTGATGACATGGAACCACCAGGATGACCACATTTTGCAAGCGTAGTCATTTTTAATATATCTCCCCTTGATAATTTTGCAAGATCCTTTAGTTTTGTAATCCACTCCTTAGTTAATTTCCTTTTATTACTCAATGATACCCCCCTTTTTTAGCTAATAGTCTTATCTAAATTTCCAAGGCTAGAAAGATAAATACTAATAAAATTTTAAAATATCTTACTCCCTTTTATTGTACAGTTAATATATTATAAATAATTTAATTTCTATATCTATTAGATTTTTATAAATGAATAATTATACTAATTTCAATATAATAGCACAATAAACATATATAAACGAACTTGACAATTTTTGGGGATTTATCATTCTTATAGGTATACTTGGTTTAATTTTTTGGTTGACTTATTCAATTGGAGCACCATTACAAGATATTCTTGATCAGTATCTCGTTCAAGGAAGCTCTAATTTAATTAAGGAAAAACTGATAGGAGCACCAGATTGGTTTAAAGGATTATTAATTGATGGAGTTATTGGTGGTGCTGGCACTGTTCTTACATTTATTCCAATACTTTTAATATTCTTTCTTGTTTTTGGTTTTTCAGATGCTTTTCATACCATGTGTTGCAGTAGTAGCAACAGTTCGCAAAGAGACAAACTCATGGAAATGGACAATATTTAATATAATTTTTTTACTTTTAATTTCGATAATAGGAGGAATAGTTACTTATCAAATAGCCAACATTTTTTTGACTTAATATACAGAGTACAGGGTGTTAAATGTTAAAAGAAATTTTGAAAATCGTTTCAAAAGGTGGTTCATATAATTTACGAGATATTGCAAGAGAATTGGACATCAGCAAAGAACTACTTTTACAGATGGTTGAGGATTTAAAAAGAGGTGGATATCTTAAACTTTTAGAAGGAAAATGTTCCACTGAATGTGAAAAATGCCCATTTGCCAATAGTTGTGTAATAGATTCCTATAATAAAATATGGGCTCTAACAGAAAAAGGACTAAAATTTGCAGAAAAATCTTAATTTTATGCCAATATCCCAAGCTTTTTTAAAAACCCGATCTTCCACATAATATAGTATGTAATTAGAATCACAAGTATTGTGGAAATTAAAAATATAACATCTTTAAACTCAACCCTTTTTGGTCTGTAAAAACTTCTTTTTTTAGAGGCACCAAAAGCCTTTGAATCCATTGCCAGAGCCAATCTATCTGACCTTCTAATCGCACCAACCATCAAAGTTATTGCTTGTTTGAAGAAGAATTCTATTTTACTTCTAATATTTTTCTTAGGTAAAACCCCTCTTATTTTCTGTGAAGCTTGAATCTGACTGAACTCATCACTCAAAAGGGGAATCATTCTGTATGCAACCAATGTTCCATAAGCAATTCTGTAAGGCATTTTCATATTTTGAACTAAACTGTCGACTAAAGCTGTTACATCTGTAGTGGAAACAAATATAATGGAAAGATTGATTAAGCTAAATACCCTGATTCCTCTTGATAGTCCAATTTTCAATGCAGCATCAGTTATCTTTAACCTACCAATATTAAAAATCGCTGGGAGTTCAGGGACAAAATTTGTTTTGTAAAATAGGATGTTAAATATTGCTATAAATGTTGCCGTGGATATAGAAAGAATTAAAGGAGTAATTATTTCTCTATATTTTAGATTAGAAAGGAACTTAGTTGACAAAATTATTAAAAGTAAGAAAACCGATGATGTAATTGGATCCATAACAAGAGTAACAGCAACAAACATTATAAGAACTGCTATTAACTTTATAGATGGATTTATAGAATGAAAAATTGATTTTTTCTCTATATATCTGAAAAATATTTCAGGCATTAAACTTTATTTCCTAATCTTAATTTTTTATAACTTATTAATAAAAGAATTTAATAAAATTAAATTTTTTAATTTATCAAATATAAAAATTCGTCGATTGTTGTAGGAAAAACACCATCCTTAAAACTAATTTTTAATTTTCTTGCGAGAGTGGTTGGTAATGGCTCCATTAAATTACTGTTTAAAAGCAGACCCCTTTTTTGAAAAAGATCAAAAGTATTCCCAAAATATTTAATTTCTCCTTCAAAAAGTAAAACAACTTTTTCGGTTAGTTCTGAAACAAAGCTCATATCATGAGTTATAACGATAATTGTTTTACCCATACTATTTAATTCTTTTAAAATATTCCACATCTGTTGAGAATTTTTAAAATCTTGTCCAAAAGTAGGTTCATCAAATATTAATATATCTTGATCCCAGAGAAGCATTGTCGCTACTGATAGTCTTCTTTTTTGTCCCTGACTTAATGAAAAGGGATTTTTTTCTTTAAGTTCAATCAATTCAAATTGTTTGAGAAGGTCGTTTACTTTCTTTTTAATAAAATCTTCAGATTTATTAGCTAATCGCAGGGATAAAGCAATCTCGTTATATACAGTATCTGATAAGAATTGATGTTCAGGGTTTTGAAAAACAAATCCCATCTTTTTAGAAATTTCTACTGGGTCAATTGCTAAAATATTCTTACCATATAAAGAAATTGTGCCAAACGAGGGCTTTAAAAGACCAGTTAGAATTTTTACAAGTGTAGTTTTTCCTGAACCATTTGGACCAACAATTGCAAGAAAATCCCCCTTATTTACAGCAAATGATATATTTTTTAGGACATATTTCTTATTTGTATAAGCGAAATTTAAATCTTTTACTTCTATTTGCTTAAACTTCTTATCTTGAGACTCCTTTTTTTCTTTTACATTTACTTTTTTCCCTATATTAATTTCATCATCTTTAATATCCTTTAATAGGAGTTTAAATTTATTTGCTGCTTCATCAATAGTAAGCGGTGGTTCTATAGAAATATCTTTCTCTTTAAGTCTATCTTTGAGTTTAATTCCAATCCAAAATACAGTTGGAACCCAAATTCCATATTCCTTTATTCGTAAAAAATGCTTTTTTAAAATATTTCGAGGATTACTATCAGCAAGTAGTGTTCCATCTGGATTTAATAGGAGAACTCTATCTACCATATCCATAAGGTAATCCAATTTATGTTCAACTGTTAGTAATGTATATTTTTCTGATTGTTTAAGTTTATGTATCATATTAAATAAATCTTGAGTGCTCTTTGGGTCTAAGTTTGATGTTGGTTCATCAAATACTAAAATATCTGGCATTGGTGCTAACATGGAAGCGAGGGATAGTTTTTGTTTCATACCACCAGAGAGGTTACTTGTTATATCATCTTTATTTTCTAACAATCCGACACTTTTTAAGCTTTCTTTAACTCTGATCTTCATTTCATCTAAAAGTATGAGTCTATTTTCAAGTCCAAAAGCAACATCATCTTCTACTTTTAACATAGCAATTTGGCTTTCTGGATCCTGAAATATAACCCCAACTTTTTGAGTTAATTGAGAAAGAGGAAAAGTGTCTGTTGGAAGACCTTCAATTTTGACCTTGCCACTAAATTTACCTGACATCTCTTGAGGTATAAGCCCATTTAAACACAATGCTAGAGTGCTCTTACCTGAACCAGATGAACCCAAAATTAAAATGAACTCACCCCTTTCAACATCAAATGAAATATTTGAGATGGCAGGTCTAGATCTACCATCATATTGCCAGGTTAAATTATTTACCGAAATTTGTGACATTTTCCCCCATTAATATAGAAAGATTGTTTTACATTCAAAAATAAAATTAATAAATTGATATTAAGTATTAATTCAATATTAATAAAGAGCTTGTTTTTCAATATTTTTTCCAAATCTAACAACTTAGGTAACTATTTACTCCTTGGATTGTTCTTTAGCTATTGGAAAACCGGAAAGGACACCTGTTGCTTTTAGGGAATCACCTATATATTTACTTCCTAAACCTGTTAAAAAAATCCCACTAATTATTATAAAGACAAGCATAGCAACTAATATATGAGGTTCTGTGCCACCATACCACATTATCCAATCATGAACCCAGGCTGCAAAAGCAGAAGCTGCACCAGCAAGTATAAGAACAGGAATTTTGTAATTTTTCCATAATGTAAGTCCGAAAACAATCTCTGCACCTAATCCCTGAACAAGACCACTTATTACAGTATCTAATCCCCATTTAGCACCAATAAGTGCTGAAACTATTGCAGCAATTAATTCAGCAATGAGACCAGCTCCAGGTTTTCTTACTATATATGATGCTAACACTGCTGGTATAAGCCAGAAACCATATATTAAATGACGAGCTGGTGGGAAGAATAGAAATAATGGTTTTAATACTTCCCATAGCATGTTCCAAAAAGTAAAAAGAATTCCAAATATAACACCTATTGTGGCAATCATCATGATATCTCTTGTTCTCCAGGCATATTTTTTGTTTGACATTTTAGCCTCCTTAAAAAATTTATTTTTTATATTCAATTCATAAAATTAATAAATACTAATTTTTATTAAAAATAATTATTAAAGTAGAATTATTAAAATAAATTAGTGTAAGACAAAATAGAAATAATTATTATTCTTTCTTACCTACACCTCTTTTCGACGAATAAAAAAGCAACCTAAATTTCGGGAACGTAGGTTGCCTTTAAAAATTATATAAGTGACAAATATGGATAATATGTATTGCTAAGTATTTCTCCCTACGCTGGTATTACCCAGATCAGGTTCAAAGGGTATTTAGGCTAACCGTAATCTCAGCGCGCCTGCGCTCCCCTGACATTTAACTATTATTAAATTTTCAATTAAATTTTAACATAAATAATTTATAAGTTAAAATATTTCTATATATACAGTTAACTTGGTTTTTAATTTTATATTTAATTTATCATAAGGATAAACAAAAAAAATTTATAGGTATTAAATTTAATTAATCTATGTTATGAAATGAGAACTATAAAATTTATAGTCAGATTTTAGTTCCAGTTGTACCTTTCTATACACATGCTGACAACATTAATTGGATAGATATGGAACTATACTGGAACGGGAAAGTTGAAGCTTTAGATTATATTTTTTGATAAAAAATTGGATATATCATCCTATCCATTGGTAATTAATTATTGGGTTTCAGGAGATGAAGAAGGTATAAAAAAATTAATAACAACAATGCTGGAGGATTATTCCCAACCTCGCTTGACTAATTTAGAGGAGCGACAACAATTGTTAAAATCAATTTTTAAAGCTAGTAAAAATTTAGAAAAAATTAGCTTTTAGCAATTTTAAAGAAGGTAATACGTTATCAAAAATGTACTTGTTACTTTGACAATTTCCTGATAATACAGTAAATTTCAGCTATGAAAAATTATCCTAGCTGTGGCAATAAAAAAATTTTGTATTTTTCTTTCAGTAAGGATCGTTTTCCTTATTGTGGATTAACTGGAAAGTTCAAGAAGGTCTCCTTATTGAAAAGAATTCAATCTATTACTTCGTAAATCATTGAATCAGATAATTAATATTGTCAGAGAACAAAGTTGGGTTAATTTTAATGATCTATTAAAAAATTAAAAGAGAAAGAAGAAATGGGAAGGGAAAAATTTAGCTTTAAAAATTTAGATAAGCCAAAGATTAAGGTTATTATTGATTATGATGGAACATTAACCCAGGAAGAAAAACAGGTTGATCAGTTAGCAGAGTTAGCTTTTGATACATTATCAAAAGAAATTTTAAAAGTTCCAAAAGAAATAATTAAAAAAGACTACTATGAAATACAACATAAGATATTAACTTTTCCACACAAACATACATGGAAAGTAAATGGACTTTCTGCTTGTTACAGTAATGAAGGAGCTTTTGTCTTAAATACAGTAACAATACAGGAAATGCTTAGTAGGAATGAATTCTATAAAAAATGTGTTGAAAATTTCTTTCATAAATTAGATTATGATCCAATAACTGAATGTACTAATTATCTATTTCATAAAAATAGTGCTCTTTTAAAACCCATATTCAGGGATGGAGTTAGGGAAACTCTAATTGAGATAATTAACCATGCTCAAATTCAACCAATAGTTATGACAAATTCAAAAACAGATAAGGTGGAAAAGCATTTAAAAACCTTAGGAATCAATCGTAGAACAGTTAATAGTAGTAAATTGGAAGAAGATTTAGAAAAAGAAAAAATTACTGATATAGATAGTGGTAGTAAGAGTAGTAGTGAATTTAAACAAGAAGAAATTAGAAAAAAAGGTTCTAAATCTAACAAATTTGACTATGAAATTGAAATATTAGGAGATACACGACAATATCATATGGATTTGGAATGGGATCATTATTTTGATCATCCAGAGTTTGGAAAAATCCAGATTCTTCCAATTAATAAAAAATTTAAGGTTGATCTTAGACGCCCAGTTTACTATCAAGCGCTTTTAAACCAAGCTAAAGATGGTTTAAAAGTTATTACTTTTGGTGATATTTTTTCTTTAGTTGGCTCTGTTCCATTGATGATGGGAATGGACTTTATTTTACTTAAAGCTCCTTATGTTCCTGCCTGGAGTGAAGAATTTGTAAGAAAACACCCAAATGGTAAAGTAATTAATGATGTTAGAGAACTGATTATGGAGCTTGAAGAGATATTAAATCATTAAATCATAATATTAATCAAAAATTAAACAATTTTAAAATACAAGAACCCACTCCTTTTAGATAATTTCAATAGAAATAAACAAAATAAATAATCGAACCTATGTTTGACTTTTTAAAGAATTTATAATATATTTTTGTTATATTAGTAGGAAATCTCTTTTTATAAAGAGATGGTTTAATAAAATTTGAAAGATTATGGAAAGGGTAAATATGATTATTACAAGGTTAAGTTATGGAAAGGATTTAATTTCAGAAATAAAGAGAGTTTGTGAAGAAAAAGAAATAAAAACAGGATGGTTTATTGTAATTGGAGCTTTAAAAAATGCCACTTATGGTTTTTATGACCAAAGTTTAAAACAATATATGAAAAGCTCATTCGATAAAGAGTGTGAGATTACCTCCTGCACAGGAAATGTTTCATTTCTTGATAATAAAATTTTTGTACATGCTCATATAAATTTTGCTGATGAGAAAGGAGATGTAAGAGGAGGACATCTTTTTAAAGGAGAAATTTTTGCTGCTGAAATTATAATATTTGATTATGAACAAAAATTAATAAGGAAATTTGATAGAGAAACCAATCTGAAATTATGGAAAAAATAAATTTATTTGAACAAAAAACAAAGAACGAAAAAGCTTATAAGCTGACGATCCCTCTTGCGGATAGGGTGAGACCTGAAGATTTGAATGAGCTATTAGGACAGGATCATATAATTGGATAAGGAAAGAGGATTTGGAAATCTAAATATTGAAATTAAACCAGAAGTAATTGATTTTATTGCACAATTTTCTGATGGAGATGCAAGGGTAGCAGTGAACTACCCCTCCCTAAAACCTAAACAAGTTTTGAGGAAGGGGCTTCGGTGACGAGCCCATAGTTCACCAGACTTAGTAAGTGAATGCTTGCTATGTTATCTGAGATGTAGAAACCCAACAATGTCTCCTCAGTTGTTGGCTCTTTCGTGGCTCTGTAAACAGTCCTGAAGGGTAGGGACAGTCAACAACATTGCGAAGCTCAGATAACATTGTCGAGAGGAAATTAACCGCAAACACAAGCGGGGCATAAAGCCAAGAAATGTGTAACAAAAAAAGAGGCATGTAATAAAAAAATGAAAGTATATGTGCAAAACAAAGACAAAACACCATTGATGCCTTGCAAGGAAGCAAAGGCAAAACATTTGCTTAAAGATGGCAAAGCAAAAGTTGTAAAATTGTGCCCATTCACAATTCGTTTGAATTGGGATTGTGAATGGAACGTACAAGAAGTAATTGTAGGTTTAGATACTGGTGCAGTAAGTGTAGGATGTTCAGCAGTAAGCAGCAATAGAGTGTTGTATGCTTCAGAGACAAAGTTAAGAACAGACATACACAAAAAAATACAGAGACGAGCTCAATACAGAAGAATACGAAGAAGTAAGTTGAGATACAGACCACCAAGATTTGATAATAGAACAAGACCCAAAGGTTGGTTGCCACCAAGTTTGAGAAGCAAGGCAGATTCTATTGTGAAAATAATAAAACAGTTAGCAGAAATATTACCAATAACAAAAGTAGTAGTAGAAATAGCAAAGTTTGATATACAAAAATTGCAGAATCCAGACATAAAAGGCAAAGAATATCAAAAAGGTGTAACAGAAGGTTATGACAATAAAAGAGCTTATGTATTTGAAAGAGATAAATATACTTGTCAGATTTGTAAGAAAAGAGAAGGAATCTTACAAACCCATCACATCATAGCAAAAAAAGATGGTGGAACAGACAGAGTTGATAATATGATTACAGTTCACAAGAAATGCCATAAAGATTATAACAAAGGCTTAATCAAACACAAGTTTAGAAAACCTAAAGAGTATAAGGTTGAAACACAGATAACTATTCTCAAAGATTTCATTGTGAATGAGTTGAAGAAACACTTTGAAGTAGAAGTAACCTTTGGTTACATCACTAAAAGAAACAGAATAAGGCTAAACTTACCTAAATCGCATTGCTTTGATGCTATTGCCATAACAAATCCTAAAAAGATTGATAGGTTAAATTATCACTACAAAATAAGATGTAGACCACATGGAAGATATAAACTTACGCAAGGTAGAAGAAGTGAACAATACTTACCAACAAAACGAGTTTATGGTTATGATGTAGGTGATAAAGTTTTATGCACAAAGAATGGAAAACAAATTGGATATATCAAAGGTAAGATGGCTACAGGCTATTTTATGCTTGGTGATATTGACAGCAAAACCACTGTCAAGTGTACGTCACATAAGTTTTTGGAGTTGATAGAATATGGAAAAACATTACAAAGCCAATTCATCCCCCACCTTTCGTAAGGGGACTTCTTAGCGAGGATTATTAAATGCTATTGAAACATCTGTTCAAACAACAAAACCTGTAGGTGAAGAGAAAATAATAAATATTAATATGAAAAAATTAATGGATGTAATGCAGCATAAACCACTAAGGTATGATAAGGCTGGTGAAGAACATTATAATCTGATATCTGCACTTCATAAAAGTTTAAGAGGTAGCGATCCAGACGCATCTTTGTATTGGCTTGCAAGGATGTTAGAAGGTGGTGAGGATCCATTATATATAGCAAGAAGGCTGGTTAGATTTGCATCAGAAGATGTAGGAAATGCCGATCCTCAAGCACTTCAGGTAGCAATAGCAGCAAAGCAAGCTGTAGAATTTGTTGGAATGCCAGAAGCAGATTTGGCTTTAGCTCAAGCAGTAACATACCTGGCAACCGCCCCTAAGAGTAACTCATTATATAAAGCTTATAGTATAGTCAAAGATGATGTTAAAAATAGTATGACATTACCAGTACCACTTTCTATAAGAAATGCACCAACAAGACTAATGAAAGAGCTAGGTTATGGTAAAAGCTATAAGTATCCCCACATAGCACCAGAAGCAATTGTTGATCAGGAATATATGCCAAAAAAATTAAAGGGTAGAAAATACTATTTTCCAAGTGATAGGAGATTTGAAGGAGAAATCAAAAAGAGAATGAAATACTGGCAAAGAATAAAAGAAAACCTCAAAAAGATTAGAAAAAATAAATAAATTAGTCGATTATTCCACCACCTATTAAGATGTCATCTTCATAAAATACTACTGATTGGCCAGGTGTTATGGCCCATTTTGGTTTATCAAAAATTACTTTTACTCTATCTTTACTGATGGGTACTACTAAAGCAGGTTCTAATTTATCTCGGTATCTGATTTTAGCCCTTACTTTCATTTCGAATTCCAATTTCTCTAAGTAAATAAAGTTTACATTAGATGTTGTTAGCTCTTTTCCCATCAACTGTTTTGAATTTGTAACAATTAATGTATTGGTATCTGGAATTATCTTTTTTACATAAAGCGGTTTCTTATAAGATATTCCCAATCCCTTTCTCTGACCGATTGTGTAAAAAGGAAATCCTCTGTGTTGCCCCAATATATTGTTATTTAAATCAACAATTGGACCAGGTTCAATTTTAATATTTAGATTTTCTTCAATAAAATCTCCGTAATTAACATCAGGAATAAAGCAAATATCCTGGCTTTCAGTTTTTTTTGCTACTCCTAAATTATTGTTTTCTGCTATTTCTCTTATTTCACTTTTATTATAATCTCCTAAGGGACATATTATTTTTGATAATTGCTCCTGGGTTATTGTCCAAAAAACATAAGATTGATCTTTATTTTTATCTTTAGCTCTTTTAATTATGAATTTATTAGAGCTTGAATCTTTCTCAATTGACACGTAATGGCCAGTGGCAATTATTGAAGCCTCCAATTTTTTTGCTATGTTTATTAGAGCTCTAAATTTTATATATTTATTACACACGATACAGGGATTTGGAGTTTTACCTAATAAATAATTATTAATAAAATAATCAACAACATTTTGTTTAAAAATATTTCGGAAATCTAATGTGAAATGCGGCAATTTTAGCTTTCTACAAACATCCCTTGCGTCCCATAATCCTAAGAGAGAACAACAGGATTTAGAATAATATTCATCATTTTCATCAAAGGGTAGATCCCAGAGTCGCATTGTTGAACCAATAACTTCATATCCCTGTCTTGAAAGAAGTAGTGCTGATACAGAGCTATCGACTCCACCACTCATAGCAACTAATACTTTTTTATCATTTTTAGGAAATATAGTTTTTATTTCATTTCTTGAAATGTAATCTCCAACTGCTCTATGAAAAGCTTCAATTGGTAGATTTATAATACTTCTTTCTTCAACTTTTTTTCTCCCCAATTTCTTTATTAACTCTTTTATTATGAGTTTTTTAGAAATTTTTATAGCATCTAATAGATTTGATTTCTGGGCTAAATCTTTAATTTTTTCACATACTTTAGATAAAATTAGAGAAAAGGAAGGGGAGCAATTATAATCAAAATCTAAATCTGCTATTGTCGAATCTTCAATAAGAACAACAGCCTTTACATAAATAGATTTTTTAGAATCTTCTATATCTCCAACACCAAAGAAAATATTTTTCATAATTGCCTTATTAGTTAAATTTTATTTGCGAAAGTTTATAAATGATTTAATGAATTTATAAAAACTAGATAACATTTTTTTAAGTGTTGGCAAAGAATTTAAGCTTATCAGTGCTTTGAATTTTTCTATCGGTACAAATTTTTTCTTAATACTTTCTGAAAAATCTTTAATCATTATTTTTAATTGTTCCATATAATATTTATCAAGTTTTTTACCACTATAAGCAGACAAAAGATAAAGGTCAGTAATTTCATATATATTTAACTCTACCTTATCTTTAACTCGAATTGCATATTCACAGCTATCTTCCCAAAATTTTTTTTGAATACCAAAATCAGAAAGCTTATTAATTATTCTTCTATAACTAGCCCGAATATATTTGTTTGGATTATTATAATTTTTATAAATATCCATATAATAACGAATATCTTTTGAAAAAATAATAGAGCAAAAGCCTAAAAAGATAGCACCTATAATAGTAAGAATTCCAAAAATAATTTTAGATAGTTTGATTGGTTTTTTTATCGTTCCTATTCCCTCACCTTCTCCTAACTCTACATCTTCCATCAGCAACTCTTTTAGACTCTTTAATCTTCTTTCTGCTGCCTCTCCTCCTACAGGTTCCTTCTTTATCTTTTCAGCATATTCAGGTGCTTTAAAGGGTGAAGTAGGCTCAAAATTTATCCATCCATAATTGGGAAAATAGACCTCAACCCACATGTGTATATTATTCCTACTCACATAATAAAAACTTTTTTTTGGATCAAAAGTTCCTGTTGTATAACCCACTGCTACTCTTGAAGGAATATCCAAAAGTCTACACATTAGCGCCATGGAAGCTGCATAGTACTGGCAATAACCCCTTTTTGAATCAAATAGGAAATTTGAAATATCATAACCAGCTGGAACATCTTCTATATCAAGTGAATAATAATAATTCCCTTTTAGATAGTCTCGTATAGCTACAACTTTGTCATAGTTATTATCTATACCTCTTGTTATCTCTTTTGCAAGTTCCTCAATTCTGGGGTCTAAGGGTCTGCTTTCAAATTGGAATATTTTTGTATACTTATTTAAGTCAAAATTATCTAAATAAATATCTACTGCATCTCTTAACATTTCAGGTGTAGCTGTTGAAACAACAGATATAATGTCATATTCATCTCCCTTTTTAAGCAAGTCTTGTGTCATAATATTTCCGGTTTCAGATACAGAAAAATTCTTTGGATATTTAGAATTTAATTTTACTGGCATGTTTATACTAAAGACATAAGGGGAGATAAGCTTTTTTACTACATAACTTTGTTTGATAAATTTTATATTAGGGATATTTAGTTCTTCTAAATCTGAAATATCTCCACCTTTTAATAATGTGTTAATAGCATTTTCATATAATTGAGAAGATTTTAAGAAGGTTTCAATTTTTTCTTTTAAAATATTATCATCTACAGTAACTTCATTCAAAAAACTTTCATATAAAGTTAAAGCTTCCTCAGGTTCAAGCCCAAAAAGTATCTGCATCCCCCCTTTCTCACCAGCATATGTTTTATTTATAAAGCTTAAATCAAAATGTGGTCCCATAAAGATCTCCCTACCTACTCCCATTGATGCATGATAATCGCTTTTATACCAGAAAGAACCATCAGTGGTATTAAGTAAAGTTGCTCTCCAGTAACCTGGTTCAGGACTCCTTACCATAAAGACTATTTCTGGTTCAGAAAGTGTAATTTCTGATGGAAAATCCATGTTAGGATAAAAATAAGATACCTTTCTTCGAGAAATTACATATCTTTTAAAAATGTCATATTTCCACCACTCAAATTCTGGTTTTTTTACATGCCAGGAAAACAAACTAGTTAATAAAATGGACAGAATGACAATTCCAATAGAGAATATTAATCCGATTTGATGATGACTTGTTAAAGCAGATAAATTTGAAGCTACTTTTTCAACACTTCTTCTTAAAATACTTATACCCTCAAGTTCCAGTAAAAGAATGGAAGAAAGTATGAAAAGCAAGGATATTTGATACTTCATCCAGTTTGTACCCAGAATGCTCATAATTAAGAAAAATGGTAATAAGATAAGTATAGTCAGTAATGGCTTTTTCCATCTAAAAGTACTCCATGAAGCTAAAATGGAAATAATCCAGACAATAGGTAAGAAGAAAAGTCCTACTCCTGGAACATATCTAATAGGAGCTCGATGACCCGAGAAAAACTTAAAAGCATAATCTAAATCTCTTCCAATTTTTTGTAGAAGGTTAAACCAGAAGCCATAACTGTTTATAAATCGATGATGTATTGGAGAATAAATTAAGTAATAAATAAGAAATATTCCCACTACAGCAGATATTATTAGTGCAAAAAATCCGTGTATCCTTGTTTTTGAAAGTAGGATTACCAGTAAAGTTGCAATTAAAAATAGATACAAACAGACTATTATAAACTGGTACCAGGTAACAATCCTTCTTAAAGAAAGAATTGATGCAATTCCCAAAGCCGTGTGTACAAAGACAAGAAATATGAAATTTTTATCTGCAAACTGTTTTAAATATTTTTTCACCTCAATTCTCTCCAGTGTATAAATTTACAATATCAATATATGAAACTTATTTATCACTTTTTATACCCTCCAGCGAGCTTTTTATATCACGACCCTTTCTAAGTAAACAAACTGAAATACCAGAGCCGTAAATTTTGGCTAAGAATTCAGAAAGCATTGCCATTTTTTGCTTATATAAGATCTCAGACATAGGTAGGAATGTCTCTCCTTCTACCAATACCAAGGCGATTCTCATCTGACCTCTTCTTTTTATTCTCTTAAGTTTATCAAGCCAATCTGTATTAAATGAAGTAGTTAAAAAAACAATGTTTGAACCTGTAGGAAGAGTATCTAATTCTTTGCTAATAATTATATCTGGAGATATATTTCCCGTAGGTTCGCATTTGGCAAATACTTCCATTATTCTATGATAGTTTCTGGAAGCATCATCAAAAGGAATAACATATAATCTATCACCACTTACAACAATTCTGACACGGTAATTGTTTTTTGCAAAATAATTAACAATTGTAGCTGCAGCACTGATAAGATATTCAAAAGTAGATTCTTTACCACTTCCAAGATGAGAGCCTCTAAATCCATCTACAATAACAGCAACTCTACTAATTGTTGCATCGTCTACTTTTCTAATCATTAGAGTTGAAGTCTTTGCTGTTGATTTCCAATGAATTTTTCTTAAGTCATCTCCGCTAACATATTCTCTGAGGGAATAGAAATCATCACCAATAGGTGAAATAAAATCACTGGATAAAGCTTCATATCCAATAAACCCTACCCCTCCTGGTGAAAATCGTGAGATATTGTAAATTTTTGGATATACAAGTATTTCCTGATAATCATCAAACAAAATATTGCTACCAGTAAGATTAAAAGAATCTTGACCTCTTATAGAAATTGGACCTATTTTATAGAGTCCTCTTTTATCCATATTTAATTTATATTTAATATTGAAATCTTTTTTAGAAAAATCTGTAGGAATAATAAAATTGTTAGAATTACCAAAATAGGAGGGTAATTGGTCCTTTATAATAGGTATTGAAGTAAATATAGTACCTTTATTCTCAGCATGTAAGTTTACATTTAAAATATTATCAACATAAACTCTTTTATCTTCAACTTGCCTTTTAATAGAGAGTTTATCTCTAACCTGGATAGTAGAAAATAGAGAATATAAAAGAGTTATAAAAAAAGTGATAGAAAGAAGAAGAAATTCGTATGAACCAAAAGCTCGGGCTCCTATATAGCTTAAAATTGATAATAAAAGTATTAACCAACCTCTAAATTTAATCATTTACTCCACCTCGGGAGTAGGTATTTTCTTTAATATTTCATTTAAAATATCGAAAGCATTTTCACCATGCATTCTGGCTTCTGGAGTTAATATAATCCTATGAGCTAATACTAATGTGACCATCTCCTTAATATCATGAGGTATTACATAATCTCGACCTCTAATTAGTGCAAGTGCCTTTGATGTCTTTAATAGTCCCAAAGAACCTCTTGGACTTGAACCTAAATAAAGTTTGTCATTTTTTCTTGTTTGCTCAACTATGCTTACTAAGTAATCCTTAATACTTTCATTTACAAATATAGTTTTAGTTACTTCTATCCAGCGACTAACATCCTCACCTGTACAAACTGGAGATATATCATCTATTGCAGGATGAGTTCCATGTTTTTCTAAAATTACTAATTCATCACTATGAGTGGGATATCCCATAGTTATATGCATAATAAACTTGTCTAACTGAGCTTCTGGTAATGGGTATGTTCCTTCATATTCAATGGGATTTTGGGTTGCTACAATTAAAAATGGTATATTTAATTTATAAGTTATACCATCTACAGTCACCTGTTTTTCTTCCATACACTCAAGAAGACTAGATTGGGTTTTTGGAGAAGCTCTGTTTATCTCATCAGCTAAGATGATATTAGCAAAAACCACTCCTTCTCTGAAATTGAAATCTTGAGTCTTTTGACTATATACAGAAACACCAGTTATATCTGAAGGTAAAAGATCAGGTGTAAATTGAATTCTTTTAAATTTACAATCTATTGATTTTGCAAGAGACTTAGCCAACATTGTCTTTCCAACTCCAGGTACATCTTCAATAAGGAGATGTCCCTCAGCAAGGAGTGCTGTTAAAATGTATTCAATTACTTTTCTTTTTCCCTCTATCACTTTCTCAATATTTTCTATAACACCAATTATCTCTTCCTGTGTTTTTTTTACTTCATCTCTAACTTTTGACTCCATAAAATCCTCCAATCAAAAAATATATACTCTGAAACAATTTTAACATAATGTATTTTAACTTTTTTAATTTCCTCCTTTCTTTAAAAACTTTTAAATGTCATTGTGAGCTAATGAAGGGATTGCCTTTGAACTGAGCGAAGGAATGACAAGTAGTAATTTTTATTATTTATTTTAAACTTTATTTTTATAATAGGAGGGATAAATTGTTTTTATATGATAAAATTTTTATTAAGTATAAATTTTTTATTTGTAAAATTTTAGGAGTATTAATTTTATGCCATGGTTACCGGAAACTGAAATATTAAAAAAGAAACTACAAAAGGAATTTATAGGAAAGAAAATACTAAGTGTAGAGTTTTATAAAGAGAGTGAATATTATCCACACGTTGGATTAATAGAAAATGAGCTTACCGATAAGCACATCATAGATATAACAAGAAAGGGAAAGTATCTTATCATTACAATTGAAGGAGGAAATAATTTAGTAGTAGATTTGAAAGTTGAAGGAGTTTTGAGATACTTTTTCGAAAAGCTTTCCATAAACAGTTATACCCCCATGATTTTAGAGATTGATAGCGGATATCTCTGTCTGCAAAATCTAAGTTTAAGATATGTAAGTTCTGTACCGACAATGCAACTGAAGAATAATCAAATATTTAGAAATTTAGGTATTGATCCATTATCAAATGAATACAATATAGAAATATTTTATAAAGCAACAAATAAAAGAATTGGAATGTTAAAAACAAATATTTTAGATCCTTCTTATATAACTGGGTTGGGAAATTATTATGTAGATGAAATACTTTTTTTAGCAAAACTGCATCCCAAAAGGGAGATATCAAAACTTAATAGATTAGAGATAGAATCGTTATATTCAAGTATAAATAAAATACTAAATGAAAGTATTAATGTTGGAGGATCATCCAGAGAAGGTTTTTGTTACCTTGATGGTAGCAAAGGAAGATTTCAAAATAATTTTAGAATTTATGACAAAGAGGGAAAACCTTGTCCAATCTGTAGAAAGAATATAAAAAGAATATTCATTGGTGGTAGAGGAACATATTTCTGCGAAAACTGCCAAAAATAGTATCTAATTATTTCAATTGATGGAGGAAATAATTTAGTAATAAATTTAAAAGTCATTAAAATAAGGGGAGAAAAATTCTGAGAGGTCTTTCCCACTTACCGCTTCACATACATTAATAAATCCCATAATATCAGCATTTTCAAACTTATACTCTTCGAAATATTCTCTCAATATCTTATACATAACGTCTCTTCCAAGATGTTCCTCTAATTTAAATAGAAGCTCCGCACCCCCACCATAAATATCACGCGAGTATTGTCTAAAATCTGTGTAATCTCTTATTGTTTTATTCATTACTTTATAAGGAACTTCTATGGAAAGAGGTCCTGGTCGGATCATTGAAAAAAAATCTATCCCCTTATTTTCACCATACTTATTAATAAAATATTGGTATGTAGAATATTCAGCAAACGCTTCATCCAGCCAGGGCTCATAACTCTCATTATTTCCTACGACTGAGTACCACCACTGGTGAGCTGTTTCATGAGCAATTACATATTCATTACTATAGCAATAATATTTTTCATCAATATTTTCTCTATATCCTTTTTCTACATATTTAATCTGGCATAGTTGTGAGTACTCCATTCCACAAAAAT
>DAOWJR010000009.1 GCA_030640275.1 Actinomycetes bacterium | reverse complement strand
TCTTGTTCTAATTCTCTCTTCTATCCAACCACGTGTATATTTTTCATCATCCAGATAACCATAATTCTTCATTTTTTCAATTGTAATATCAATCATTGCATCTGATATTTTTTTACTCCACAATTTTCTTCTTACTTCATTTATCGATCTTGGTTTGTAACTTAGATAATTTATCGCAACCCTTTCTGCCTCTTTTTCATCCTGAAAATTTTGAAGTTGATTTAGTTCTTTTTCACTTAAATATGAGTCTTCTTTGATATCAAACTTAAATAATGATTCTTCAAAAAAATTACCATATTTTATACCATCTAAATAAAGAACTCTATATTTTTGTCTCCCCTTTAACTTCTTTATCTCAGTGACTCGATAAATTTGATTATCTTTCAAAAATTTCATATATAAATACTTTATATTTCTAATATTAGAAAATAAACATTTTTATTATTTTCAAATAAAAAATCTATAAAAGGTTTTTATCATTTTTAAAATTCAATATTCCTTAACTATTCTTCTTTTTTTTCTCTTCTTTTTCTTTTTCCTCTTCGGCTTCTTTCTTTTTTATCAAACCTTCTTTTTCTCTAATTCTATTTTCAATTTCTTTTGCTATTTTGGGATTATCCAATAGAAATTGTCTGGCATTTTCCTTTCCCTGACCTATTTGCTCCTCATCAAATGAATACCATGTTCCACTTTTACTTATTATTCCCTTTTCTATACCCAAATCAATTAAAGATCCCTCTTTAGATATTCCTTTTCCATACAGGATATCAAATTCAACTTTTCTAAAAGGCGGGGCAACTTTATTTTTAACAATTCTGACTCTTACTTTACTACCAATAATATCAGTTCCAACTTTTATGTTTGCGGATCTGCTAATTCTCATTCTTACAGTTGAATAGAATTTTAGTGCTCGACCTCCTGGTGTTGTTTCCGGGTTACCAAAAATTATTCCGATTTTCTCTCTAACCTGATTAATGAAAATAGCGCATGTGTTTGATTTACTTATTGTACCAGCCAATTTTCTTAGTGCTTGTGACATAAGTCTTGCTTGAAGTCCCATATGACTATCGCCCATTTGTCCTTCTAACTCAGCTCTTGGAACTAATGATGCTACTGTGTCTATCACTAAGACATCCAACGCACCACTTCTTATTAACATTTCTGCAATTTCTAACGCCTGTTCACCGGTATCTGGCTGAGACAACAACAGTTCATCTGTATTTACACCTAAATTTCTTGCATATATAGGATCCAAAGCATGTTCAGCGTCTATAAAAGCACCAGTACCTCCTTTTTTCTGAGCTTCTGCAATTATATGTAGGGCTAATGTTGTTTTTCCTGAACCTTCTGGTCCAAATATTTCTATCACCCTTCCTCTAGGAACACCTCCAATACCTAAAGCAATGTCAAGGGCTAATGATCCTGTTGGGATTGCCTCTATTTCTTGTAAAGGGCCTTCTCTTCCCAATACCATAATTGACCCCTTACCAAAACGTCTTTCTATTTGAGTCATTGCAATGTCTAATGCTCTATCTTTCTCCATTTATCCTCCATAATTTAAATAAATGCACATTTGTATAAATTATATCAAGAATAGCTTTATTAGTCAAATAAAATCAGTTAAATAAACATGCTTAAAATTTGTATATTTAAAATAATTATAAATCTTAATCAGCATATCTTAGATGCTTTGTATAGTCTCAATTATACCTTATATCATATAAAAATTATTTTAGATTATCAAAAGAATATAATCATGATATTAGCTTAGTGGACTGAACCCCTATCACTGGACACATTGTATACTAAAATTAATTAAGTTAGAATAGCTGATGAGACAAAAAAGGAAGCATTAAATAGGAGGTCTCATCATGAAAAAAAGAAGAAGTTTTAGTAAAGAGTTTAAAAGAGAGATAGTAGAAACTGTAGTTTCGGGGCAAGCTACTGGGGCAGAGATTTCAAGAGAATATTCTATATCTCCAGTAGTGATATCTAAATGGAAGAAAGACTACAAAGAAGGAAAGTTCTTTGAAAATGTTAATAGTACTGATATTGCAAGGTTAGAGCTTAAGGTAAGAGAGCTGGAAAGACTTGTTGGTGAGCTTACTATGGAAAACAGAATGTTAAAGAAAGTTAGAGATCTAAATAGTAAGAAAAAAAAAGAAGATTTATCGATAATAACCTCCAGGACCTGGGATCAGTTAAAAAAGGGTGCAGACTAGTGGGAATATCTAGACCAGCTTACTACTACAAACCAAAAAAGAGGAAGCCAGAGGATGTGGAACTTGAGGATATTATCAATGATATAGCTCTAGAATTTCCTTATTATGGCTATAGGAGAGTTACAGCAGCCTTAAAAAGAAAGGGATTAATAATAAATCATAAGAAGGTACACAGAATTATGAGAGATAATAATATATTATGTAAGATTAAAAGATCCTTTAAGAAAACCACTAATTCAGCTCATAGCTATAAAAAATATAAAAATCTGATAAAAGACACAGTAGCAAAGCATATAAATGAGATATGGCATGCTGATATAACCTATATAAGAATATTAACATCATTTGTATATCTAGCAGCAATAATTGATGCATATTCAAGAAAAATAGTAGGATATGGTTTAGGTAAAACTTTATCAGCTGATCTTACAATAGAAGCATTAAAAGATGCTGTTTTAAAAAGAGACGTGTCAGATCTA
>DAOWJR010000075.1 GCA_030640275.1 Actinomycetes bacterium | reverse complement strand
CAACCCTGTTCTTGTAGAGAAAGCATCATTTTTGCTAAATCCTCATTACTTGTCTCAGTTCCCTCACCCAATTGACTTATAGAATAATTTTGACAATATATACATCTCATACAGCACCAAGTTATAAAAATAGTTCCGGAACCTCTTCTTCCAACAAGAGGGGACTCTTCCCCAAAGTGGGGCCCATAACTTGAAACAACTGCTCTTTTCCCAGTATTGCAAAGCCCTTTCTCATTAATTAATCTGTTAACTTTACAATTTCGTGGACATAGAACACACGACTTTATCAAAGCCCATGCTTTATCTATTCTTTCTTTAAGTTCTCCTTTTTTATATAAATCAATATAGGAAGGAACCAAATTAACTCATCCTTTTGCTTATATTCTTACAATCAATAATCATAATTTTAACAAATTTAAGTAATTTTACCTTTTTGTCTTTCTGAGCGTTAGCGAAGAATCTCTCTTATCAGTTGAATTGAATTGGGTTTATGATTTAATTATCAAAGGTAAAAAAGAATAGGTATTTTTTAAACTAATCAAAAATACTTTTATTCATATTTTATCTTATTATTAAAAAAGGTTTAAAAGTATTTTTTACCAATATTTCTAAAATTTGCGTATCTTTTTTACAATTAACGTGTTTTACTATATGAAAATTAATTATATGATAATTTTTAACTTTACAGCTGAGAAGTTCCTATGTGAAAGTTAAGAGTAGTTCACAAGAATTATTATGGTTACATAAAAAAATTAATATAAAAGAGAGGGATAATAAAAATTATTTTTCAACCTTCGCATTTTATTTCCCCTCCTTTATTTTATTAAAATGTATAAAAAATGGAGGTGTAAAAAAATGATAAAGAAAATTGGAATTCTAATTCTTATAGGGATAATAAGTATGTGTACTATTATTCCCATAGCTCTAGCAGATAATAATAATGATCAAGATGTTGATGATGTTATAACAGTTGAGGATGAAGGGGGAAATATATTTAAAATTATCTGGTATAAGATAACCTCAGCTCTTTCCTTCAGTGAAAATGGCGAAGAGCCAACCATTGATGTTGAAGAAGAACACCCAAGTGGAAAAGTAAATCATGGAGCCATAGTATCCATAATTGCCAAGATAACTAATAAATTAGAATCAGTTGTAGGAAAGACCCATGGATTAATTATGAGAGCTATTGCTAAGACTAATTGGGGTAAACAAATAGAAGAAAAAGATTCCTCAGATGATGATATAGATATTAATGACAAAGAAGGAAAACCTGAAAAAGGTAAAAAACCAACAGATATCCCCCCAAAAAAATCCATAGAAGTTTTGGAGACAGTTTTTGATAGAATTATAAGTACTATATTTGTTAAACAAAATGATCTTTTGTATAAAATTAAGGAAAAAGTTCCCGAGAAGGCTCAGCCTGCTATAGAAAGAGCAATTAAAAATAATGAAAGAAAGATGGAAAGAATGGAAGAGATTAAAGCGCATGTCTTGGAAAGGGTTAAAAATAGAAATCAAAATAATGAGTAAAAAATAATTAATAAATAAAAGAAGGTAAACTCCAAAAGATTATTTTTCTTTAATAGTCTTTTGGAGTTTCTATTTTTTTAGCCATTTTAAAGAATTTTTGGATGTCATTCCAAACTTGTCTTTTTGCTTCTAAATCACAAAACGATTTAACAAGATCATTTGTAACCAAAACCTTAATTTCAAGCCAAAGAGTATATATATTTCCCGGATAAAATTCAATCTCCTCATCATCTTCCATTTTAATAATATCTAATGTTCTTGTAGCTAATTCACCCATTGATAATATTAGCTTTGGTTGGCAGGTTAAAATTTCCAATTTTAGAAATTTTGAACAATTTTTGAAACACCTTCCTCTTATTTCTTCACTTACAAAGCATTTGACTACATCAGTACCATAAAGATTTGAGTAATCATAATTAAGTTTCTCACATGACTTTTTTATAGCATCTCCACTTTTCCCAAAAAATGCTATATTGCTATCCCCTTCCCTTTTAGTAAAAGTGGATTTTACTATGAACAAATCTGCCATTGGATGACCACTACCAAACACTTTAATTTTAGAATTTTCGGGAAAACAGATATTACAACTTTTTATGTCACTACGGATTTCATTCATTTCATATTCAGCCTTATCATAATAAAGCTTATATAACTCTTTAAAATCGTTTGAAACAGATTTTTCCATTTTTTAAAACTTAAGTTTTATATATAGCTTTGCGACATGGTTTCGAAGACATTTAGTCAAGAAACTATGTCCAAAGCTTCTCTTATTTCTTATTTTTTAAAATTTATTATAATATTGCTTCTAAAAATTCCTTTGTTCTCGGATTTTGGGGGTTTTTAAACATCTCTTCAAGAGTATTTTCTTCCATAATAATCCCATCATCCATAAATATCATTCTATCTCCAGCTTCTCTTGCAAATCCCATCTCATGAGTTACAACGATCATTGTCATTCCACCAAGTGCTAATGATTTCATTATATCTAAAACTCCCTTAATCAGTTCTGGATCAAGTGCTGATGTAACCTCATCAAATAGCATAATATCTGGATTCATTGCAAGAGCACGAGCTATAGCAACCCTCTGTTTCTGTCCTCCTGATAATTGAGCTGGAAAGGAATCAATTTTATCAGAAAGTCCAACTTTCCCGAGCATTTTTTTACCCAAATCTGTTGCATTTTTCTTGCTCATCTTCAAAACTTTCTTAGGAGCTAAACTGACATTACCTAAAGCTGTAAGATGTGGGAATAGATTGAAGCTTTGAAACACTATACCAACTTTCTGTCTAATCTTATTTATATTAACACCTGGTTTAGTTATTTCGATACCTTCAATGAAAATTTCTCCAGAAGTAGTTTCCTCAAGTAGATTTAAACATCTTAAAAAAGTGCTTTTACCTGAACCACTAGGTCCTATTATTACCAAAACCTCACTCTTTTTTAATTTTAAATTTATACCTTTTAAGACATGAAGATTTCCAAATTTTTTATGAAGATTTACTACCTTAATCAACTATCTTATACCTCCTCTCTAAATAATGAACCAATTGAGACAGGGGTAATGTAATTAGCAAGTATATAAAAGCAGCAGCAGTATAGGTTGATGGATTTACTTTCCATGTTGCTATTTCCTTTGCTGCTCTAAGCAATTCGACAACAGCAATTACAGATAAAAGAGATGAATCCTTGAGAAGAATAATAAAGTCATTGGTTAAAGGTGGAGTGACTCTCCTGAAAGCCTGTGGTAAAACAATATACCGCATTGTTTTAAAGAAGTTCATTCCTAATGAACGAGATGCTTCTATTTGACCCCTTTCAATTGATTCAATACCTGCTCTAAATATTTCAGCAATATAGGCTGCACTATTTAAGGATAGAGCTAATAAACCTGCAAAAAATCCAGATAAATTAATCCCTATATATGGTAGTGCATAATAAGCAAACATAATTTGCATAAGTAATGGTGTTCCTCTAAAAAATTCAATATAAGCTATGCTTGGGTATTTAAAAACCTTTATTTTAGATATTTTCATAATTGCTAAAATAAGTCCAAATATTACTCCAAAAAATTCAGCTATAACTGAAAATTTAATAGTTAATACTGCTCCTTTTAAAAGAAAGGGCAATGCATCTTTCATAACAGAATAGTTGAAATAATATCTTATTAGTTTTTGTAAATTCTCCATCTTTGCTCCAAAATTATTTTCTTTTTCGGATTATATATTTCATATGTATTCTGTGCTGTTATTTCTTACACATCTCTATTTGTTTTACTAAACACTCTTATCTGTGTTCTTTGTAATTCTATAATGTTTTTTAATAATTTTTAAAACAATAATACTTATCGTATAAATGATGCGTTGGATAAAAATCATATATTAAATAAATGATATGATAAATAGCTCATTTTAAGATTTTAACATAAATAATATTTTATAAAAAAATTGCACAAGTTAATTAGTATTGATAAATAACTTGCGCAATTTACACAATAGGATATTAAAAATCAACTCTATGTTTTACTTATTCTCACCAAACCATTTGCTGTATATTTGATCATATGTTCCATCTTCTTTCATCTCTTTCAGTACCTTATTTACAGCTTTAAGAAGTTCAGGTGTATCTGGAGCGAATACAATACCATATTTTTCGTTAGTTATTATTTTCTCTACAATCACCAATTCTGGGTTATCTTTGACAATATAAGCTGATGTTGGAATATCATTTATTATAGCATCAATTCTACCAGCCTTTAAATCCTCAAATGCCATTAAGATATCATCATAAGTTTTTATTTCAGCTACACCCATTTCCTCATCAATTTCTTTGGCTGTGAGTGCTCCAGTGGTCCCTATTTGAACACCTAAAATTTTATCTTTTAAGTCTGCTTTAGCTTTAATTACACTATCTTCTTTAGTAGCAATTGATTGGTCTGAATCAAGATAGGGATCTGAGAAATCCATTTCCTCGTCTCGTTCTGGTGTAATAGTAACTGCAGATATTACGACATCAAATTTATGTGCAATTAGTGCTGGGAAAATTCCATCCCATGCTGTATTTATAATTTCTGCTTCAAGTCCTAATCCATTTGCTATTTCTTTTGCTAAATCAATATCAAATCCAACAAACTCACCAGCTTCAACATTTTCTAACGGTGGATATGCTGCATCAGTACCAACAGTTAATACTCCCTCTGTAATAGTTGTAAATTCTATTTTTTCCTCAGTTGGAGCTTCAGTTGGTTCTTCAGTAGCTGTAGGTTCTTCAGTAACTGGTGTTGGAGGACATCCTGTAAGTGTAAGTGATAGAGATGCAACAATTGAAAAAGCTATAACTGTTAAAATTAGTTTTTTAAAGAAATTCATTTAAACCTCCTTATCAATTTTTTATAACAAATTAAATGTATTGTAAAATCACCTCCTGTTTATTTTTTAATCGCTTCTTCTTCAATAAGATGTGCAAATTCTATTTTTTATATTTCTTTATAAGAATTTTGAAATAATTATAAAGTGTTAAGTCAAAATATTAGCATTTTCACAACTTAAAGTCAATTTAAATACAATATTTATTTAACAGGTAAATTTTCTTCTATAAAGGTAATTATATCCTGTTTTACTTGCTCTGCATTTTCTTCTAAAAACATGTTTGTACCATGTTCAGAGCCAGGATATATTTCAATTTGCTTTGGTTCATCTGATAATTCATACATTAAGTTTGCTGAATTCTTTGCAGAACTATCTCCTTCAGAAGCTATAAATAATTTGGGTTCCTCAATTAACTTTATTTCCTCCTCAGCACTGAGACCCATTTGCTTCCAGTTCAAAGGTCCTGACATCGATATCACGCCATTAACATCTTTTTGTGCAGCCACTTTTAAAACTGCGGTTCCTCCCATGCTTGCTCCAATTAAAATAATATCTTCCACACCTTCTTTTTTAAAAAATTCATATGCTGCTAAAACATCTTTATAAATTAAAGAAATCTGTCTTTCTCCACCTGATTTTCCATATCCCCTAAAGTTAAATGTTAAAACCCTATATCCCTTTTGTGATAAAAGGAGAGCAAAATCTTTCCAACTTTCCTGATCAGCAGTATACATATGAGCTAAAATTAAACCATTTTTCCCTATTCCAAAAATTCTACCCTCAATCTCTACTTGATCATCGGTTTTAAAAACAACTTCCCAATACCCTTCAGGAGGGATTTCCTTTTTTTCTTCAATAATAGCTTCTCCAGTTATTTCCTCAGTAGAAGTAGTCTCTTCAGTAGCTTCCTTTGTAGTTATTGTTTCCTCTGATGTTGCTTCTTTAATAGGTGTGGTTTCTTCAACAAGTGATGTTTCCTCAACAATTGGTTTTGAAGGACAACCAACAAACACAGGTGATAAAGACATTATGATTGAAAAAATTATAGTTGTTAAAAATATTTTTTTAATAAAGTTCATTTAAAAATCTCCTTTGAATTTTTTGAGTTAAAAATTAAAGTTTTTTATTTTTAATAAAATATCCCACAGTATTCTTGTTTTTAATGTCTCCAAGAATCATTCTTTAAGAAGATAATTAACAATAAAAGTCTATTACAAAAATAGTATATAATAAAATTCACTTTATAATAAGATTTATTTAAAATAAAAAAATCATGAAACTTTAGGGAGTTTCTTTGTTAAATTTAGTAATATTTTTAATTTCATACATCATAGGTTCAATTCCCTTTTCTTATATCATTGCCAAACTTTTTAAAGGAAAAGATATCAGAAAATTGGGTACTAAAAATGTTGGAGCAATGAATGTTATATCAGTTGCTGGTTTAGTACCGGGATTGATTGCTCTATTCTTTGATATTTTAAAAGGAGCTTTAACTGTATATTTAACTAAAAAAATTACTGGAAATTTATCTGTATCCCTATTTGCTGGTCTTTTTACAGTAATAGGGCATAATTGGTCAATATTTTTAAAATTTAAAGGTGGTAAAGGAATTGCTACAGCAATAGGTGTTTTATTATTAACATCCCCGCTTTCAGTTTTGATTCTTTACTTAATTATTATCCCGATTATTATACTTATAACTAATGATTCTTTCATGTCAGCTTCTATAGGATTTCTAATCTTTCCCTTGATTTTATGGTTTTTAGAAAAAAACATCTGGTTGGTAATATTCGGTATATTAATCGCTGTTGTGATAATAATAAGACATTTAGAAGAACTTAAAACATATTTTAGTGGAAGAAGAGAGTTACATCCGATAGTTCAAAAAATGAGAGATTTTGTACTAAGAAGAAACAGTGAAAAATAAAATATTAGAACTGATAAATTCTATAATACATTTAATTAGATTCTTCCCCTTCCCCTTTGTTACATTAGAGGATCAGGGACAGGCTTTTCACTCGATTCCCCTCCCTTTATGGGAGGGGGGAGGGTTTGTAAATTTCGATAAGTTTAGTTCTTGCAATTTTTCTTTAGTGGGAATCCCATTTTCATCCCAACCTCTTAATTTATAATAATCATCTAAAAGATTATCAAGGTCTATAATACTTCCAAACATATCATCATCATCTTTCCTGTAAGTCAATACTCTCAATGGAAGATTGTCATCTTTTCTGGTTATACCTAAAGAACAATTAAAAATTCTTTTAAGATTATATATTCTCTCCCCCACTTTCAAGAACTCATTAAAATCCAAATTCCAATCTGTTATTAGATTTAACCACTCTAATATTTTTTTAGGAGAAGCTTCGTAGAAAATTAAGAATTTACATATCTTTAATGAGTCAAGTATTGCCATATAATTCTGCATTTTTACTACCATCTCTGCTTTCCCCACAGTAGAGTATTTATCCAATACATTATCCAAACCCAACTCAGGAATTGTAAAAGACCTTTCTATAACATGCGATAAGGCTTGAAGATGACATCCCCCTCTATTTCCCGTAGCATAACCTAAGGCAAGGCTTGAGAATGTTCTTGGGTCATGTGCTGGAAGCTCTAATCCTTTGCAGTGTATAGCAAATTCTTTACTATTATTTCCTAATTTTTCAGAAGCAATTCTGACACCTTCTGCTAATAAATCCCCTATTTTTTCCCTGAAGGCTATCATTTTAATTAATTTTAAAACTATATTTGCATCTCCCCATTCGATTTCAATATTGGATTCTAAATTATTGAAATGTCTTTTCTCGTAAGCTTCCATGGCAAAAGCTATCACTGAACCTGTAGATATTGTATCTAAGCCCAATCTATTGCACATTTCATTTGCTTTCATAACTGCAAACATATCATCAACATAACAATTTGCACCCAACATTGAAATACTTTCATATTCAGGTATAGATCCGATAATTTTTCCATAGGGACTTTCGGTCTCAGCAACTCCACCACACCCAATTGGACATTTCGTGCAATAGAAATTACTTTTTTTAGCTATATCAACCATTTTCTTACCATCTAAGTTATCTCCACCCTCTAACCACCTTCCACTTATCCAGTTTTTCACTGGAACATCCCCTATCTCCATACTTCTTTTAAAACTCCCAGCTGTCCCATATTTCCTAAAACGACTAGAAGCTTTCACTATATCAGGAACTACCTTTCTAATAGATTCAATAAGCTTATTTGGATAAGCTATCGGAATTTTTATTTCAGTCTTCTCATCTTTTTTTCTGCTCTTTTTAATTAAGGTTACAATAGCCTTAAGATTTTTTGAACCCATGACTGCTCCCATTCCACATCTACCAAGTGCTCTTCCATGTTTTCCATCAGTCATAATAGAAGCAAATCTAACTAAGTTCTCCCCTGCTTGTCCAATAACCATTGCAGATATTTTATTTTCCACTTTTCCAACTTCAATATTTCCTACTTCTTTATTTAGAATCTCATATGTTTCATAGGTATCTTTCCCCCAGAGATGTGAAGCATTTTTTATTTGAACATTATCTTCAGAAATTATTATGTATACTGGAATTTTAGAGGAACCATAAACAACAATCCCATCCACTTTATTTCTTTTTAAAATATCTCCAAATGTACCACCAACATCAGCTTCACCCCAGATCCCAGTTAAAGGAGATCTAAATGCAACACTGTGTCTTCCAGATGATGGAACTTTTGTTCCAGTGAAAGGTCCTGTGGTAAAAATAATAGGAGTTTTTGGATCAAAAGGTTCAGAATTTATATCAAATTCAGCTAAATATAAATAAGCAGCTAATCCTGCACCCCCAAAATATTGTCTTGCCACATGTTCTTTTATTTTCCTTTTCTCTACATTCCCTGTTGAAAGATTTATATAAATTAAGTTATTAGCATACCCATAGAGCATATTACTCTCTCTCTTTCCCTAAACAACTAAAATTATTTTTTATATT
>DAOWJR010000053.1 GCA_030640275.1 Actinomycetes bacterium | reverse complement strand
GCAATTGAAGAAGGAAGCAACATAGTCAGGATAGGAACCGCGATATTTGGAGAAAGGAAGTATTGATAGAATTTATAAATTTGGGGAGGAAAAACGAAAGACTTTCAGGCAAAGATGTTTAATGAAAAAGCCTCTCATTTTTATAAGATATATTAATTCTTAGTTATTATAAAAAGTAATATCTACTCTAATTTCTTAGACCCTAAAAGTTTCTTACCTAAACCTTCTACTGCTCTTAATACTTCTAATGGGACTGTAAATACAATTGTATTTGACTGATCTGATGATATAAGACTAATAAAATTTAGTGCTCTTAAATGAATAACCTCTAAAAATATGAGACTATTGGCTTCATGCGTTTTAAGTTTGAGTAGACAGCGGATGTTCTTTATGCTGTTATATCAATTTATAGTTGTATTATCATCAGTTGATCAGGATTAATTATATGATTTAAAAAAAATAAAAAAAATACTTGACAAAGTTTAATTATTATACTATTATATTACTTAGATAATTATATAATAATTACAATTGTCTAATATTATACTGCAGTAAGAGTAATGCAGTATATATTAAAATGAAAAGGAGCGAGGAATATGGCGTTACCAAAGTTATTATGGGATTCAGGGACAGCTTATGACATGTTTGTTAGTTTAAATGTTATACATGAGCCCGCAGTATTTGGGTTACGTAGTGCATGGGCAGCAGGAATGCGAGCACGACTCCCAGTAAAAAATCGAGAAACTTTAGAGCAGAGTCAGTTGCTATTTAAAGTGCCATTTCACTGGATAAACACACTTCCAGATCCTAAAGACAGCTTTACTGTTTTATATGTCTTGCGACAGATTCCACCAGGGGAACGATTACATGTTTTGGCTATTGACCCAGATAAGTCATCAGAAGTAGTGGAAACGCTAAAGGGTATAGCTAAGAGAGGAAAATGGAATGAAAAGGAGCAAAAGTTTCTAAAGGCTGCTTATGCTGAAGAATGTAGTAAGAAAAAGAAATCACCTCTATCTACTAAAGAACTCTTAAATATCTTGGGATTATGGGCTAATGCTGAGGAATTTGGTGAACGTTACTTAGAAGCACTGCGTACCTATCAAGAGGTCTTTTTTGCCACAGAGGAAAAGCGTATTAGTCCTGCTTTACAAGGGGCACTATCAAATGCACAGAAATTAGCAGAGCAGTTGGAGTTGCCAGATTTATTGGAGAAACTATCAAAAGGATTACGTTTTACTGAATTACCTAAAGCAGCTGAGTTTGTACTTGCACCATCGTATTGGTGCACTCCACTGATGTATTATGGGAAAACGAGTGTTAAGTGTTGGATATTCCTATTTGGCGCAAAACCAGAAGATGAATCACTTATACCAGGTGAGGACGTACCAGATGCATTGTTAAGAGCATTGAAAGCATTGTCTGATCCAACAAGGTTATCTATACTGCATTATCTAATAGAGAAACCTCTTACTCAATCACAACTCTCTCGCCGTTTATGTTTACGTTCACCAACTGTGATCCATCACCTCAAGATTCTACGCTTAGCAGGACTTGTGCAACTGACATTAGGAATAGAAGAAGGTGGAAAAATAAAACGTTATGCTGCTCGTTCTGATGCAGTAGCAGCAGCTTTTACCTCACTAAAGGGTTTTTTAGAGAAAGGAAAGATAAAAAATGCAGATAGTAATTTCAAATAAAAATTTTAAAATTAATAGCCACAATGGAGGTTGTAAGATATGCAAAGCATTTTTAATTTAGAAATTATTGCTAGAGAGAAGCATCGTGATCTGATTAAAACCGCTGAGATTAATAGACAAATTAATAAATTGATCCGCAAGAAACGGGCACGAAAAATCCTTAGCAAAGCAGTTGAGCGCGGATTAAGAAATGGTCTAACAGTTGATGAACTAATAAGTGAGTTAAGGATAGCGCTTGATAGAAACGGATACACCAAAAAAGCTAAACATATAAATAAAAAAGTTGTAGACCATGAATGTTGGCATTGGAAAGGTGCTTACAGCTGTGATATGTAATGAAATTTAATATCTCTAAGATTCTTCTAAAAAATTATTGAAAAATATTATTGTAAAAAATACAAATAAATAGGGGTGATTTTAGATAGTTCAATAAAAATACTTGGAGACATATTAAAATTTTTGTAACAAATTTGAAATTATGATTACTGATGTAAAAATTCAATTAAGAGAGTATCTAAAAACAATTAAATTATTTAAAGCTAATGCTAAACTCTTACTTACAAATGTTTTATTACGTTTTATTGGACATGGGATCTTTTCATTATTATTTAATCTTTACATTTTACAAATAGGTTATGATGTAGATTTTATCGGTTATTTAACAGCATTGAATAACATTGCAATTGCTCTCATAGCAATACCATCTGGTTTCATTATAGATAGATTTGGATTTAAAAGACCCTTAGTTATTAGTTATTCTCTATCTATTTTATTTATTATTCTACTTTCAATTACTACTAACTACTTCTCACTAATTATCTTTAATATTGCCTTAGGATTTACCTTTTCTATGATAAGGGTAATTAGAAATCCATTTTTAACTAAATTCAGTACTAAAGTTGAAAGAACCCATCTTTTTGGATTTTCCTTTGGACTAATGATGATTGGATCAGTTATAGGAAATGTAATCGGAGGGTATTCCCCCAAATTATTTGAAGTTTTTACTTCTTTAACAGATGATATTATTATTTATCGTTTGTCACTGCTCTCAGGCGCTCTAATTTCAGCTATTGGATTAATTCCAATCCTAAAAATACAGAAGGATAATATTACCTCTCTTAATAAATTAAGTAAAAGAACTTTTAAAATGATGTTTTCCAAATTATATATTAAATTGTTATTACCACATTTACTTCTTTCCTTAGGAGCTGGTTCTGTTATGCCTTTTTTAAATATTTTTTTTAAAGAACATTTAAATGCTAATGTTTATCAGATTGGTATTATCTTTGCATTAGGTTCATTTATAACAGGAGTAGCTTCTTTTTTAACTCCCTTTGTAACTAAAAGATTTGGAAAAGTTATGGGTATTGGAATCTTGCAAATCTCATCCCTTCCCTTTCTATTGATGATTGCATTGATTCCAAATTTAACATTAGTTGCTATTTTTTTTATAGTCAGACAAGTTCTAATGAATATTGCAAGTCCAATATATACCGCCTTTGTAATGGAGGCTGTACCAGATGAAGAGAAGGGTATAGCAAGTGGGTATATTCTTTTTATGTGGGGCTTAGCATGGGCGATTTCTTCATCCTATTCTGGAATATTAATGAAAAATTATGGATATAATTTCCCATTTTTTATATGCTTTGTATTTTATTTGATTTCCGCGATAACCTTTATTTCTTTCTTTAGAGGATCTGAAAAGAAATTAAGAACTTAGAATGTTAAAATATAGTATTTTACTAAAATAATAATAGAAGCTAATATATATTAACAGCACAACGAGATTCTTCAATCGCAAAAATTTACTCTTAGTAAAATCTAAACATTCCTTCAGATACTGTTTTACTACTCTGATTTCTTAGATCCTGAGAATTTCTTGCCCAAACCTTCTACTGCTCTTAATATTTCTAAGGGAACTGCAAAAACAATTGTATTTGACTGATCTGATGATATGTCATTAATAGAGTTTAGAGTTCTTAAATGAAGTGCCCCTGGAACTTCTGCCATTGTTCTTGCTGCTTTAGCAAGATTATTAGCAGCAGCAACCTCACCTTCTGATGCAATAATTGTTGCTCTTCTTTCTCTTTCAGCTTCTGCTTGCTTAGCCATTGTTCTTACCATTGATTCTGGAACTTTAATATCTTTCAGTTCAACTGACAAAACATCTATTCCCCATGCTTCTGTGGATTCATCAACAAGATTCTTTATTCTTTCAGCTACTATGTTTCTTTTTGTTAAGAGTTCATCTAAAACTACTTCTCCAATGACATTTCTCATAGATGTTTGAGCTAATTGTGAAACTGCCCAGAAGAAGTTTTCAACCTCAAGAATAGATTTTGCAGCATCTATAACTTTGTAATAAACAACAGCAGAAATCGTTGTTTGTATATTGTCTTTTGTCATTGCTTCTTGATCAGGTACTTCAACAGCTTTAGTTCTTATATCAACTTTTTTCATGCTCTGAAATATTGGCCAGATGATTCGCCAGCCAGGTTCAATGATTGAAGTAAACCTCCCCATTGTGAATTTTACCCCACGCTCATACTGATTTACCTGTTTAAGAGAAGCTAAAACTAATATTCCTAATAAAATTATTATAGGAACAAAGCCACCAAAAAGAAAAGCTATTATTCTTCCTATAACATTCATCTTTTACCTCCTAACTTTTTAAAAGTTTTTAAAAATATTTTTTAAATCACAAGTCATTTTTATATTTTTAGTATATTATAACCTTAATAAAAATTTTGTAAATTATATATTTATAAATAAAACTTTTAAAGTTATTGTAATAAAGTATTTGAAATATAACTATTAATAAAATTTTTAAAAATTTATTAAATAATTTTATAATTTATAAACAGGATATTTTTACTTATAGAAATTTATTTTATTTGAATTTGTAAAGGTTAAAGATGAATGAATTGAAGAAAGACAGTATGAAGACAGTTGCTGTAGTTGGGGTTTCAAAGGATGAGAAAAAATTTGGATTTAGAGTATTTAAAGACATGATTAAAAAGGGTCAAAAGGTTTATGGAATTAATCCAAAAGCTGATTTTATTCTTGGACGAAAGATTTATTCAAAGATTCAAGATATACCTGAGAAACCTGACCTTGTAATTACAGTTATACCCCCAGAAGTAACAGAGAAAATTGTTGATGATTGCATATCAATTGGTGTGAAGGAAATATGGATGCAACCTGGATCAGAATCAGAAAAAGCAATTAAAAAAGCCCAAGATAAAGGGATTTTAGTAATTTATAATGCATGTATTATGTTAACAACAGATAAGGATGATACACCACTTTTAAAATAATATTAATATTTTTTAAAAAGATTAATTAAAATTACAAAAGTATTTATTACATTATCTATATTTATGTACGGAAATCTTATTTTAAAATATTGCACAAAATTATAAAGGATAAGAATTGAAGAGTTATAACGGAAAAATATTAGAAGTAGACCTAACTAAAAAGAAATTTAATGAGTTATTTATTAAAGAGGAAGTATATAAGAACTATATTGGAGGGTCAGGTCTTGCTGCTAAATTATTGTTCGATAATTATGATTTTAAAGATAAAACATTATCAGCTAAGAATTTATTATCATCAAAAAGTGAGTTATCCTCCAAAGACTTAATATCACCAAATTATGCATTATCACCCGAGAATTTGTTAATTTTTATGACTGGTCCTTTAACTGCAACAAGACTCCCTGGCTGTGCAACAAGATTTTCAGTATGTAGTATTTCTCCACTTACAGGTATATGGGGGGAAGCTTCATGTGGTGGAAGTTTTGGTATTCAGTTAAAAAAAGCTGGATTTGATGGGATAGTAATAAAGGGCGCATCTGATTCTCCAGTATTTATAAAAATTGTCGATGGCAATGTTGAGATTAAGGATGCATTAAATTTATGGAATAAAGACACTTATGAAGTTTATGACATTTTGAAAAAAGAAGAAGGAGTCACAACATCAGTATCTATTGGTATTGCTGGTGAAAATAAAGTCTTATTTGCAAATATTGCTAATGAACCTGGAAATTATGCAGGTAGATGCGGTCTCGGTGCTGTTATGGGTAGTAAAAATTTAAAGGCAATAGGAGTTAAGGGGACAGGTAATATAGAATTTGCAGATTCAGTAAAGATTAATGAGTTAAGAAAAGAACTGATTGAAAAGCAGAAGAAAAATATTGCATTGGAAACATTAAAGGCATTTGGCACAGATGGCGCAATGACATTTTACATGATGCTTGGTGATGTTCCAATAAAAAATTGGAATTTAGGTTTATGGGATGAAGGAGGAGATGCATTATCAGGAATGGCTATGGCCGAAAGTATACTTGTTAAAGGACGTACCTGTCTTGGTTGCCCAGTAGCCTGCAAGAGAGTTGTAAAGGTGGATGAAGAGAAATATAAGATGAATGAAGGACCTGGTCCTGAATATGAAACCTGTAGTTCATTTGGAACATTATGCTTTAACAGCAATTTAAAGGCGGTTGCAAATTTTAAAAAATTAAAAGATGATCTGGAGATTGGTCCAAAGGTGTTTGCTTTAAATTTAATAATAAAGTTTATATATCACAATCCTGAAGCAGTAATATTTATTCACAGTCCGAATAAAGAGATTATTCAAGGTGACAGAGAAGATGTAAAACCTGATGTTAAGATGGAAATGAATGCAGATGTTGCTCACAGGTTCTGGCTAGGTAAAGTAAATCTAATGGTAGCATTAACAAAAGGTGATATAAAAGCAAAAGGACCAATACCTAAAATTATGAAACTTCTTCCGATAATAAGAAGTGCTTATGCAATATATAAAGATTACTTAAAAGAAGAAGGATTTGAAGAACTAGTTAATGTAGAATAAATTGTTCAATCTTTTTAGTAGAAATTTCGCATAATTTTTTACCTAAATCCTTTATAAAATCATAACTTTTAAGTTCAAAAAGATAACCTAAGAGTGAGTTTTGATGCAAAAATTCGTGAAGATATGGTTAGTATTCATATGTGGGGAACAATAATTGAAATAGTAAAAATAGAAAAATTAGATTAATATTGTTATGCATACTAAATTAATACATTTAAATATTTTTATTAATATTATCCAACATATTAGTTAGACTCTTCATTTTAAAAGAAATCTCACCTTTATAATTTATGATATAATGATTATCAAAAGTCTAATTATTACATATTATTTCAGACTTTCTGGCTTTATAACTTTATTAATTTTAAACTTGGCTGGGTAGAAGTAGCAGCTATATTAATTTAGATGCAGAAGTAGGCCAATTATTTTAAAATCTCAGATTTTACTTTTCTAATCATCTTTTGGTTTAGTTCCTCTAATATATAGCTCATTTGTAAAAATAAAGCTCATATATTACTCTGTTTAAATTACGTTTATATAGAATTATAAGTTTTTATAATCTCTTTTATTTCAAAGCCGTTTATAGAAATTCTATTTTAAATTCATTTGTTTTACTGATTTAAATTGTGGGGGGATAGGAGTGGATTCAATATGAAAAAGTTTGTAACTTATGTTTTGATGGGTTACTATCTCCTGTTGGAAATGATAATAACCTTTCCAATATTTCTGTATGGTTTATGTTTTAAAAAACAGAAAAATTATTCTGTAGTTTTTGTGGCTGCTAGTTTTTATCCAACACATATTGGTGGGATTGAATGTGCTGGTCGTGACTTAGCAATTGGTTTAGTAAAAAAGGGATGGAAGGTGGAAGTTCTCACAAAGGACGACGAGGTGAGAGCCAGATCTGAAGAGATGTTTCAAGGATATCATCTAACTCGTTTTGGCCCTATTAGAATGGAATCCTGGTACTTTACATTGTGTATTTTTCTTTGGTTGCTAAGAAATTTTCGCGCTTACCAAACTATCTATTTTTTAAATTTTTCATATTCAAAAAATCGATTAGGTGTGTTCATACCTGAGGTAGCTGTTTCCTGGTTTTTTAAGACATTTTTTAAAAAACAGACTGTCTTAAGGCTATCAGGTGGATCAGTAGAGCGAATTCCTCAATATTTATACCACACTTTATCACCATGGAAATGGAACTTATATTGTAATTCAGTTTCAGTATTTACTTCACTCTCTAATGATGAATATGATTTCCTGGTTTCAAACGGACTAAAATATAAAACAAAAAAAGTTTTTAATGGTGTAAATGTAAAGCAGTACAAGATGTTGTCTCAAGAAAAAGTACAGCGTAAAAAGGAACTCGGACTAGAAAAAGATAAAGTGATAGTTGGATTTATTGGTCGTTTTACTTCAAGAAAAGGGGCTGATTTACTTCTTCGTGTGTGGAAGCGTATAAAAGCAGAAAATGCGTCACTAATTTTAATAGGACCAAGTCAGAAAGATATGGTTCAAAAATCCAATGCAGATAAGGTTAGAGAACTTGTAAAGGAATGTGGTGATTCTGCAGTATTTCTGGGTAGAAAGGATGATCCCTGGAATTATTTAGGTCTCTTTGACATAATGGTTTGTCCCTATAGAGTTCGTGAGGGAATGAGTAGTACAATCCTTCAAGGTATGGCAGCAAAAAATATCATTATTGCCTCAGAAATTCCAGGTATTATTGGATTTCTTAAACCAGGTTATGATGCTATACTTTTTCCAGAGGATGACGAAGTAGCACTTGAAAAAATTCTTAAGAAAGTAATAAATGATGTAGAAAAATATCGTTATCTTGCAGAAAATGCATTTGAACGTGTAAAAGAAGAGTTCCCAATTGAAAAGGTTGTTGATTTTTATCATAAAATCTTTAAAAGAAATAAATAGTATCTTTTCTTGAAACAAGCCCTATTAATAAATATTTAATATCCTTTTCTACCTTCTTAAATCATTCTTAATATATTCTCAAATTAAAATAAATTGCTCAATAAATTGCACGATAATTGCAAGATATAATAACAAAAAGAGTGAATTAAAAACTGCTCCTATATTTATTTGAAAAAAGGGGGGTATCTAAATTTAAAAACAAATTTTACATAAGGCTATTTAAAAAGATAGAATAATGATATTTGAGTCTGTAATTAGCATTATAAATTATTTTTATTATATTTAAATAGTGAGGGAAGATAAATGTGTGATACATTAGTTGCAATGCAAAGTTATACTTCCAATAAAAGCATAATTTTTGCTAAAAATTCAGATAGAGAACCTGATGAGGTTCATGAATTAATTCATATTCCAAGTAGGGAATATAAAGAAGGTGAAAGGGTAAAGTGCACATATATAGAAATACCGCAGGTTAGAAAAACTTATGAAGTTATTTTAGCGAAACCTTTCTGGATATGGGGATGTGAAATGGGTGTTAATGAAAATGGAGTTGTAATTGGAAATGAGGCAATATTTACTAAAATTCCTCATGAAAAGAAAAAAGGTCTTATTGGAATGGACTTGATGAGATTAGCTTTAGAAAGAAGTAAAAGTTCAGATATGGCAGTGGAGGTAATTGCAAATCTTTTAAAAAGATATGGACAAGGTGGGATTTGTGGATATCGGGATAAGAAATTTAAATATCATAATTCCTTCTTAATAGCCGATTTTAATTCTGCAAAAGTTATGGAATGTTATGGTAGAGAATGGGCAGTGAAAGAAATTAAGGATGCTTATTCTATATCAAACTGTATTTGTATAGAAGATGATTATGACTGTCATTCAGAGAATCTTGGAGAATATGCAACAAAAAAGAAATGGATTAAAAAGAATAAAAAAGAAAATTATGAAAAAATTAATTTGAAAAAAGTTTATACTTCACACTTCTTAACTCATTTTTCAGGTGCTAAAAAAAGAAGAAATCGTTCTTTTGAATTGATAAATAAAGAGGAAGGGAAATTGGATGTCTTAAAAATTGCCAATATTTTAAGAGATCACTTTCCTGATAAAAAACCACAAGTTATTAACCTTTGTTCTACATGTCTTGCAAAAGTATTTATTTCAGATATTTTGTATGAAGTATCACAAAGGAGTAAAAAACACCATCCTTCATATGGAAGCAATGCAGATATTTGTATGCATGCAGCTAATTCCATAATAAGAAAAAGTCAGACAACGGGCTCAATAATTGTTGAACTAACAAAAGATAAGAAGATATTAATATATGCAACTGGTACTTCTGCTCCCTGTATCTCAATTTTTAAACCATTATTTTTAGGATACAACAAGATTCCTACAGAAAATTATCATAATGGAAAGTTTTATGACGAAAAATCTATCTGGTGGAAGTCTGAGAAATTTCACAGATTATTTTTAGCCAATTACAAAAAATTTATTAAAGAATATTCTCATGAACGCAATGAATTGGAAAAGGAATTTATTATTGAAAGCACAAAATTTGTTAAAAAAAATGCTAAATTAAAATATTATACAAAAGATGAGATATATAAATTTTCACTAAGCTGTTTTAAAAGGGCTCAGGATTTTACAGATAGGTGGATAGATAAATTATCTAAAATAAAGAGAAAGAAAATATTCTTCTATTCAAACTATTGGAATAAACTATCCAAGAGAAATAAACTATTTTAGGGGATTTGTAATTTTGTTCTCCACCAGCTTATGAGAAATAAAATTCCTGTAATTAGAAAAGGTATTCCACTGGTTAACATTGCAAAAATTTTGTTATGACCTGCAGATATATAAGCGAATATACTTAAAGCGATAGCACCAATTACAGTTATAAATCCACCAATACCTTCTCGAAACCAGGCTATAATAACACCAATAACTACAATGGCAACTAAGAATCCCAGAATTGTTCCCTCTAATTTAGCTTCAGGCGTAGGCTCAACTCCCTTTTTGTACTCAACTATGGTTGATAAAGTTAATGCAAGAACCCAGAATGCTCCAGAGACGGAACCTAAAACCCGAGCTGTCCAGTGTATTGCTTTTGTTGTTTTATCAATGGTTTTTTTATTATTTTCCATTATTATGTTTCCTTTCTACTTAATTAAATTGTTATCATTCTTCCTATTTTATAAAATTAAGCATAATATTATAGTGTAGGAGATTTTATTATATATCTCCTTAACCATTTTCAATTATATAAAAAATAAATGCAAAAGTGGTGAGTTTTTAGAAAATGACCACATATCCTGATTTTGTGAAATATTTCTCTAAATCTATGAAATTTTAAAAATATTTAATACTTAAGAGTTTAGGTAAAAAACTTCAAAATAAAAGAGGTGATGAAAAATGCGTAAAGATATTAAAATAGTTAAAGTAAGTACATCTAAAAAATTGTCTTGGCCACAGTTCTGTGTTTTGTGTTTAAAAGAATCCACGAAGGAGGATTTTGAGTTATTTAGTGGAAGTGGGCGCGTACCTTACTGTGATAACTGTTACACTAGGGTAAAACGTTTAAGTAACTGGAAGGACAACTTATTTGGTATAAGTCTAATTATTGGAGTACTCGGAGCTATTGGTGGCATTATTGTCACAATTGTTGAGAAAGGTTGGTTAGAACTTCTCAGAGTACAGAATTGGCTTTTAATAGGAGGAGCTGGGTTAATATTTATGGGCATAGCTTATACAATAATGTGGCTTTTACTTTTACCTTTTAGATTAATTTTTCGCTCGAAGTTAGCTAAGCTTGGAGTCAAAATACTTAAGAGTAAAAAGCCAGGTGTAACAATTCTTAAGTTCTTTAACCCAGAGTACGCCGAAATATTCCGTAAAGCCAATGAGATAGCAATTTTAACATAAAAAGTTAGAAAAAATCTAGTTAGCTAATAATTAATCTCTGAACTTCTTTAGTCTCACTTACTATCTTTGTTATCCCCATTGCTTTAAGTAACAAAAAAATAATACTCAAAATTCCAGCAGGTATCCAGGATAAAAGTCGAGTAATTGTTACCAAAGGCATAAATAGACCTAAAGATATAACTATAGGGATAAACTTCTCATAGGATTTAATTTGTTCTGTGAAATTGTTTATTATTTTATTGAGTTCCTCTCTCAATTTAGCGATTGCTGATCTTCGCTGTAATGGTGGCAATTCTTCTCCAACGCGCTTCTCCATCTGCTCCATTAATTTCTCAATATAAAACTCAGGAATTGAAAAACCTTCCTCTTTTATATACTCCGAGTAGCCAAAGTAAAGGCT
>DAOWJR010000004.1 GCA_030640275.1 Actinomycetes bacterium | reverse complement strand
GAACTACTTATAATGATAGATGCTTTGAAAAGAGCTTCTGCAGGAATGATAAATGCTGTAATACCTCATTATGGATATGCAAGACAGGATAAAAAAGCTGAAGGAAGAGAACCTATAACAGCAAAATTATTTGCAGATCTACTATCAGTAGCCGGTATGGATAGAATGATAGTAGCTGATCTTCATGCTGCTTCTATTCAAGGGTTTTTTGATGTTCCTGTAGACCATGTTACAGCAATACCTATAATAGCTAAATACTTTAAAAATAAAAAGATTAAAAATGGAGTAGTGGTAAGTCCGGACGTAGGTGGTGTAAAAAGAGCAAGTATATTTGCAAAGCAGCTACACTACACACTTGCTATACTTGATAAGAGAAGACCAGCTCCTAATATGGCAGAGATAGAACATCTTGTAGGAAATGTAGAAGGCAAAGAGGCAATAATAGTTGATGATATGATAGATACTGGAGGTACTATAATAGAAGCTGTAAATATGTTAATTAGACATAAAGCAAAAAAGGTTTATATTGCTGCAACTCACCCCATCTTTTCTGGAGATGCTGCTAAAATGTTGGAAAAATCAATGGCAGAAGAAATAGTAGTATTAGATACTATCCCATTAAATAAAAAATATAATCCTGATAGAATAAAAGTGCTTTCAATTGCTTCTTTACTTGCAAAAACTATAAAAAAAGTCTATCATTGCAAATCTGTGAGTGAGTTGTTTAAGGGAGAAAATCTGGTTTAATTTAAAGAAACGAAATGAGGTATGTATATTATGGAAAATTTAGTTATAGAAGTAAGCAAAAGGCAGGATAATGAACTGAAGAAAAATGCTGCGAGAAGACTAAGAAGAGAGGGTTTTATTCCTGCAGTACTGTATGGATTAAATAAAGATCCAATTTGTATTAAGGTAGATGTAAAAGAGTTTAAGGAGCTGTCAAAAGGAAGAGGAGCTACAAGTTTGATATTTGATATGCAGATAAATGGAGATAAAAAAAATAAAAAAGATGCAGTACTTTTAAAAGATATTCAAAGAGATCCTATTTCAAGAGAATTTATACACCTGGATTTTTTAAGAATTCAAATGGAAAAAGAGGTAGAGGCTACAGTTCCTATTGTAATAATAAATGAGGAAGAATCATTAGGAGTAAAAGAAGATGAGGGAGTTGTACAACATGGTATGCGTGAACTTCATATATTGTGCTTGCCAAAAAATATTCCTGAGAAGATAGAATATGATATAAAAGATATGAGGATGGGTGATAGAGTAAAAGTTTCTGATATTGAAGTAAGTGAAAATATTAAGATTTTAAATGACCCATCTGAAATTGTAGTTTCAATTATTCATCCCACTCATCTAAAAGAAGAAGCAGAAGTGGAAGAAGAAGCTGTTGAAGAAGTAGAAGAGGAACCAGAATTAGTCGGCAAGGGAAAGAAGGAGGATAAAGAAAAGAGAGAAGAGGAACCAACTTCTAAGGAGAAAAAAAGTTGAGGATAATTCAACTACTAAATATATTGTAATTAAGCATAAAAGTAATAGTGATTGATAATAGCGATTAATAGTAATTATGATTTTGATAGTCGGTCTGGGTAATCCAGGAGAAGGGTATAGGTTTACCCGACACAATATAGGTTTTATAATCCTGGATAAATTAGCTGAAATTCTGAATAAAAAAAGACAGTATTTTAAATTTAATTCTTCCATTATAGAATCCTTTTATAGTAAAAAAAAGTTATTGCTGGTAAAACCGCTGACCTTCATGAATAATAGTGGAGAAGCAGTAACTTCTATATGTAATTTTTACAAAAGTCAGATTAAATCAATTTTAATTATTAATGATGATATAGATATTGAATTAGGAGAAATTAGACTTAAAGCTAATGGAGGAACTGGTGGGCATAAGGGACTGGAGTCTATAGTTAGAAGTTTGGGGAATGCAGATTTTGACAGACTCAGGTTTGGAGTTGGGAGACCGCCTGGTAGGAAAGATGCTGCTAGTTATGTATTGGATGAATTTAAAAAAAGTGAAGCCTGTGAAGTTGAAATTAGTATTCAAAGATCAATAGATGCTATAAAAGGTTATATAATAAATGGGATAGAATATAGTATGAATAAGTACAATATAGGTACAATTAAATAAACAACGATTTAATACTCCATGCTGTTTATCCTTTTTATTCTAAAGATTGCTTCATTGCTAAACCTGATTACTAAGTCTGGCTACTGAATTAATTATAATTGTGTTTGTTTACTTTTTGGTGCTTTGGTGATAGAAATGTTTCTGGAAAATTTTAAAAATGAGTATTTGTGGCGTAAGTTTATAGAAGAATATAAAAAAACCAGGACAAAAAGGGATAGTGTTAAGAACAGATATCTGGATAGTGTAGTAGCAGATGAAAATATATGGCCTTTTATAATAGGAGCATTTTTTGATTCTTTTAGGGTTCCAATTATAATAATAACTTCAACTACCAATAGGGCCAAAGAACTGTCAAGAGAGCTAAAATGTATGCTAGAGAAAGTAAAAATTTTTAATTACCCGGGTCTTGGTAGTAGTATTTTTTATAAAAATAAGGCTGCAAGTGCAGGTAGTAATCTACCGGATAGATTAAATGTGATAAGTAGATTGCTGAATTTTCAGAAAAATAGGATACCCTTTTTAATAATTTCCACAAGTAGTGCTTTAATGAATTTAATGCCTCATTCAAGGATATCTCTTCTAAATAATACCACTCTTACAGCTGGGCATGAATATAATAGGGAAAAGCTGATTTCAGACTTTACTAAAAAAGGATATGAAAGAGTCCATGAAGTCTATGACAGGGGAGAGTTTAGCGTCAGGGGAGGGATTATAGATATTTTTGATATAACAGGAGAATACCCCATTAGAATTGATTTTTTTAGTGACATTGTAGATAAGATATTAACTTATGATATATCAGGACAAAATCTGGTAGAGGATTTAAATGAAATCTCTATTTGTCCTAATTTAAATCCCTGGGAGATTGAGGAGGAACCTGATAAAGAAGGCAAAGGCTATGCCGATTCTATGGGCTATAACCAGAAAATGCTCTCTATAATAGATTTATTAAGGAAGTATGTTGGGGAATTTGGGGCTATAGTATGTGATCCACTGGAAGTTTATTTAAAGGTAAAAAGTGATATTGATATATTTGAAAAATCCTTTAGCAGAGATGAAAAGAATTTAATCACAAAGTATAAAAGTGTAGTTATCTCATATATAGCAGGTAAGAATTTTCTTGAGGAAGAAAGATTTGAATTAAAGTTAAATCTTATATCAACAGTAAATGAATCTAAAGGTAGGGATGAGTTTGTTTTTGACCAGATAAATAAACAAAAAAAGAGTTCAGGAAATTCTACTGTTTTTGTGCAAAATTTGAAAAAAGATTTAAAAAGTGGAAGCAAAGTAATCATTTCACTAAAGGATGAAGAAAGAAGAAAAAAAATAAAGGAGATTCTTTTAAACAACTCTGTATCTTATAATGATTTAAAGGGAAGGAAAAAGTTAGATTTCAGCAGGCTTAATCCTGAAATTATTAATATTTTTGACTTACAGCTATACAGGGGGTATGAATCCCAGGATGTCTCTTTATATGGAGAGCTTGATATATATGAACAGACAATCCCGGAGGAGCCGGATAGAAAAATTATTTTATCCAGAGCTTTTAAAGAATTTAACCCAGAAGATTATGTAGTTCATAAAAACCATGGAATTGGCAAGTATATAAATATTGTTTCAAGACAGATTGATGGACATAAAAGAGAGTATTTTCTTATAGAGTATGCAGGCAGTGACAGGCTTTATGTTCCTACCTG
>DAOWJR010000077.1 GCA_030640275.1 Actinomycetes bacterium | reverse complement strand
TACAGAAACCTACCCATATCCATACTCCTGCAAAGATAAGTGCAAAGTTATTTACTGTCTTATTAATTAGCCATCCAACAGGTTCTAAATTAAGAGTCTTACTTAAAACTGCATTTAAGATTCCGATTTGAGGTGAGCCTGCAGGTCTGTATGCATATATAAATTTCCAAATAATACCAGCACCTACAAAGGATATTGCCATTGGCAAAAAGATTATAGATTTTGCTACAGACTCATATTTGACTCGATCAAGAAGAATTGCAAGAATTAATCCCAGCGATACTGTAAAAGCTGTAAATACGACTAACCAGATAAGATTGTTTCTAAATGCAAGGAGCATGCCCTTATTAGTGAAAGCGAATATATAATTACTGAGACCTACAAATGATTTTGATTTTTTATCTAAAAAACTTAAAAACAATGTGTTAACAGTTGGATAAACTAAGAAAAATGCCAATATCAATAATGTTGGTGTTATATAAAGCCACGCCCATATATTTGTCTTCTTCATGATAATTTTTCCTTTAAAACAAACTATTCATATCTTTAATAAGATGATTAAGGCAATCCACATTTAAGTGGACTGCCTTAACATAGTTCATAGTATCAGTAGTTATTTGTAAGCTTCAACAGAACTGGCTTCAATGTCTCCGAGAACAGTATCTAGATCTTCACCACCAACATAATCCAGAGTTCCTGACCAGAAGGATCCAGCACCAACAGCTGCAGGCATAAGGTCTGAAGCATCAAAGCGGAAGACCTCAGCTTTTACTACCATATCTGCCATCTTTTTAGTAAGTTCATCAGGATAGGAATCAAGACTAACTTCTTTACTAGGTGAGATGAATCCACCTAGACCAGCCCATATTTCTTGAGGTTGAGCGGAAGCAAGATATTTCATTAGTTCACGAGCTTCTGGTGTATCATTAAACATAACAATCAAGTCAGCTCCACCCAAAACCGGTGTTCCATATGCTGGATCAATTGGTGGAAATGGGAAGAAGTCATAATCAGTTACAGCTTCAATTCCTTCCGGGAAAAAGCCAGTAATAAAGCTAGCCTGACGGTGCATATAAGCTTCAGGGGGATCAGTGAAAAGTGGAGCAGGAGCATCGCCAAAGAAAGAAGTTAGTGTTCCTGTAGTACCGCCATATTGATAATCCTCTTTACCAACTATTTCACCAAATGTCTCCCAGGCAGTTTTAACTGATGGATCTGTCCATGGAATTTCATGGCTAACCCATTTGTCATAAACATCTGGTCCGGCTGTTCTAAGCATGATATCCTCGATCCAGTCTGTAGCAGGCCATCCACTTGCAGCTCCACTTTCAAAACCTATTGCCCAGGGTGCTTTACCATCAGAAACAATCTTATCTGAAAGAGCTATTAATTCATCCCATGTTGTTGGAATACTGTACCCAGCATCTGCAAAGGCTGTGGGATTATACCAGATAAGACTCTTGTTAGCTACCTTATAGAAGATTCCATATAGAGTACCATCATAGCTTGCTAAATCTAACCAGGCTTCAGCATAATTCGTATTTAACTTATCCATATCCATGAATTTACTAATGTCAACAAGTTTACCATCTTTAGCTAACTCGTACATTTGACCTGGGTTTGGTAATATTGCTAAATCTGGTGGATTTCCTGCTTCAACTCTTGTGGTGAGAACAGCTGCTAAATCTCTTGTACCCTCAAATGCCATGCCAATACCTGTTTCATCTGTGAATGGGAATACTGCTTCCTGGAAGTTGGTTAGCTCATCGCCTCCCCACACACCAAGAACAGTCATAGCTCCTTTAGGTTTTTCTTCAGGGGTTGGAGCACATGATGTAGTAAACGTCATCAACAATATCAACATTATTATTGGTATTAATACCTTTTTTCTCATTTTCCCTCCTTAATTTTATTTTACAATACCAATTAATAGAGATTTATTTAAATTCTATATAATCACCTCCTGTTTTTAAAATGATATTTTATATTTTTTACTTATTTTGATTTATTTGTTTTCATAAAAATTCTTTTAATAATGAAATTTTATAAATTTTGAATTAAAATATAAATTTTAAAAGATTGAGTTTTAAATTTATTTTGAATTACAACCACATGATTTTCTTATAACCAGGTGAGTTTCTAAAATAATTTTCTTATTATTGTTTTTATTATTTTCGATATTATCTATAAGAAGGTTAGCTGCATTTTTTCCAATCTCAAATCCAGGTAAATTAACAGTTGTGAGAGGAGGGTCAACATATTCTGATAGATTCACATTATCAAATCCTACTAATGCTATATCTTGAGGTATTCTCAAGCCCACTTTTTTTATAGCATCCATAGCCCCAAAAGCAACAACATCGGATGCTACAAAAATAGCTGTTGGTAATTTTTTTAAAGACAATAATTTCTGCATTTCCTTGAAGCCACTCTGTGGTATAAAATCTCCTATACCTATAAGTTCTTCATCATAAGGAATAGAATTTTCTTCTAATGCACTTTTGTATCCTAATAATCTTGACTCACTTGCTGTGTAACTGAGAGGAGCATTAGTAATTATTGCTATTCTTTTGTGACCGTGAGATATTAGGTGTTGTACTGCTTTTTTTGCTGCTTTTATATTATCTATATCTGAATAACTAAAATTGTCTTCCTTTATCTGTCCCATTAGTACAATAGGAAAATCCTCTTCTCTAAGTCTAAAAAGCTCTTCATCATCCGACCTTGGTCCAGATAGAATCATTCCATCAATTCGCTTTTCCCTAACCATTGGATAATAAGCATCTTTTTTTGATATATCTTCAACATAGTGTAGAAGAATTCTGTAACCTTTTTCTTGTGCAACTGTACTTACGCCTAAAAGAACTCGTGGGAGAAAGGCATCAGAAAATACACTTTCTAATTTTTGACACAAAATTAAGCCTATTGTTTTTGTTTTATTTTTAACAAGACTTGTTGCTATTGCATGAGGGTAATAGTCTAATTCTTTGGCAATGTTTAAGACTTTTTTGCGGGTAGCCTCTGATATTTTTACATCAGTTCGATTATTAAGGACAAATGAAACCGTTGTTCTAGAAACTCCAGCTAATTTAGCTATATCTTTTGTTCTAGGATATTTTTTCATTATTTAGAAAACAAATTTAAATTATTAACACGTGTTAATTATATATTATAAAAAATTTTTTTGTCAATTTAATTTATTTTTAAAATTTTCTGAATCCCCTTATTTATCTACATTTTCTTTTGTAAAAAATTTTATATAGTTAAATTTTTTGTTTAGGTATTACCTAAATTAATAATATAATATGTTAGATATCTAATAAATAACATGAAAGTAGAATTAAAGGAAATAAGAACTAATTGAAATTTATAAAAGTTATTATGAAAAAAATTTCTTATAAATTGACTTTTAAAAAGTCCTATATTTTGGTAGAATGCATTCTTTTATTTTCCCTTATAATATTAACTTGTATAAATTTAGTTGGTTGTGAGAGTTTCAAAAAAGCTTTAGAAGGTCCAAAACCAGAACCAGTTGTAGGTAGTTTTTTTAAAAGTCTAATAAATAAAGATTACTCAAAAGCTTATTCTTATTTATGTGAAGAAAATAAAAGTAAATTCTCTTCAAATGAATTTATAGATAAAATGCAAGATTTTCAGGAAATAATTAGATATGAAATTTTGTCTTCAAATGTTGGATATAAGAATTCAAAAGTTACAGTAAATCTAACAACTCTTTCATATGACGAAGAAGAGATAAAGGAAATTGAAGTTCCGTTAATAAAGGAAGAAGATGAGTGGAGGATTGCTTTTTTTGATATTGAGCTTGAAAAATAAAAATTTAAATATAAAATTTTTAAATATAAATTTATTATTCATTTTTTATTAAAAACTTATTTAATTTTTATGGAGTTATAGTGATAAAAATACTTTTTATAGGAGATATTGTGGGAAAACCTGGGAGGAAAGCTGTAAAAGAGATCCTCCCTAAACTTAAAAGTGAAAACAATATATTTTTAACAGTAGCCAATGGCGAGAATTTAGCTGGTGGAATTGGTATAACACCAAGCCTTGCTCAGGAGATAAAATCTTATGGAGTTGATGTAATAACAACTGGAAACCATATCTGGAGAAGAAAGGAAATAGAACCTTTTTTGAATATAGCAGATTATTTATTAAGACCCGCTAATTATCCTCCGGGGAACCCAGGTAGGGGATCTTTAAAATTAACTAAAGAGGGTGTAAATATTGCAGTAATAAATCTATGTGGAAGAGTTTTTATGGGACCTTTAGGGAATTTAGATTGTCCTTTTAGAACAGCAGACCGGTTGATTAAAGAATTGGGAGATGAAGTATCTGTAATAATTGTTGATATACATGCTGAAACAACTTCAGAAAAAACAGCTATGGGATGGTATTTAGATGGAAGAGTTAGTGCAGTTATTGGTACTCACACGCATGTTCAAACTTCTGATGAGAGAATATTATCTAATAAAACAGCATATATAACAGATGCAGGAATGGTTGGTTCAATTGATTCAATTTTGGGTGTAAAAAAAGAAAAGGTTATTAAGATGTTTTTAACTCAGAGACCCATGTCCTTTTCTGTATTGAAGAAAAATATTATTTTAAATTCCGTAATTATTGAATTAGATGAAAAAACAGGAGAAGCATCTTCTATAAGAAGAGTAAATGTTCCTTTTATTTAAGGGGGAAGAAACTGATTTGAAGAAAGTAATAAATTTTATTTTTGGAGTTCATAATCACCAGCCAGTTGGGAATCTACCCCATATTTTTGAAGATTCATATCAAAAAGCATATTTCCCATTTTTAAAGATTTTACATAAGCATCCAACAATAAAGTTTACCATTCACAACTCTGGTATATTGCTTGAGTGGATTGAGAAAAATCATCCTGAGTATATTTCTATACTAAAAGAGATGGTAGATAGAGGACAAGTGGAGATAAAAACTGGGGGATTTTATGAGCCAATACTCCCCATAATACCTGATGAAGATAGATATGTTCAGATAGAAAAATTAACAGGATATATTAAGGAATTAACAGGGTATAATTCAACTGGCATGTGGTTGACTGAGAGAGTCTGGGAACCACATCTTGCTCAAGTATTATCAAAAGCGAAAATAAAGCATATCTCTGTTGATGAATCACATTTCAAACTGACAGGATTTTCCAAGCAACAACTAAGGGGTTATTTTATTACAGAGGAACAGAATAATAAATTAGCCATTTTTCCAATTAGCAAAGACCTTCGTTATTTAATTCCCTTCTCTCCAGTTTCAAAGATAATTGATTATTTTAAAGAAATAGCATCTGAAGATGAGAGTAAATTGATAGTTTTGGATGATGATGGTGAAAAATTTGGAGGGTGGCCAAATACTTATAAATGGATATATGAAGATGGATGGCTTGAACAATTTCTTACTGCTTTAGAAAGTGAGAGTTCATGGATAAAGCTTTACACATTTTCTGAATTTATGGAAAAGTTCCCACCTCTGGGAAGAGTATATCTTCCGACTGCTTCATATCCAGAGATGCTCGAGTGGTCCGGTGGTTTTTGGAGAAATTATCTTGTTAAGTATCCTGAAATTAATAATATGCAGAAGAAAATGTTTTATCTTTCAAAATGGGCAAGAGAGGTTGGAAATAAAAAGGCTTATGAACATGTACTTGCCAGTCAGTGTAATGATGTATATTGGCATGGAATTTTTGGTGGAGTATATATTCCATCCATGAAAATGGCATTATATCGTCATATGATTGAAGCTGAAAGATTATTAGAAGAACAATCTCATAATAACGAGATGTTTCTGAATAAAAAGGTTTTTGATTTCAATTTAGATGGTCATGATGAGGTGATATTATCTAATAAATTTTTAGGTGTATATATAACTCCTTATAATGGTGGAACTGTATTTGAATTGGACTATAAGCCAAAACCTTTCAATCTAATTGCTACTTTAGCAAGGAGAGAGGAATCTTATCATAAAACAATAAAGGAAAAAGCAAAAGAGAATAAGTCCAGAGAGAGTGAGATTGAAGAAAGTGAGTTCAGGGATAGTAAGACTGAAGAGAAAGACGAAAGCATAACTACAATTCATCATATAGAAGCTTTAAAGGGAGAGGATCTCAAAAAATTCTTAAATTATGATAAGTGGCCTAACTATAGCTTTAGAAATTATATTCTCTCTTATGATACTAATATCGATTCTTTTCAAAGAAGGGAAGCTCAACAGTTCGGAAATTTCGCTAACGGAGTATACACATTTCAACTTATAGAAAATGGAATAGAACTTAGCAGAGAAGAGAGAATATTTATTAATGGCAATGAAAGTTTTATAAATATTAAAAAAAGATATGAAATTGAGAAGGAAAACTCTATTCTTAAAGTTAATTACTTAATAGAAAATAAGGGTAAAGTAAGTTTATTATCTATTTTTGCTGTAGAGCAATTTTTTTCAATGTTAAGTGGTTATGATGAAAATGCTGTAAAATATCATATTCCAGATGTTGAATTAGAAGATAAATATATGGCAAGTTATGGGGAAATAAAAGATATAGGTGAAGTTATAATAAAAAACTATCTTGAAGAATTTAATATAATATTAAAATTTACCCCGGAAGCAACTGTTTGGAGATTTCCTATTGAGACAGTTTCTCAATCTGAAGCGGGAATGGAGAGAACGTATCAAAGTTCAGCTGTAATTCCAAATTGGAAACTTAAATTAGAACCAAATCAGACCTTCTCAGCACAAATATCATTAAAGATATCAAATTTTAAATAGGAATATAGAAGAATTATTTTATGTTAATTAAAAAAAAATCAGAATATCCACTTCATATTGCCTTCATCTGGCATATGCACCAACCCTGGTATTTAAATGATTACACAACGATTAGTAACTGTAATATTAGCGATAATAATACTAATATTGATCATGCGGATGATAGTGTTGATAGTAATGTGGCCTTTCTTCCATGGGTTAGACTACATTCAATTAAAGATTATTTGGACATGGTTACAATTTTAGACAACTATCCCAATATAAAACAGACTTTTAATTTAGTTCCTTCATTAGTGAAGCAAATAGAACTGATTTCTGACGAAAAAATTAGTGATAAATATTTAGATATTAGTTTGAAACCTGCATCGAAACTTACAATAAAGGAAAAAGAGTTTATACTAAGATGGATGTGTCCGCCCAGCAATATTAAAAGGATTTCGAATTATGAGCAATATAAAAAGATTTTAATTAAAATAGAAGATTTAAAAAGAAGTTTTAAGGTAGGAAGTTTAGAAAGAAATCTAAAAGGTTCTTTATCTATCATAAACAAACTAACTGAGCAGGAATATAGGGATCTTCAAGTACGGTTTGATCTTTCCTGGTTTGATCCAGTGTTTATAGAAAATAATCGATTTTTAATTGGACTTGTTCAAAAAGGTAATAGCTATAGTGAGAAGGAGAAGAAAAAGCTTTATGATGAGCAACTTAAAATTATAAAAAGAATAATTCCAAAATATAAGCAAATGGAGGAGCAAAAAAGGATTGAAATCATAAGTTCTCCTCATTATCATCCAATATTACCCCTTTTAATAGATAATAAAGTGGCCATTGAAGCTAATCCAAAAAGCATTGTTCCTGATAACCATTTCACATTTTCAGAAGATGCAAGAGCGCAAGTAGAAAAAGGTCTTAATTTTCATAAATCAACATTTGGTTCAAAACCTAATGGAATGTGGCCACCTGAGATGGCAGTTTCGAATGAATCATTAAAGATTTTAGCAGAATCTGGGATTTTTTGGACAATCGCTGATCAGGCTATCTTAAGCAAAAGTATTGATGTGGACTTATCTTTGGGAAATGACAGGGTAGTAAAAAACCTACATCTTCTTTATAAACCATATACTTTCTTTAATGGTAATAACTCTATAAATATAATTTTCAGGGACCAGATTTTATCTGACCTGATAGGCTTTGTATATAACAACATGAGTTGGGAAGATGCAGTTAATGACTTCGTAGATAGATTAGAAAGAATATATTTTTCGGTTTCACGAGACTTTAAACCTTATTTAGTAACCATTGCTTTGGATGGAGAGAACTGTTGGGAGTATTACGAAAGAGATGGAATTGAGTTCTTATCTAATCTATATAAAAAATTGAATGAAAGTAATCAGTTTAAGTTAGTTAGTGTGACTGATTATTTAGGCAAATATCCACCAACAGATAGACTTTACAACATAAAGCCTGGATCATGGGTGAGGGGAGATTTCTCAAACTGGACAGGAGGAGAGGGACAGAATCAAGCTTGGGATTATCTTTATCAAGCCAGGGTTGATGTGGAAAAATCTATAAACTCTGGGATTGATGGGGAAAAAAGAGAAAAGATTTTAAAGCAAATATATATTGCTGAGGGAAGTGATTGGTTCTGGTGGTTAGGTGATAATGAAAAATCTGGAATGGATGAATTATGGGAACAAGAATTTAGAGAACACTTATTTAAAATTTATGAAATTTTAGAAATTTCACCACCAGAAAATCTTAAATCACCAATAAAAATTGTATAATTGATTTATTTTGTCATTTAAATTAATAGAGGAACAAGAGTGAAAATACTTTTAGCGTCATCAGAAGTATATCCTTATGCAAAGGTGGGAGGATTAGCTGATGTGGTAGGTAGTCTCCCATTTGCATTATCAAAGTTAGGTCATGATGTAAGAGTTGTGATGCCAAAATACAAAAAAGTAGAAGATAAAATAGTTGGGTTAAAAAAAATAGATGATGTATTAAAAATTTATATGGGAAATTCTGGCATTATGGAGGCAAAGATATATGAAGGGAAAATGGGTCAAGAAGTTCCAATTTATTTTATTGAAAATAATCAGTATTTTTATAGGGACCAGATTTATGGAACTAAAGAGGGTGACTATCCTGATAATGCTCATAGATTTACCCTTTTTTCAAGAGCTATTCTAATGATGTTAAGAAAATTAGAATGGTTTCCAGATGTTATTCATTGTAATGATTTTCATACAGCTTTGGTTCCCGTTTTACTAAAAACGGAATTTAAAGACAATCCTCTTTATAATAGAATTGCTACAGTTTTTACAATTCACAATTTAGCCTATCAGGGGATTTTTTCACATGATTTATTAGATGAAGTTGGTCTTGATAAAAATTTATATTCTATAGATAAAATGGAGTATTGGGGAAAATTAAATTTCATGAAGGGTGGAATGATATTTTCTGAAAAGATAAATACGGTAAGTCCAACTTATAGTAAAGAAATTCTTACACCAGAATATGGTTGTGGTTTAGATGGGGTGTTGAGAATCAGAGAAAAGGATCTATTTGGAATTATAAATGGGATAGATTATACACAATGGAATCCAGAGACTGATAGGTCTATTAAGAAAAGATATTCTAATAAGAATCTGAAAGGAAAAATTAAGTGTAAAAAAGCCCTTTTGATTGAGCAGGGTTTAAAAAGTTCTCGATTAAGTATGCAAGCGCCACTTATTGGAATCATATCAAGATTAGCTGACCAGAAGGGATTGGATCTCGTTGAGAAAGCTATGGAAAAGATTATAAATTTGGGAGCAAATTTAATAATATTGGGAACTGGAAACGCTTACTATCACAAAATTTTTGAAAAGATGTCATATAAATTTAAGGAAAATTTTAAGGTAAATTTAAGGTTTGATTCAAAATTAGCACACAAAATTTATGCAGGTTGTGACATGTTTTTAATGCCTTCAAGATTTGAACCCTGCGGATTAGGACAGATGATTAGCTTAAAGTATGGAACAATACCGATTGTTAGAAAGACTGGAGGATTAGCGGATACGGTAATTGACTGTGATAAACATATTGAAAGAGGTACTGGATTTGTTTTTAAAGAAGCGAGCTCAAAGGATATGCTTTCAGCAATTAAAAGAGCAATTGATGTGTTTAAAGATAAAAAGAGATGGGATAGAATTGTCAGAAGAGCTATGGAACAGGATTTTTCGTGGAATAATTCAGCAAATAAATATGTTAAACTATATAATAAAGCAATGTCATCAAAATAAATTATGGCTAAAAACTTGCTAAATTGTTGTCATATTTATATTTATGGTGGATTTTATGCAGGATAATCCTAAAAAGTTAAATGAAATTCCTATAGAAGATGAATACATTTATGCCTTAAGCCAGATAGGTCAGATTGCGACATCCAGGTTAGACTTAAATAAAAGACTTGAGCAGATTGTAAAGCTGACAAAAAGGCTGCTTAAAGTGGATGTGTGCTCTATATTTTTATACAATGAGCCAACAGAAAAACTGATTTTAGAAGCAACTGATGGTCTTGACCCTGATTCAATCACGAAAGTTAAATTAGATATAGGTGAAGGAGTAACTGGGACATGTGCAGAAATAAGAAAACCACTGATGATACCAGAAGTTAAAAAGCATCCTAAATTTAAATATTTTCCTGAGACAAAAGAGGAGATATTTACCTCTCATCTATCTATACCTCTTATAAGCTTTGATAAGCTAATAGGTGTAATGAATGTTAATACAATAAAACTATACCATTTTACTGACAGAGAAGTTAAAATACTTCAAACAATAGCAAGTTATATTTCTGGAGCTATAAGTGATGCTCAAATTTATAATAGAGCTCTCCGCAGGGTTAAAGAACTCTCAACAATTGAGGAGATATCCACTGCCTTATCATCAACTATGGAACTTCAACAACTTTTAGATTTAATTCTTAAGATAAGTTCTGAAATAGTGAAATGTGAAGGTGGAATAATTCGTCTTTTAGATTCAGATTCCAAAATTTTAATAAGAAAAGCTAGTTCAGGGATGCCTTATGAGAGCGAGATAATTCCCGATTTAAAGTTGGGAGAAGGAATTGCAGGCTGGGTTGCGAAAGAAAAGCAACCAGTCATTACTAACGATGTTATTGGTGATGAAAGATTTATTCATCCACCTGAGTCAATGGTAAAGACAGAAATCTGCACACCACTTCTAATCAAAGATGAAATAATAGGAACTATCAGCCTTTATAATAAACTTACAACTCCAATTTCTCCAGAAGGTACTTTTGATGAAGAGGATTTACGTCTTTTAATAATTCTGGCAAATAAAGCAGCTTTAGCAATTGATAATGCTCAACTATATTATGAGTTAAAGTCGAAAGTAGAAGAGCTTTCTCTACTGTTTCAAGTAAGTGATAAATTAAGTTCTACAATAGATTTTGAAAAGGTTTTAGATAGTTATTTAGATCTTAATGCAAAATTGCTTCACGCAGATAAATGCTCCGTAAAACTCATAGATGCAACTGGAAGGATGTTTGAGACAGTTAGATATATAGGACTCAGTGATGATTATGTTAAAAGCAGATCAGAACAGATAAAAGATGATGGCACAAATTGGGTAATAACTGAAGGTGAATCACTTTTACTACCTGATATAACTAAAGATGATAGAGTTTATAATATACCCTCAATGGTTAAGGAGGGAATTAAATCACTACTTTCAATTCCAATGAAATACCAGGACAGAGTTATAGGTGTATTAAATGTATATAAGAGTAAAGATGAACCAACATTCACTGATGATGAGGTTAAACTTCTAACAATATCTGCAAATCAAGCAGCTATATCCATAGAAAATGCTCGACTTTTCAAAGATACTCAAAATCTAGCTAAAATAAACCAGGACAGGTTAAGAGAAATCTCAATTTTATATGAGATTATGAGAGCTTCAAGTTCAACATTAGAATTAGATGATGTTCTGAAAGTGATATTAACTGGTCTTACATTTGGTGATGGCTTTGGTTTTAATAGAGCATTTCTTTTACTACCTGATGAGAAAATTGAATTTTTAGAGGGGAAAACCGCAGTAGGTCCATCAAGTTACGAAGAAGCCTGGAAGATATGGCAACAGGTTTCAGAAGAAGAATTATCTTTAAAAGATATACTTTATAGAAAAAGGGATGATGAGGAGTATTTAACTGAATTAACAAAAAGAATTAAAGCAGTTAAGATACCAATTAATGGTAAAAAAGTAGTAGGAAGAACATTTTTAGAGAAAAAACCTTTTAATATAAAGATTGCTATTAAAGAATTTCCCATTGAAAATGAGATAGGCGAGTTATTGGACTGGGAGGATTTTGCGATAGTTCCTCTCCTATCGAGAGATAAAGCAGTAGGGGTAGTTATTGTGGATAATCATTTCAATAAAAGAGCTATCGCAGTTGAGGATATTAATTTTTTGGTTATGTTTGCTAATCAAGCAGGATTGGCTATTGATAATGCAACTGTGCATAAAAAATTGAAAGAAAGTATAAGTTCAATGGAGATGGCTAATATAGAACTACAGGAGCTAAAGAACTATAGTGAAAATATAGTTGAAAGTATAACATCAGCAATATCTGTTATAGATAAAAATACGATTATAAGTAGCTGTAACTCGAGTTTTGAAAGTTTCATCGGTTTATCCAAAAAGGAAATTATTGGAAGAAGCCTTTTGAAACTTCCCTTAAAAATAGAAGAGTTTGACTTAATGGGTATAATTGAAGAGACTTCTACAAAGGGAGAACCCCAGGAACTTTCTAAAGTTCATTGTTTAGCGAACAATAAAAAAGTTATTGCAGATATTAGTATTTATCCGTTTAAGGATTCTCTAAAGAATGTTATTGGAGTTGTGTTATCTATACAGGATGTAACAGACATAGTGAAGTTAGAGAAAAGAGTTAAGGATTCTGAACAATTAGCAATGCTGGGTGAACTTTCAGCTGGAGTTGCTCACGAAATAAGAAATCCACTTGTTTCAATTGGCGGGTTTGTTAGAAGGCTTCAGAAAAAGCACAAAGATGATGAAACAGATAGAGAATATACATCAATTATTATTAAAGAAGTAAAGAGATTAGAAAATATAGTAGGCGAAGTATTGGATATAGCAAGTCCCAAGAAACTGAAATATGATTTAGTAGACTTAAATAAAATAATTTTGGATATTATGAATATTCTCAAAACAAGTTGTAGAGATAAAGAGATTAAAGTAGAACAAAAATTGATGGAATCTCTTCCTACTGTATTTGGCTCATCATCACAGTTAAAACAGGTATTTTTCAACTTACTTCAGAATGCAATTGAAGCATCACCAGTTGGGGGGATAATAAAAATTGAAACGGGACATAGGGATAATGAAGATTTTGTGATGATAAATAATGAAGGTAAATCAATACCGCCATATATAAAGGAAAAAATGTTTATGCCATTTTTTACTACCAAAATCAAAGGAACTGGACTGGGTCTTTCTGTTTCAAGCAGAATTATAGAACTACATCATGGAAGAATTGAGTTTAAAAGTACAGAAGAAGGGGGCACAACATTTACAGTATTTTTACCAAAAAGTGCAGTGAAGATAAAAGGTTTGTAACCTATCCTAACTTCTAGCAATGAGACTTCATTGCAAATATTTTAAAAATAAAAAAAATATTTAATATGTAAAAGTTATAAAAAAGGATGAATTATGAAAAAGATATTAATTGTTGAGGATGAAGAGAATCAAAGACTGTTATATAAAACTGAATTAGAAGAGGAGGGATATATAGTATATGTAGCTGAAAATGGAGTGGAGGGGTTAAAGAAATTTGAATTAGAACGTCCAGATCTGGTTACAATAGATATAAAGATGCCAGATATGGATGGGATGGAATTACTACAGAGAATGAGAGAGATAGATAAAGACATACCAATAATAATGCTTACTGCTTATGGGGAATACTCTCAAAATTTTACTACATGGGCTGCTGATAAGTATATTGTAAAATCATCAGATTTAACTAAAGTAAAACAGGAAATAAGAAATCTTTTAGAAAAAGAATAAAAAAATAAGAGAAAAGGATGGTGAGTAGTTAGTTGCCTCAATTACGTCAAGACATTGTTACAGGTAAATGGGTTATTATAGCTACTGAAAGAGCACGTCGCCCTCATTCATTCTCAGAAACAAAACGAATTGTTTCAAAAAAAAGAACAATATGTCCATTTTGCTATGGGAATGAATATATGACTCCCCTTGAAGTTCTGGCTTTTAGAGATAATGGTGAACCAAATAGTTCTGGATGGAAAGTAAGGGTAGTTCCGAATAAATTTCCAGCACTTATACCTGAGGGTAAACCAGAACTTATTAAAAATGGAATATATTTTACTATGAATGGAGTTGGGGCTCATGAGGTAATAATCCACTCACCAAACCATGATTTATTACTACCTTTAATGAATGAGAAACAGATTGAATTGGTTTTGAAAGCATACTTAATTAGATATAAAGAGCTATCTGAAAACCCAAATATAAAATTTATTCATATAATAATAAATCATGGAAAAGAAGCAGGAGCATCTTTAGATCACCCTCACTCACAGCTTTTTGGATTACCAATTGTGCCAAATTTGGTATTAGATGAGCTTGATGGGGCAAAGAGATATTTTGATAAATTTAAAAAATGTGTTTTTTGTGAAATTATAAAGAAAGAATTACAAGATGGTAAAAGAATAATAGAAGAGACTGATAAGTTTATTGCGTTTGAACCTTTT
>DAOWJR010000043.1 GCA_030640275.1 Actinomycetes bacterium | reverse complement strand
GGCATAGCTATCATATCACTTTCATCTATTCTGGAAAATCCGTGAATTGATGAGCCATCAAATCCTGAGCCTTCTTCTAATGAGTTTTCCAATTCATTAGTAGTTATGGTTACACTTTTTAAAAAACCAAGAATATCTGTAAACCATAACCTGATAAATCTTACATCCTCTTCTTTTACTTTCTTAAGTACATATTCTTTATTTTTTATAACCATTTTTAATCTCCTGACTATTTATTATTCTTTAATAATAACTTAATATTTAATGCTGATTATTATCTTTATGTTAATTTTTAAAAAATTAACATCCTAATACAATATTACTATTTAAGAAATTTAACATAATATTTTTTAGAATTACTTCCTCCTTTTGAATTTAAAAAAATCTTAAAAAATTTGTAATGTTGATTTTTTCAGTAACATAGAACTTGTTAATGCCAAAATTATACTCAAATCTTTTAAATAGGAAATAGATATATAGAAAAAATGAATTTTTTATGGAATTGTTATATATAAAAGGTTTTTTCTACATATTTTTAAGCACTATGTTACTTATTGATAACTGCAAATCTCTTTTGTTTCAATAGTTGCCTATTGGTTTTATACGAGATTTCTTCTGGGGGAAAGATTAGAGACGTTAATATCCCTAAGAGGCATCCGCTGATCTCTCGATTTTCCTGATAAATATTTTTTTTATTTATCAGTTAATACTGTTTTGAAACAGTAAACCTCCTCCTCGTCAACTGAAATTTATCTATTAATTAAAATCTCAGTCCATGCGCTATCTTCCCTTTATCTTTCTTCTAGCTCTAAGTAACATCACCTCCCATTAATATTAATTAATTTTACATATCTCAAAATATATCAATCAATTATCGTAATGTCAAGTAAGATAATTTATATTTGCAATATAATAAAATAAAAAATATTCTCTTTTAAATAAAGGACCTTTTATAATAGAGCCACTGTTATTCTTTTAAATATTAAATTAAAACTTAAAAATTAATAAGGGAGGCAAGTTGTTTTGCAATGGAATTTGCTAATTTTTCTGATGTGCTTTCAACCATTATCCTTATAACTGATTCTGTACCTGATGGTCTTACCAATATTCTTCCTTTGTTTTCATCTTTATCAAGCACCTTTTCAAACTCCTTTACCTTCTCCCAGAAATGTTTAGCTTGAGATAATTTTGATTTATCCTTTACATTAACATTTATTAAAACCTGTGGATACTTTTTCATTATTCTGGAAAGCTCTGAAAGTGGTTTTTTTTGCTTTACTAAAACATTAAGTAAAGCTAATGAGGTTAATATTCCATCTCCAGTTGTATATTTATCTATTAATATTATATGTCCTGATTGCTCACCACCAATTGAAACATCTCTTTTTAACATTTCTCTTAAAACAAATCTGTCGCCAACATCTGTAGTTATAATCTCTATTCCTATGTCACTCATGGCTTGAATAAATCCTAAATTAGCCATTGTAGTTGTGATAAGTATATTTTTCTTAAGTTTCTTCTCAGATTTCAGGAAATTAGCAATAATTGCCATAATATATTCACCATCTAATATATTTCCTTTTTCATCAACAATTATTAATCTATCCCCGTCTCCATCAAAAGCAAAACCAACATCTGATTTAGTCTTTTTGACTATATTACTTATATTTTCAGGAAATGTTGAGCCACACATATAATTTATATTCTCACCTGATCTTTCATTATTATTAATTGATAAGGTTGCTCCCAATTGTCCATATATTTTAGGAGCTATAAAAGTAGTAACACCATTTGCACAATCTATAGCAATTTTCATACCCCTTAGATTTAGTGGATATTGTTCAACTAAGAAATCTATATAACTATCTATTAAATCACTTTTATCAATTACTCTTCCTATATCATTATCAGATGGTTTGTAACTAATTATTTCTGCATCCTCTCCAAATTTCATTCGTGTGATTTTATCTATTTTGTCTATCCTTTTTTCAATTTTTTCTTCTGTTTTTTCATCTAACTTAAAACCACTACTGGAGAAAAACTTAATTCCATTATATTCAGGAGGATTGTGAGAGGCTGATATCATAACACCACCGCTAGCAGAGACTTTTTTAATAAAGAAAGGTATTGCAGAAGTAGGAATTATTGAAAGTTTTACAACATTAACACCTGCTGAACATATCCCAGCAGTTACAGCTGTTTCAATCATATCAGAAGAAGGACGATTATCCTTACCTATTACTAAATATTCTCCTAATTTGGCTAACTCTTGTGCTCCCGCAAATCCAATTTTTGTAGCAAGTTCACATGTTAATTCTGTATTTACTATACCTCTTACACCATCTGTTCCAAAAAGTTTTGGCAAATAAATCTCCTCTTAATATTTAAAATAAATAAGCGTCATTTTTTATATAGACGCTTATTTTAATCTATTAAAAAATTAATTATTTCAGTTTATTTAATACAGATATCATTATCTCTTAGAATATTGAGGTGCTTTTCTTGCTTTCTTCAAACCATATTTTTTTCTTTCTTTCATCCTTGGATCCCTGGTTAATAGTCCTTCTTTTTTAAGTAGTTGTCTGTAATCCGCATTAGCTTCAAGCAATGATCTTGATATTCCATGAGCAATTGCACCTGATTGACTTGATATTCCCCCTCCATTAACATTTACATTAATATCAAATTGAAATTCTGTCTGGGTAAGAATTAAAGGCTTTAAAACTGTTTCTTTAAAAGCTTTTTGTGGAAAATAGTCATCTAAACTTCTTCCATTTATATTAAATTTACCCTCACCTGGTATTATTCTCACCCTTGCAATAGATGTTTTTCTTCTACCTGTAGCTATATATACTAATTTTTTCAAAATTATATTCCTCCTATTTGCTTAAAAGTATCAATTGTCTTCAAATATTTAAATTACTCTTAAATATAGTTACCTTTTAATCTTCCTCTTTATTTTTAAATATCAATGATATCTTATTTTTTATTAAATTTTAAATTTCAATAATCTTTAGATTCTGAGCTTGATGAGGATGTTTGGAGCCTGAATATACTTTCAACTTCTTAAACATCTTTCTACTCAACTTATTTTTTGGGAGCATCCCCTTTACAGCTTTTTTAAATACAAATTCAGGCTTTTCCTCCATTAACTCTTTATAAACCTTCTCTTTTAATCCACCGGGATAACCTGAATGTTTATAATATATTTTTTTAGATAATTTCTTACCAGTTAAAACTATCTTATCAGCATTTATTACTACTATATAATCACCGACATCTAAATGTGGTACATAGTTAACTTTATGTTTTCCCATAAGAATATGAGCAACTTTGCTGGCAAGTCTTCCTAATGTCTTTCCAGTTGCATCAACGATATACCAATCTTTCTTTATATCTTTTTCCTTTATGATTGTTGTTTTCAATCTAATTTCGTCTCCCTTTCAATAACAATACTATATTTTTTTAAATTTAATTTTCATTAATAGATTTGTGGCATGGTTTCGAAGACATTTTAGTCAAGAAACTATGCCCAAATCTTTCAAAGGTTATTTAATCTATTTTCTCAATAATTAATTTTGGTTAAATAAAGACCTTTCGCTTCTGCTGCCTTTCCCGCAAATACTCTCTGTTTTTTTTCTAAAATTTGTAAAATTTCATAAGGCTCTCTTTTAGAGAGACCTACTTCTATCAAGGTTCCTACAATTATTCTTACCATTTGATGAATAAAGGAATTTGCTATTATTTTTATTATTATGAAATCTCCCTCTTTGCTAATTTCAACTTCTTTTACATTGCGAACAGTATTTTCAATTTCAGAGGAATCCTTACAGAATGATCTAAAATCCTTCTCACCAATGAGATATTCAGAAGCCAAGATCATTGATTTAGTATTAAGTTTTTTATTAATTAATAAGTAATTTTTATTAAATGCAGATGGAAATTGCCTATATAAAATATAATATTCATACTCTCTACTCTTAGCATCCCTTCTTGAGTCAAAATCAGTTTCAACCTCATCTATGTGCTTTACAACTATATCGCCCGGTAGTATTGCATTCATAGACCTTTGTAGCTTAAAATGATCTATCTTGTTCTCTGTTGTAAAGTTAATGACTTGTTCCTTAGCATGAACTCCCGCATCAGTCCTACTTGAATATTTTATTTTTATTCTTTTTCCTAATATTGTACTCAGGCAATCCTCCAATCTTCCCTGTATTGTATCTAAATCTTTTTGAATCTGAAATCCTTTATATCTAGTCCCATCATATTCCAAAATTATCTTTATATTGTGCAACAACTACTCTCCACAAGTATCAAATATTATTAAATTTTTAAAATTTTTATTTAATGAGATTGCGCTAATTGTTTTATTTTTAAGTTAATTCTATAAATACCATTAAAGATGCATCACCAGGTCTTTCTCCAATTTTAATTATCCTTGAAAAACCTGAGTCTTTTTGATGATAACGAGGAGCTACCTCATCAAAAAGTTTTTTCACTGCTTTTCTATTGTGTCTAAGCATTGATAATGCCTTACGTTTGGAACTTAAGTCATCCTTTTTACCCAAACCTATCAATTTATCAATGACCGCTTTTAACCTTTTCGCTTTTGCATGAGTAGTTTTAATTCTATTATGTTCTAATAGCGCTATTGCTAAATTCGCCATTATTGCTTTTTGATGACTAGCGCTACCTCCTATTCTTCTTCCTTTCTTTGGTTTAACCATATTTTTAGACCTTCTTAAGTACTAATTTCCTTTCTTCTAATTTCTTCTTGATTTCATTTAATGATTTCATACCCATATTACGGATACTTAAAAGCTGCTGTTCTGTATAATCACAAAGATTTGAAATATAAACAATACCTTCTTTCTTTAAACAATTAGATGGTCTCACTGACAGATTCAGTTCCTCTATTGATGTCTCCTCTTTTTCCTTTAGTTTCTCCTCTTCCTTTATGAAACTCTCAAATAAAGCAACTTCCGTGACATCCATAAGAACCTTCATATAATCAGAAAGTGTCTTTGCAGTTTGGCTTAAGGCAAAATCAGGAGTTACAGCTCCATTTGTCTTAATTTTTAGAGTTAATTTATCGTAATTGGTTTTATGACCTACTCTGGTTGAATCAACATCATAACTTACATTAATTACTGGAGTAAATATTGAATCTATATAAATCAAACCAATTATCTCCTTACTTTTTTTATGCTCTTCAGCAGCTACATAACCCCTACCTCTCCCCACACTTATTTCTATTTTCAGTTTTCCATCTTCATTTAAATTCACTAAATATAAGTCTTTATTTACTATTTCTACCTCACTTGGAGTTATTATGTCTTTAGCATAAATATCACATTTTCCCTTTTTTTCTATTCTTATGGTAACTGGTTCTTTAGATGAAGACTTAAGCACCAATTTTTTTAGATTTAAAATTAGTTCAGTTGTATCCTCCCGTACTCCAGGAATTGTTGAGAACTCATGATATACACCATCTATTTTTATAGATGTTGCTGCAGCACCTGGAATAGAGGAAATTAAAATCCTCCTTAAAGTATTTCCCAAAGTATAACCATACCCTCTCTCTAAGGGTTCAATAACAAAAACACCTTCAGTTGGTGTATTTTTTATAATTTCTATTTTTGGTCTTTGCATTTCTAACAATTGACACTACCTCCAATAATCTATAATTTGATGTTAAGTTATCTTGAATATAGCTCAACAATTATTTGTTCCTTAATGCTTTGGTCTATGTCCTCCCTTTCAGGCAGAGAAATAATCTTACCTTTAAGTTCTTTATGATCAACTTGAAGCCATCTTGGAATCTCTTTTTCAGATGATTGAGCTATTGATTGAGCTATTGATTGTATTTTCTTGGCTTTTTTAACAATCTCTATTTCTTGTCCTGCTCTGACCTGGTATGAAGGTATCTTTATCTTTTTTCCATTAACTAAAATATGTCCATGATTTACAAGCTGTCGGGCTTGAGGTCGAGATTCAGCAAATCCTAATAAATAGACGACATTATCCAAACGAGTTTCTAAAAAAACTAATAGATTTTTACCTGTTATGCCCTTCATTTTTAAGGCTCTTTTAAAATAGTTTTTAAACTGCTTCTCTAAAACCCCATATATCCTCTTTACCTTCTGCTTTTCTCTTAATTGAATTAGATAATTAGTCTCCCTTGGTCTTGCTCTTCCTCTCTCTCCTGGTGGATAAGGCTTTTTCTCAACAGGACATTTATCTGTATTACATTTAGACCCTTTTATAAATAGCTTTTCGCCTTCTCTTCTACATAGTTTACAAACTGCATTAATATATCTAGCCATATTATTCTCCTAAACTCTCCTTTGCTTCTTAGCCCTACAACCATTATGCGGAATTGGAGTTATATCCTTTATATTTAAAACCTGAAGACCTAATGCTTGAAGTGACCTAACGGCAGTTTCTCTTCCAGAACCTGCTCCTTTGATATAAACATCAACCTGTTTTACCCCATGTTCCCGGGCTTTCTTTGTAGCTAATTCAGTTGCTAACTGTGCTGCAAAAGGTGTACCCTTTCGTGAACCTTTAAATCCTGCTGTTCCAGAAGATGCCCACGCAATTGTATTTCCTTTTAAATCGGTAAAGGTGATAATTGTATTATTAAATGTTGATTGAATATGAACAGCACTATGCGGTATGTTCTTCTTTACCTTTCTTCGAACTTTCCCCTTTTTTCCTCTTTTTACAACCATAAAGACTTCTCCTTATTAATTTTTTTACGTTTTATTGCAACGGTCTTTCTTGGACCTTTTCTTGTTCTGGCATTAGTGTGAGTTCTTTGTCCCCTAACAGGAAGACCTCTCCTATGCCTTATTCCTTTATAGCACCCTATCTCAATTAATCTCCTTATATTTTGCGAAACCTCTCTTTTTAAACTACCTTCTACTTTAATATTTTCTTCAATATAGTTTGCTATAACAGAAATTTCCTTTTCGGTCAAATCTTTTACTCTATGTGCAGAGTCAATTTTAGTTTCTTTAAGTATTGCTTTTGCTAATGACCTACCAATCCCGTGTATTTTAGTTAATGCAATATCTATATGTTTATCTTTTTGTAGGTCTACACCTACTATTCTTGCCAAGATTAACAAACCTCCTATCTAAATTTTTTATTTAACCCTGTCTTTGTTTATGACGAGGATTATCACAAATAACTCTTACTTTTCCTTTTCTTTTAATTATTTTACATTTTTTACAAATTTTTTTAACAGATGGTCTTACTTTCATAAAAATCACACTTATATTTATCAATTTTTAATATTTTTTACCTGAATCTATAAATTATTCTTCCCTTAGTAAGATCATAGGGTGAAAGTTCAACTATAACTCTATCACCTGGAAGAATACGAATATAGTGCATCCTGATCTTACCGGATATATGAGCTAATACCTTATGACCACTGTCCAACTCTACCCTGAACATAGCATTGGGTAAAGCTTCCAGTACTTTTCCTTCTACCTCTATTTTCCCCTCTTTCTTCGCTATAATAGTTCTCCTTATTTATCTTTCATCTGAAGATTTTTATATTTCTTTTTGTGTTAATATTAATGGTCCATTTTCGGTAATAGCAACTGTATGCTCAAAGTGAGCTGAAAGTTTCCTATCTTTGGTTACAACAGTCCATTTGTCATCAAAAACCTCAACCTCATGAGTACCTTGATTAACCATCGGTTCTATTGCAAAAACCATACCGCTTTTTAAAATTGGTCCCCTTTTAGGAGGCCCATAATTCAAAATTTGAGGGTCCTCATGGAGCTCAGTTCCAATTCCATGTCCCACAAATTTTCTAACAACATCAAAACCATTTTCTTCAGCAGTAGTTTGAATTGCATGTGATATATCTGAAAGATGATTTCCCTTAATACATTTTTCTATTCCTCTGTAAAGTGCCATTTTTGT
>DAOWJR010000033.1 GCA_030640275.1 Actinomycetes bacterium | reverse complement strand
ATTTGAAAATTTGAAAAATTTTTACCAAGCTTTTTTATGGCATTTTTCTAAAAAATCTTAATATTTTTGTAGGATATTTTTAAAAGATTATGGAAATTTCAGTTGTTGCAACCGTAAAAAATGAGGGTGAAGAAATAGAAAATTTCTTAAACTCTCTTTTTAATCAGAGTTTAAAGGCAAAAGAGATAAAAATTGTTGATGGAGGTTCAACTGATAACACTGTTGAAGAGTTAAAAAAGTTTAAAGAGAAAATACCAAACCTAAGTATAGAGATAAAAAGAGGTTTTAATATTTCCAAGGGTAGAAACTTTGCTATTAAGAATTGTGATACCGAGCTCATTGCAGTAACTGATGGAGGAGTAGAATTAGAAAAGGATTGGTTAGAGAATCTTTTTGATAGCTTTAAATACAATAAAGATGCAGAAGTTGTAGGAGGATTTAGTTTACCATTATGTAAAAGCTGGTTCGAGAGAACGATTTCATGTCTTTTTATGCCACAGGTTAATGAAATAAATCCGAAAAAATTTATGCCTTCTTCAAGATCAATTGCTTTTAAAAAAGAGGTGTGGGAAAAAGCTGGTGGATATTCTGAAGAATTATATGTTGGCGAGGATATGTTTTTTAATTTCAAGTTAAAAAATCTTGGATATAATATAATTTTCAACCCAAGGGCTGTTGTTTTTTGGAAAATGAGGAGCGATATTTTTCAACTCTTTAAACAATATTTCAGATATGCATTTGGTGATGGATTTGCAAATCTGTTTTTTTATAGGCATGCACTGAGATTTTTTGTTTACATTTCTTTAATTTTATTAATATCAGTGTTTCTTTTAATTAGAAATTTTATATTTTTACTTATTCCATTACCTTTTGCTATATTTTACTTAAGAAAAGTTTATGCACGAAGTATAAAAACTTTTAAAAAAGAAACCTTTTGGAAAATGTTTTTTGCATGGATAGCTTTTCCATTTTTACAGTTTTTAATAGATATTGCGAAAATGGTAGGTTATATTTCAGGATCAATAAAAAGAAAATTTAAAAAATAATAATTATTATAATTTTAAGTTTCGGGAGGATTTATAGGATGAAAGCAGTTATTTTAGTAGGTGGAGAAGGAACCAGACTGAGACCAATAACATATCAAATACCAAAACCCATGATTCCATTGGTTGGTATGCCCTTAATTGAATATATCATTAGAAATCTTAAAAAATATGGAATTGAAGATATCATACTAAGCACTTTCTATATGCCATCTATATTTAGTTCCCATTTTGGGAATGGGGAAAAATTAGGAGTTAATATTACCTATGTAACCGAAAAGGTTCCCCTGGGAACATGTGGTGCAGTTAAAAACGCAGAGAAATATTTAAGAGGTGAACCATTCTTAGTTCTTAATGGTGATATTATAACCTCTTTGGATTTTAGAGAACTGATAAAGTATCATAAGCAAAAAGAAGCAACTATTACAATCACATTAACACCTGTTGAAGATCCTACAATGTATGGGCTTGTTCCTATTGATTCAAATGGTAGAGTTTTAAGATTTTTAGAGAAACCCAGGTGGGATGAGGTAACTACAAATCTTATCAATGCTGGAATGTATGTATTAGAACCGGAAGTTTTAGAGCTCATTCCAGAGGGAAAGAATTATTCGTTTGAGAGAGAACTGTTTCCACTACTTTTATCAAAAGGTGAAAAAGTATTTGGGTTTCCTTCAGAATCATATTGGCTTGATTTAGGAACTTCTCAAAAATATCTAAAAGCGCAGGGTGATATTTTAGATAGAAAAATAGATTTTGATTTTCAATTTAACCAGGAAAAGGTGGGCATTTGGATTGGAGTAAATACAGAGATTAACGAGAGTTCTAATATGTTTCCACCACTTTTAATTGGTGAAAATTGTAAGATAAAAGAAAATGTAATAATAAATAATCATTCAGTAATACTTAATAATACTGAAATAGATAATGGCACAAAAACTAAAAATTGTCTTATTATGGAGAATTGTAGGATAGGTAATAACTGTGTAATAAATAACAGTATTATATGTAGTGGAGTTATAGTTGGAAATGATGTTCATATTTTAAATGGGACTGTTATAGGAAGTGACTGTTTAATTGGGGATCAAAATGTTCTAACTAATAATATGAAGCTATTTCCAAAGACAGTTTTAAATAAAGGAGTAATTACTTTCTAAAGAGGTGTAGCAATTTGAAAGTTGGAATATACGATCTTTACCTTCCCACTTTAGGTGGTGGGGAGAAACATATGGGAAAGATGGCAGAGCTATTAAGTAAAGATTATAATGTTGAAATTTTAACTAATAAATATTTCGATTTAGATAAATTATCAAGACATCTTAATTTAGACCTTTCAAGAGTAAAGTTAAGAGTATTTCCGTATATTTCATCTGATTATGGCAGCAATATTACAAAGGATTATGACATTTTTGTAAATGCTACTTATCTAAGTTATATGAGGGGCTATGCAAAGAAAAATGTCTATTTAACTTTTTTCCCCACACCCTTTGATGTGGACTTCAATTCTATTCATAAAATAACTTTATTTTTGTTTAAGAATATTTCTAGAAATATCTACAGCTGGTTTTTAAGCAAAGAAGAAAAATATAAGGATGGTTTAAATCCAATTGAAGGAGTTCATGATCCAAAGCGTTTTTTAATGAAAAAATCTACCTGGACCTCAGGAAAAGCCACTTTTAAAATTGAAGAGAATTTAATAAAGAAGGGATTAATCAGATTAAAAATTAATAGTGGTAGAAAATTTACTGCCCCAGATACACATATTGACATTAGTTTTGGTAAAAAAAATGTTTACACATATCACAAATTACCAAGAAGTAAAAGTAGAGTTTTTAAAATTAAAATTCCATTAAAAAATAATGACACAATGACCATAGAGTCTAACTCGTTTTGCCCCGCAGATTTTTATGCTTCAAATGATACAAGACAGCTTGGTGTTTCTGTTAGAAATATTTCATCTATATCAATTTTTCGGAAAATATTTTACTTTATAATAGGTTTTTTCCCCACATATCTTATAAACTTTCCCGATGATTTAAGCTTTTTAGATACTTACGATCTTATCTTAGCAAATTCAGAATATACTAAGAGATGGATAAAGAAACTTTGGAAAAAGGATAGCTTTCTTTTTTATCCACAGGTTGATATTGATTCCTTCAAAGAGAAGGAGATAAAGAAAGAAAATATTATATTAAGTGTCGGTAGATTTTTTGTAGGACATCATAATAAAAAACAGATAGAACTTGTTAAAGCATTTAAAGAACTTTATAACCTGGAACTTAAAGACTGGAGTCTATATTTAGTTGGAGGAGTGGAGGGGAAAAAAGAACATTTCAGGTATTTAGATAGGGTAAAAAGAGCTTCAAAGGGCTATCCAATAGTAATAAAAACAAATGTTCCAAAAGATGAACTAAATACTATTTATGGCAAAAGTAAGATATACTGGCATGCTAGTGGACTTGGAGAGGATGAGCAAAAGCATCCAGAAAGATTTGAACACTTTGGAATATCGTCTGTTCAGGCAATGGCAGCTGGCTGCATTCCCATTGTAATAAATAAAGGAGGGTCGAGAGAGATAGTAGAGAATGAATATAATGGATTTTTGTTCTCTGATTTAAAACAACTCAAAGAAAAGACTTTAAAAATAATAAATAATAGTGAATTACAAGATAAGCTCAGGGAAAATTCAATAGAGGATTGTAAAAAATATAATTCAGAAAAATTTAAAAAAAGACTCTATAAAATAATTGAAATTTTAGGGCTTTATAATTAGTTTTTGAAAATAATAGCTTTATACAAATTAATTACTTTACACAAATTCCTGATTTTATAAGAATTAAAACACTTTAATTTAATAGTGAATTTGATATAAAATATTTTATTTTGTAATATAAAGGATTATATTAGAGAGGAGGAATTTACTAAAATGAGAGTTTTAATAACAGGAATTACAGGTTTTGTAGGAAGCCACTTGGCTGAATATTGTTTGACTAAACCTGATGTTGAGGTTTATGGAACTATAAGATGGAGAAGCAAAAAGGATAATATCTTTCATATTGAAGATAAAATAAATCTATATGAGTGTGATATTAAAGATGGAGTATCTGTTCAGAGCATGTTAAAGAAGGTAAGACCTCACTGTATATTCCACTTAGCTGCACAAAGTTTTGTACCAACATCATGGCATGCTCCCGCAGAAACTTTAACTACGAATATAATTGGAGAGGTAAACTTATTTGAAGGTGTAAGAAATTTAGGTATTGATCCAATAATTCATGTTTCTTGTTCGAGCGAGGAATATGGTTTGGTATATGAAGATGAAATACCAGTAGATGAAAAGAATATGCTACGACCCTTAAGTCCCTATGCAGTAAGTAAAATAGCTCAGGATTTTTTAGGTTATCAGTATTATAAATCATATGGGATCAGGATAATAAGAACAAGAGCGTTTAATCATACAGGTCCAAGAAGAGGTGAAGTTTTTGTTGTCTCGACTTTTGCTAAACAGATTGCTGAAATAGAAGCTGGTACAAAAAATCCTGTTGTAAGAGTAGGAAATCTTAATGCAAAAAGAGACTTTACGGATGTAAGAGACATAGTAAGGGCATACTGGTTAGCAGTGGAAAAATGTAAGCCAGGTGAAGTATATAATATTTCATCAGGTAAATCCATTAGCATTGAGAAGATATTAAAAATGTTACTTGAAATGAGCGAAGTAGATATTGAAGTGGTTAAAGATGCTGAAAGAATGCGACCTTCTGATGTTGAAGTATTGGAAGGAGATTCTACAAAATTCAGGGAATTAACAGGTTGGGAACCCGAGATTCCACTTGAAAAAACCTTAGAAGATACTCTTAATTATTGGAGAGATAAAATCAAGCACCGAGTTTAAAAAAGTTTTGTAATTTATTTACAACTAAATTTATGAAATTATGTAAGAAAAGATTTCTTACCTCAGATTAAAAAGTATATGTGTAAAATAATCAATAAAGAACTTCAAAGTATTATTTTTTAAATACCTAATTCTTAAAATTGTTTTTAAAACTCAAATTATGGAGGATATTAAATGAAATATGATTTAAAAGATATTGAACTTTCAAAAAGAGGTAAATTAAGGATTGAGTGGGCTGAGAATTTTATGCCTGTACTTTCAAAGATAAAAGATAGATTTTTTAAAGAGAAACCACTAAAGGATATAAGAGTAGGAGCATGCTTACATGTCACTACCGAAACCGCCAATTTAATGAGGACTCTTAAAGCAGGAGGAGCAGATGTAATGCTGTGTGCCTCAAACCCATTAACTACTCAGGATGATGTTAGCGCTTGTTTAGTTAAGGACTATAAGATTTCAGTATTTGCTATTAAAGGAGAGAGTGAAAAAACATATTATTCTCATATTTCAAAGATATTGGACAATAAACCACAAGTAATTTTAGATGATGGCGCTGATACAATAAGCCAATTACATTTATATAGAAAACAGCAATTATCATCCATATTTGGAGGAATTGAGGAAACAACAACAGGTGTTATCAGATTAAGGAGTATGGAAAAAGAAGGTATTTTGTCTTTTCCAATAATTGCTGCAAATGATGCTGAAACAAAATATCTTTTTGATAATAGATACGGTACCGGTCAAAGCTCTATTGACGGAATTTTGAGAGCGACAAATAGAATGATAGCTGGTTCAATTTTTGTGGTTTGTGGGTATGGATGGTGTGGCAGAGGGGTTGCTATGAGAGCTAAAGGAATGGGTGCTCAAGTAATAATAACAGAGGTGGATCCCATTGTTGCTTTAGAAGCTGCTATGGAGGGATTCCAGGTAATGCCAATATCTGAAGCATCTGAGGTTGGGGATATTTTTATAACCGCTACGGGAGATATAAGAGTTATAGGTGAAAAGCATATAAAGTTAATGAAGGATAAAACCATTTTATGTAATACTGGCCATTTTAATGTTGAAATTGATATTAATGCTTTAGAAAAGCTATCAAAATCTAAGAGGAAAGTAAGAGATTTTGTTGATGAATATATATTATATGATGGTAGAAGAATCTATCTTTTAGCTGAAGGGAGACTCATTAATTCAAGTGCTGCTGAAGGACATCCAGCAAGTATAATGGACATGAGTTTTTCCAATCAAGCATTATCAGTTGAGTACCTGATAAAAAATAAAGAAAAATTAGAAAACAAAGTTTACAAGGTTCCTATGAAGATAGATAATTATATTGCAGAATTAAAATTAAAATCAATGAATATAAAAATAGATAAATTAACAAAAGAGCAACAAAAATACTTAACCTCATGGAGGAAAGGAACATAAATTCTAATTGTCTTTTTAAAAAGGAATTTCTAAATAAGTGAGTTTTGTATGGTTAAAAAAGAAGAAGTCAGATCAATAGTATGGATAGATAATAAGGTAAAAATGATTGATCAGAGAAAATTACCTCTTAAAGAGGAATACATTATATGTGATGACTATAAATGTGTTGCAAAAGCAATAAAATCTATGGTAATAAGGGGTGCTCCTGCAATAGGAGTTGCAGCTGCATATGGATTTGCATTAGCTGGTCTTTCAAGTAAAGCAAAAACATCCAGAGCTTTTTTAGATGATCTGAAAGTTGCTCATAGTCATTTATCCAAGGCCAGACCAACAGCTGTCAATCTTTTTTGGGCTTTATCAAGAATGATGAATATCGCTATAAGTAATATGGATATAGATATTAATAAATTAAAGGATAGATTAATTAAAGAAGCAACAATTATTGAAAGAGAGGACATAGCTATTAATGAAAAGATTGGTCAGTACGGGTCATCTCTCTTTAATAAAAAGGTTTCAGTTTTAACTCATTGTAATACTGGAGCATTGGCTACTGGAGGTTACGGAACTGCTTTGGGTATAGTAAGGAGTCTAAACAAGCAGGGTAAGATAAAAAGAGTATGGGTTGATGAAACTCGTCCATTTCTACAGGGTGCTAGATTAACAGCTTATGAACTTAAAAAGGAGGGAATTGAACATATTCTTATTACAGATAATATGGCTGGCTATTTTATAAATAAAGGTGATGTTGATACAGTATTGGTGGGAGCTGATAGGATAGTAGCTAACGGAGATACAGCAAATAAGATTGGCACATATTCTTTAGCTGTTTTGGCAAAAGAGAACAAAGTTCCATTTTATGTTGTTGCACCAACATCAACTATTGATATGAATATTAATTCTGGTGGAGATATCCCCATTGAAGAGAGAGATAGAAGAGAAGTGTTATTTGTTGGTGAGAGTCAGATAGCGCCTTCCACAACTAAAGTAAAAAATCCCGCATTTGATATTACTCCCGCAAGATATATAACAGCCATTGTGACAGAACTTGGAGTTATAAATCCACCATATGATATAAATTTAAAAAAAAATTATTATAAAATAAAAGAAACTAAACATAAGTTTTAAATTAAATCTAAAATACTCAAGAGGTTAAAAAGAGCGTGTTTATGATATGAAAGTAATGATTTTAGCAGCAGGTTTGGGAACAAGACTTCGCCCCCTTACTGATTTAATATCAAAACCTATGGTTCCAATAGTAAATAAACCTGTCATGGCTCACATAATTGAATTGTTGAAAAAACTTAATTTTGAGGAAATAATTGTAAATTTACATTGGTATCCAGAAGCAATTAAAAATTATTTTAAGGATGGAGCTGCATTTGGAGTAAATATTCATTATTCTTATGAAGATAAACTTTTGGGGACTGCTGGTGGAGTGAAGAATGCGAAAGATTTCTTTGGTAATAAAACATTTTTAATAATGAGTGGGGATGCACTCACCGATATAGATCTTAAAGATTTAATTAAATTTCATAAACAAAAGAATGGATTGTGTACAATGGTATTGACTACTGTAGATGAACCATCAGCATACGGTGTAGTTATTTTAAATGAAGAAAAAAGAATAACCGGGTTTCAAGAAAAACCTCCACAAGGTAAGGAAAAGAGCAAATTAGCTAACAGTGGAATATATGTTTTTGAACCTGAAATATTTAATTATATTCCGAATGATGAGTTTTATGATTTTGGCGCTGATGTTTTTCCTCAAACTGTTGAAGAGAATACCCCAATTTATGGATACATAAATTCTCGATACTGGAATGATGTAGGTAGTCTCTCAGAGTATATGAGAGGAAATTTTGATGCTTTAAATAGAAAGGTTGAAGTTAATATACCGGGAACTGAAATAAGCAAGAATATATGGGTTGGTGAAAATTGTAAAGTTCATGAGGATGTTATTATGTCTCCACCAATCTGTATTGGCAAAAATTGCATTATTGAGAAAGATGCAAAGCTATTTGGGCCACTTATTATAGGTGATGAAACATTAATTAAGGAGAGAGCAGTTCTATATAAAGGTATTAAGTGGGGGAGTGGATATATTGGTAAAGATGCGAGTTTAATAGGTGCCATAATAGGAGAATCAGCAGAGATAGGAGATCAAGCACATATCCTGGAAAATGCAGTAATAGGATCTGAAAGTGTAATAGCAAGTGGGACAATCATTCATCCCAGTGTTAAAATAATGTCACAACAGATAATTGATAAAAATAACCATTCCTATTAGTTATGAATAAATTTTTGAAAGCATTCCTTGATATTTTTTTTTCACCCAAGTGCGTAATTTGTTCAAAATTAGATGAAAAATTCCTCTGTGAGAATTGTGTGAATACTATTTCTAAAATAGAAAACCCCATCTGCCAATTTTGTGGTAAACCTACTTTAAGATCAGTTGATAGATGCATAGAATGTAGAGATGAGAAACTATATTTTACTAAAGCGAGGTCTTTTGGTCTCTATGAAACTGTTTTAAAAGATGCAATAGTAGAGTTTAAATATAATCATATTAAATCTTTAACTGAGGTGTTAACTCAGCTTCTTTATAAAGTTTATCAGAAGAATTATGAAAACAATTTGTTTAATTCAATAGAGTTTGTACCATTGACCAGAAAGGATAAAAATTTAAGGGGATTTAATCAATCGGAACTATTAGCAAAGAGGTTAGCTAAAATAACAAAAATACCTGCTAACGGTTTTTTAATAAAAGTAAGAAAAACTGAAAGTCAAATGGCTCTACCGTTAAGTGAGAGGAAAAAAAATCTTGTAGGTGCATTTGATTTTCAAGACGATAAAGGGAAATGTGGCAGCAATATACTATTAATAGACGATGTATATACAACTGGTTATACAGTAAGTGAATGTTCAAAAGTTCTATTAAAAAACGGGGCAAAGAATGTTTATGTTTTAACTTTAGCCAGATCAACATTAATGTAAAATCAACAAAAAAACAATATAAAAATAATTGAATTCAAGACATAACACTTTAATCATTTTGAAAAATGGAGGTTAATTTGCAAAGAGGAAAAGTCAAATGGTATAGTGAGGAAAAGGGGTACGGTTTCATAGAGATTGAAGAAGGTAATGATGTTTTTGTGCGCTTTTCAGCGATCTTAGAAGAAGGTTATAAATCCTTAGAAGATGGGCAGGAAGTAGAATTTGAGATTATAGATGGTTATAGAGGCCCCGAAGCTTCAAATGTTAGGAAACTGTAAAATTTTATTTAATTAAAAATTTAAACTTAAAAAATTCATAATTTTTTTGAAAGGAGAACATTAAGGATGAACATCATCATAAAAGGCAAAAATATAGAAATAACTCAAGATATTAAAGATCATGTTACAGAAAAAATTTCAAAGATATCAAGATACTTCAATCAAGCTATAAGTATAGATGTTGAATTGTTAGTTGAGAAGAATCCAAGTATAAAAGCAAACAATATTGCAGAAGTAACTTTAAAAACGAAAGGAGCAACTATAAGGGTAAAGGAAGCTTCTTCTAATATATACAGTGCAATTAACCTTATTGTTGATAAATTGGAAAGACAAGTAAAAAAACATAAGAATAGATTGATTGATAGTACTCAAAAACCTAATTTGCATACAACACGCGAGTTAATTACGGGGGGAAAGAAAAAAGCAAGGATAGTTAAGATTAAAAGTTTTGAATTTATCCCAATGACTCCAGAAGAAGCAGTGGAGCAATTGGAATTGCTTGGTCACGGTTTTTATATTTTTAGAAATTCTGAAACAGATCAAGTAAATGTAATTTATAAAAGAAAGGATGGAAATTTTGGACTTATAAGTCCATCTGAATAAATTAAATCTGGGTAAATTAGAAATATATTTTATGTTTTTAAAAGGTAAATCATTTATGCTTTACCCTAATTTTTAAACGTCGTTGCGAGGGACAAAATCCTGAAGCAATCTCAATAAATATATGTATTATCAACAAATTAGGTTAACACTTTTTGTAAATTTTTTATTATTAATCAAAAAATAATACCTCTTAGTAGGAGAAATAAGATTAGTAAAAAAATTTTTAAATTATTTTTAAAAAAATTTGATTTAAATTGAATATATTAAGCAAAATTCTTCGCATTGGAGAAGGAAAAACAGTTAAAAATATTCAAAATCTCGTTGATTATATTAACTCATTAGAAGTTAATATTAATAAACTGAGTGATGAGCAGTTAGTTTTTAAATCTAATGAATTTAAAAGCAGATTTAAAAGAGGGGAATCTCTTGATGATTTGTTGCCAGAGACATTTGCAGTTGTTAGAGAGATCGCAAAAAGAACAATTAATATGCGACATTTTGATGTTCAGATTTTTGGAGGAATTATTTTACATCAGAGTAAGATAGCAGAGATGGCGACAGGTGAAGGAAAAACATTAGTTGCTACACTGCCTGTTTGTTTAAATTCGCTTAAAAACAAAGGAGTTCATATTGTAACTGTTAATGATTATCTTGCAAAAAGGGATGCAAACTGGATGGGTCCAATATATAAAAAATTTGGGCTCAATGTTGGACTACTTCAGAATGAAATGGGAGCAGGTGAAAGAAAAGAAGCGTATAACTGTAGTGTTATTTATGGAACCAATAATGAATTTGGATTCGATTATTTAAGAGATAATATGATCTTCAGTGCTAATAATCAAGTTCAAAGGGGACACTATTATGCAATAGTAGATGAAGTAGATAGTATATTAATTGATGAAGCCAGGACTCCTTTAATTATTTCTGGGGCTCCTTACGAATCCGCTAAAATCTATTACACTTTTGCAAAATTAACTCCTGGATTAAAAAGAAATGTAGACTATGAAGTTAGCGAGAAGGAGAGATCCGTTTTTGTTACAGAAAATGGTGTAAAACGTGTTGAAAAAATGTTGAAAATTGATAACCTTTATGATCCCAAAAATGCAATTTTGATTCATCATCTAAATCAAGCATTAAAAGCTTTAATTCTTTTTAAAAGGGATGTTGATTATTTGGTTAAAAATGGTGAGGTGGTAATCATAGATGAATTTACGGGAAGATTAATGCCAGGAAGAAGATATAGTGAGGGATTACATCAAGCAATAGAAGCAAAAGAGGGTGTAAAAATAAAACAGGAGCACCAAACATTAGCTACAATAACCATACAGAACTATTTCAGGATGTATGAAAAATTAGCTGGTATGACAGGAACAGCAGCTACTGAAGCGGAGGAGTTTAGAAAAATTTATAGTCTTGAAGTGGTTGTTATTCCTCCTAATAAAACATTAATTAGAAATAATCTTCCAGATTTAATTTATAAAAATGAGGAAATCAAGTTTAAAAATGTTATAAAAGATATAAGAAAAAGACATGAGATAGGTCAGCCTATCTTAGTTGGAACCAGATCAGTTGAAAAATCTGAGCATCTTTCAAATATGTTAAAAAGAAAGGGAATAAAACATGAGGTATTAAATGCAAAATACCATGAGAGGGAAGCAGAAATCGTTGCCAAAGCGGGACAGATGGGAGCGGTTACAATTGCCACCAATATGGCTGGAAGGGGAACTGACATTGTTTTAGGAGAAGGAGTTACCAAAATTGAAGGTCTTCATATTTTAGGAACAGAGAGACATGAAGCCCGGAGGATAGACAATCAACTCAGGGGTAGGTCAGGAAGGCAAGGTGATCCTGGTTCTTCACAATTCTATTTATCTCTTGATGATGAGCTTATGAGGTTATTTGGTTCAGAGAGAATTGGGAAAGTCATGGAAAGATTTAATTTCCCAGATGATGAACCAATTGCTCATCGATTGGTTACAAAATCTGTAGAAATTGCACAAAAGGAGATTGAATCAGTTCATTTTGATATGAGAAAAAGGGTTTTGGAGTATGATGATGTGTTAAATAAACAAAGAGAGGTTATATATAATCAGAGAAGTAATATTTTAAAACAAGAAAATATTACTGAAAATATAAAAAATGTGATAGAAGATGTTGTAGAGAAAGAAATAAAAACAATTTCCTTGCAAGAGCTAAAACTTCATCAAGATAATAAATCAAGGATAAATATATTTCTTTCCCGTCTTGTTTCACCTGACAAACAAGTTGGTTTTACAATATCAGAGATGAATAAGAAAGTAGAGCTTGAGAATTGTTTGAAAGAATACCTTTTAGATATATACAAATCAAAAGAGCAGGAAGTTGGTTTTGAGCAGATGAGGAGTTTGGAAAGGTATATCTTATTAAATGTAATGGATTATCATTGGCGTGAACATCTAAGAGACATGGATGATTTAAGAGATGGAATAGGCTTACATGCATATGCACAAAGAGACCCATTAATAGAGTATCAGCATGAAAGCTATAGTATGTTTAAGCAAATGATAGACGAGATGAAAGCAGATGTTTTGAGAATATTGTTTCATGCAAAAAAGGTAGAGGAAAAAGAAGAGAATAGAGAAGCTTCGAAAGAAAGGATATTAACTAAAAATAAAAAGGTAAAAACAAAAAAAATAGCAGTAAAATATAAAAAGATTGGAAGAAATGAGCCATGTCCATGTGGAAGTGGGAAAAAGTACAAACATTGCTGTGGTGCGTAAAAAATTAAAAATTAAATTTATAAGATATTAAATTCTAATAAAAAATAAATATCGGAAGCTTTGGGCAGAGTTTCTTGACTAAAATGTCTTCGGAACCATGTCACAAATCTTTGAGATAAATAATTTAACAGAATATTAAAGGTTATTCATTTTCTAAGAATTTCTATTTGGTAGTATGATAATAGATTATAGTGATGAAATTAAAAAGTTAATAGATAAAATAGAGTATTTTTGGAAACATCTTGATATTGATTCCAATAAACAAAAATTGGCTGAACTTCAAAAAAAGGCAAGTAGGAAAAACTTCTGGGATGATCCTGAAAATGCAAAAAAAGTGATGGATAAAATTTCAAAACTTGAAGAAGAAATCAATGATATTTACACACTTAAAAAGGGGTTATTAGAACTACAACTTACGAATCAACTTGCATTAGAAGGCAAGGATAATGATTTAGCAAGTGAAGTGACAGTTAAAATTTTGGAATTAATTAAAGATGTTGAAGAATTTGAATTAAAAAAGATTTTTACAGACAAAGATGATAAATTACCAGCTATTATTAATATACATCCTGGAGCTGGTGGAATTGAATCTCAGGATTGGGCTAATATGTTAATGAGGATGTACATACGTTGGGCAGATAAAAAAGGATTTAAAACAGAAATAATCTCAATTATTTATGGTGAAGAAGCTGGGATTAAGAGTGCAACTTTTACAATAGAGGGCAAATTTGCGTATGGACTATTAAAAGTTGATAAAGGAGTTCACCGATTGGTGAGGTTATCTCCTTTTGATGCTGCTCATAGAAGACATACATCTTTTGCTTCAGTAGAGGTTACTCCATTAATTAAAAATGATATAGATATTAAGTTAGAGCAAAAAGATTTAAAAATAGAAACCTATAGATCAAGTGGTCCTGGAGGACAGCATGTTAATGTCACAGAGTCAGCAGTTAGAATAACACATTTACCAACCGGGATCATTGTTCAGTGTCAGAAGGAGAGAGCCCAAACACTAAATCGTAGAACTGCCCTTACAATTTTAATTTCAAGACTACATCAAAGAGAGATTGATTTAAGAGAAATAAAGAAAGAAAAACTTCATAAACAAAAAAAAGAAATAGCATGGGGTAGTCAAATCAGAAGCTATATTTTACACCCATATAAAATGATAAAAGATCACAGAACTGGATTAGAAGTAACCAAGGTAACAGAGGTTTTAGATGGAGATATTAATATTTTCTTAAAAAAATATCAATAGTTAAAAAAATTTGGTATAATTTGAAACTAAATTAATATTAGAGGTAATTTATGGATGAAGGTTTAATAGAATTTAAAAATGTTACTAAACTCTATGAAGAGGAAGACTATTCAATAAAGGATATTTCATTTGAAATAAAAAAAGGTGAATTTGTTTTTCTTATTGGACCAAGTGGATCCGGAAAATCTACCATAATAAGATTAATTCTGAAGGAGTTTGAGCCATCTTCTGGAGAAATTTATATAGCTGGAAAAAATATATGCAAACTTCGCAGAAAAATGATTCCATTTTTAAGAAGAAATATTGGGTGTGTATTTGAAGACTTTAAGTTACTTCCAAATAAGACCACTTATGAAAATATTGCTTTTGCTCTTGAAGTTTTAGGCAAACCTAAATATGAAATGAAAACTAAAGTTCCACAAATTTTAAAATTGGTTGGATTAGAGGATAAAACGGATAACTATCCCAAGCAACTAAGTGGTGGTGAACAGCAGAGAGTCTCCATTGCAAGAGCTTTTATAAATAGACCGCCACTACTTTTGGCAGATGAGCCAACTGGTAATATTGACCCCGACATCTCACTGGAAATTATTAAATTGCTTGCTCGAATAAATAACACCGGAACAACAGTTGTAATGGCAACACATGATTGGTCTCTGGTTGACATGATGAAAAAAAGAGTAATAGAATTAGATAATGGACAAATAGTTAGAGACCAGAAAAGGGGACTCTACGGTTTTGAAACCAATAATTTATAAAAAAACATATTATGAGAATTAATCCAAGACTATTTTTTAGAGAGGCTTATTTAAGTATTCGAAGAAATTTTGTTATGACTTCTGTAGCCATTATTCAGGTAGTGATATCACTACTTATGGTTGGTACTATTGCCATAGTTATTTATGATTCCAGACAAATTATAAAGGCTATTGAAAGAGAGGTTGAAATAAGTGTTTATCTTGAAGATGATATTTCTGAAGAATTTCTTCATAAATATAAAGATGAGATAAGATCCTGGAATGAGATTGAAAATGTTGAATATCGTAGTAAAGAAGAAGCAATGGAAAAATTAATGGAAGGTTTTGATGAAAATAGCTCAGTATTTGAGATAATAGATCCAGAAACTCTCCCAGCTTCATTTGAAATAAGTTTTAAAAATCCGCAAACTGTTGAAGATGTTGCAAATAGGTTTAAGGATGGGAAAATATTTGATTTAACAACACCTGAAGAAGGGGAAGAAGAAGAAAAAGAAAAAAAAGAATATTATTGGAAATGGATTAATGATATAACCTATGGGAAGGATTATGTAGGTAAGTTTTTTAGAGTCACCAACACTATTAAAATTATAACATTTCTTATAATTGCACTTCTCTTTGTATCTTCAATTATTTTAATTTTTAACACAATACGTCTTTCTATCATTTCAAGAAAAAAAGAAATAGAGGTAATGAAACTTGTTGGAGCATCAAATTGGTATGTGCGTTGGCCATTCATAATTGAGGGCACAGTTCAAGGAATAACGGGAGCATTAATTGCAATAGGCTTGATTTTTATAATCAATATGTCATTTCTAAAAAAATTGGAGAATGCATTTAATAATCTTTTTCCCTTACCATTGAATTTTGCTATAACAGGTACAAATCCATTACAATTTCAAATTTTTCTATTACTTTTTGTAACAGGAATGTTAATTGGAGCAGTTGGTAGTTTAATTGCACTCAGAAAATTTGTTAAAATATAATATTAGTTATAAATAGAAAAGGTAATTTCTATTGATAATTTGTGATAAGAGGATTTTAATAAAGAAGATAGAATATAATTCTTAGCATATTATTGCCAGTTCTTAATAATAAAAATCACATATTACGAGATCAATGAAAACAAAATTGAAAAAGAATTTAATTTGCGTTTTCTCTTTAACCCTAATTTTTATCTTCCTTTTCTCTAATACTGCTTATGGTAATAACAATAATATATATTTAAATCCCGAACAAAAGCTCGAACAAATTAAGAATGAACAAGAAAAAACTAAAAATCAAATAAACCTTTCCAAGCAAAAAGAAAAGGAATTTCAGACTCAAGTTAATAATGTAGAAGGTGAGATAAATGAGATTCAAGCAGATTTAGATGACCATTTAGCTAAGCTTGATGAGCTTAACTCAGAAATAAGAGGAATTGAGTGGGACTTAGAAAAGAAAAAGAATAAAATTATGCTACTTGAAAATGAACTTAGAGAAAAATATGCAGTTTTAGTCAATAGGTTAGTAGAGATATATAAAGGTAAAGAGGAAGGCTTTATTTCAATCCTTTCTGAACCCATAGATTTACAGGATTTTATTAATAGATGGAAATTAGTGAATGTAGTTGCTGATAAAGATGCGATAATTGTTGAAAATGTATTAAAAACAAGAAATAACATTATAGTGGAGAAGAAAGAGATTGAAAAGGAAAGGGATTATTATGAACATTTGGTTGAAAAACAGACCACATTAATTAGAATTACTGAAAAAAAGAGAAGCGATCTTCAGGAAATTTATAATCAGAAATTCAATCTATTAGCAAGTGCAAAGAAAAATACCACACAACTTGAGTACTTACTGAGACAGCAAGAAGCAGAAGCAAAAATGATTGAAGCATATTTGGCTAGCTTAAGAGAAGGTAGCTTTTCAGGAAAGTTTTTATGGCCAACTGTTCGTGGAAGGATATCTTCTGGTTTTGGTTACAGGAATTATCCCCGCAGAGCTTTTCATTACGGAATAGACATCGCAGTTCCGTATGGATCACCAATATTTGCAGCTGCAAGTGGTGAAGTTGTTAAAATCACTTTCGGGTGGGGAGGTGGCTACGGGAATTATCTCGTAATTTATCATGGTGGTGGGTACTCAACATTATATGCTCACTGCTCGAGAATCATTATCTCTAATGGACAATCAGTTAAGGCTGGACAGGTAATAGCATATATAGGTTCAACTGGATTTAGTACAGGGTCTCACCTTCATTTTGAAGTCAGGATAAATGGAGTTGCAAAAAATCCTTTAAATTACTTCTAATTTACACCCTTTTTCTTGTTTTATATTACCTCTAATTCGCGCCATGTTTAATGAAATATCTAATTTTTAATAAAGCTATTTTTATTCAAGGCTCTATAGTGATTTCTGGTAAAATTATAATCGGTATATTTTTTAAGTAAAATTTGAAAAATAAAGAAATTTTTATTATGGTAAAAAAAATATCTATAAAAAAAGTAAAAAATAGAATTTATATAATAATTCTATCTACATTGATATTTTCAATTATTACTTCCAGTATTGGTTGTAATTTAAAGCAAGAATTATTTAAAATACCTGAAAAAATAAAAGAAGTAGTAACTATAAGATCAGATATTAATATTTCTCCAATTAATGATGTTATTGATAGTATTGAGAAAGAATACCTGTATGATATTAAAAGAGAAGAATTAATTACCTCAGCTTTTGAGGGGATAATTAAAAGCACTGATGAAAAATATCCCGAACTTTTATCAGAACAGGATAAAGATGAGTTAGAAAAAATTAAAGACAAATATCCAGAGGACTCTTTAGATTCTATAAAGGAATTAATAAGAAAGCTAAGAGAAAAGAAAGATGTAATTAAAATGGAAGACCTTATTATGTATGGAAATGAATCTATGATTAAAAGCTTAGGTGACAAATATGCATATTTCTTTTATCCAGAAAATTATAGGATTATGATGGAAAACTACTCAGGACACATTTCTGGTGTTGGTATGTATGTGAATCAGGTAGAAGAAAAAATTGTTGTAGTTAAACCAATGGAGAATACACCAGCTTATAGAGCTGGAATTAAAGCTGATGATGTAATAATAAGTGTAGATGGACAATCAATTGAGGGTAAAAATATTGATGAAGTAGTAGCACTAATTAGAGGTAAAACTGGTACAAAAGTTACTATAATTTTCTTTAGACCTGGGACAAATGAAAAATTTACTGAAGAGCTTATAAGAGAAGAAATAGAAATTCCTAATTTAATAATTGAAATCCTAAATAACAAAATAGGGCATGTTAGATATATTGGATTTATTGAAGGAGGAGCAAATAGATTAAAAAATGAACTAGAGGAATTATCTGATCAAGGTATAGAAGCACTAATTTTAGATTTACGTGGAAATACCGGTGGTCTTCTTTTAGATGCAGTTAATTTAGGTCAACTTTTCATTGACAGAGGAAATATTGTAATAGTGAAAGAAAAAACAGATACTATAACATATAGAGGGAAAGATACACCATATGCTCAATTTCCTTTAGTTATTATTGTTGATAAGTGGTCAGCCTCAGCTTCAGAAATTTTTGCTGGAGCAATGCAAGATCACAATAGAGCAAAATTAGTTGGAAATACCACTTTTGGAAAAGGTAAAGTTCAAAAGATATTTTCTCTTTCTGATGGTTCAGCTATAAAATTTACAACTGGAAATTATTATCTACCTTCTGAAAGAAGCATAGAGGAAATAGGAATTACTCCCGATATCATTATTGACGATAATAGTGAAACTGACGAAGATGAACAATTAGAAATAGCAAAAAAAATTGCCCTGGAGCTCATAAATGAAGTTAAAAGTTCCTCATCATTACAAGCATGGCCTCTATTTAGTAATATTTGGAATGAGTAAAAATATGATTGATAAAGTGATAATTGCAACTAATAGAAAAGCATATAGAGATTACATTATTGAGGAAAAATATGAAGCTGGAATAGTATTAAAAGGTTCTGAGGTAAAATCTGTTCGCAATAGAAATGTGAATTTTAAAGATAGTTATGCTACTGTAAAAGATGGTGAAGTTATATTACACAGTCTTCATATCAGTCCCTATAATAAAATTGGATATGAAAGGATAGTACCTGATAAAGACAGGAAGCTTCTTCTAAAAAAAAGAGAAATAAATAGAATAATGGGTAGAACAACTGAAAGAGGTTATACAATAATTCCATTAAAAATATATCTTAAGGGTAAATATGTAAAAGTAGAATTAGGTTTAGCAAAAGGTAAAAAGAAGTATGATAAGAGAAGAGATATCATAAAAAAGGATCAAGAAAGAGAACAAGAAAGAACTTTAAAAGAACTAAGAAAAGTCTTATAAATTTCTATAATCTATAATTTTTAGGTTTTATTCAACTTCACTTTAAAATAATGTAAAAAAGTTGTATAATTATTGCGTGGGGGTGAATTGGCTTCGACGGAGAAATTGAAGCAAAAGTTGCAAGTCGAGGACCAGATCCTCGTAAGAAGCTGGAAAAACATATAAATGCAGAACCTGCATACGCACTAGCCTAAAAAGGCTACATTCTTAAAGTTTTGTCTACGGACTTTAGTGAATGCCGGTAGTAGACTATCTCACATCTTTACTTCCGAGGAAGATGAGAGTGAAAAGATACTCGGAATAGCAGTTGGTTATGTATTTCTGTATATAAACCAAATAGCGAATTTTAATACAGAATAAACTTGTAGATACTTCTGATAGATTTCTTCGGACCCGGGTTCGATTCCCGGCACCTCCACCAAATTTATATTATTTCACGAGCTCTTGAGTTGAATTAAGAGCTCCTTTTTTTGTTAGCTTTTATGGGGTTAGGTCTTGACATGAGACTTATTTTTGGCATCAGGTTTTGATACGAGATTTATCCTATTGAAATTACTAAAAAGTTATCCAATATTATTTTTTATTAGAAATATTCATTTTTATCTTTTTTATATTGAAAATTTTATAAATTCCATGCTTTTATAAGAGAAAATTACAAATACTAAGATTAAATAGTATATATATTAATGATATAATCTTTATAAATTCTTAATAAATTTAGTAAGGGGATAAATATGAAAAGGATAGATGGAAGAAAACCATATGAACTTAGAAAAATTAAAATTAAAAGAAATTATATAGAATATGCAGAAGGTTCAGTCTTAATAGAGGTAGGAAAAACAAAATTAATATGTACAGCAAGTGTTGAAGATAGAGTACCTCAATTTCTAAGGGGTCAAGGAAGTGGTTGGATAACTGCGGAATATTCTATGTTACCTCGTTCTACATCTACAAGAACTATAAGAGATTCTACAACTGGAAGAATAAAAGGTAGAACATATGAAATCCAAAGACTTATAGGGAGATCATTAAGAGCAGTTGTAGAACTTGATAAACTGGGAGAGAGAACAATCTGGATAGATTGTGATGTTATTCAAGCGGATGGTGGGACAAGAACTGCAGCAATAACTGGTTCTTATATTGCATTACATGACTGTTTAAATAGATTAGTTTCTAAAAAAGAGATTGATATTATTCCAATAATAGATTTTGTTGCTGCTACAAGTGTAGGATTATTTAATACAGAAATTCTTTTAGATATTTGTTTTGAGGAGGATAGTAAAGCACAGGCAGACATGAATGCTGTTATGACATCAAAAGGTGAAATAGTTGAGATTCAGATAACAGCAGAGGATAAACCCTTATCAAAAGATATATTTCAAAAAATGTTAGAAGTAGCAAGTGAGGGAATAAAAAAGATAATTGAGATTCAAAGAGATTTAATAGGTAAGGATATAGATAAATTAAAAAAGTGATATAAAAAAATATTTGGATATTTATTTTAATCATCACTTCTATATAAAATTTGAGAACAAATGATATGTGTACGAATAAACAAATTGAGATAGTTATTGCATCAAAAAATAGAGGTAAGATTAAAGAAATAAAATCGATTTTATCTAATAAGAATATTAGATGGCTAACCTATTTAGATTTTAAAGACTGGCCAAAAATAGAAGAATCTGTAAATAGTTACGAAGAAAATGCTTTAAAGAAGGCTAAAACAATAGCAAACTTTACAAAGAAACCAACATTAGCCGAGGATTCAGGACTTGAAATAGATTATTTAAGAGGAGAACCTGGTATAAAATCTGCAAGATATGCAGGTGAGGGTTCTACTGATTTAGAAAATGTCCAAAAGGTCTTAAATCTAATGAAAGACTGTCCCTTTATAGAAAGAACAGCAAGATTTCGTTGCGTGGCTGTTTTGTATCTACCAAATGACAAGTTTTTTATGTCACAAGGAAAATGTGAGGGGAAAATAGATTTCTCACCAAATGGTGAAAGTGGTTTTGGGTATGATCCTATTTTTGTACCTGAGGGTCACTCATATACAATGGCTCAAATAGGAATAGAAGAAAAAAATAAGATAAGTCATAGAGCAAAAGCCTTAAAAAAATTATTCAGAATTGTAAGTATAGATATTTTTTAATTTCGTTTTATTATTTATTATAATTATTTTTAGTCTAAAAATTAAATTCACTTGATATAAATTGAAAAATATTAATAATTACTTATAGTAAATATTAATAATTTTTATAGGAGGGAGAATTTATTAAAATTTAATAGTTACAGAAGTTATAGTGAGACATAAAAATAAATCGGGGCGTAGCGCAGTTTGGTTTAGCGCGCTTGCTTTGGGAGCAAGAGGTCGGAGGTTCAAATCCTCTCGCCCCGACCATACCAAACCTTGCGATTTTCTTTCTATTTATAGTATGGTTGAAGACAGAAGGTGCTCTTGAATGGTTGAGAAGGAATCTGTTTAATTTTGATTAATTTAGTATAATATGTTTAACTAATGAGCGGGAGTAGCTCAGTTGGCTAGAGCGTCAGCCTTCCAAGCTGAAGGTCGCGGGTTCGAGGCCCGTTTCCCGCTCCATTTTATTTTAAAAATCGAAGATTATTTAAGGTAAAGTAAGACTTATTTTATGGATCTAAGTATTTGATTAATTCATTCAATTAATATAGAATTTAAAACATTATTTTTAGTTATTTTAATATATAAATTTAATTTTACGAATTTTAGAGGTGCAAAATTAATAAAAAGGAGGATAGCTCTCACCAACTCCCTTAAGGAAAGGGAAAACGAGCTACATTTCTAAGATGAAAATTACAAGGAGACAAATAGAGTTTCTGTCAAAATTTTTAAAATTATGTAGTGATGCAAATGGATATGTTCATTATACTGATTTAGCCGAGAAGCTAGGTGTAAGTAAATATACAGCTTATGATATGCTAAGACTTTTAGAGAGGAAAGACCTGGTTTCTCATAAATATGTACTTGGTTATAAAAAGGGGAAGGGACGCTCGAAGGTTCTATTTTATCCCTTTCCAAAGGCAAGAGAATTGCTCATAGAGTTGTTGGGAGAAGATATTGAAAATAAGAGATGGAGAGATTTTAAAGAATTAACGCTAAAAGAAGTGGGTGAGAGGAGAAAAAAATCATATTCAAAACTTTTAAAAAGAATTTCCAAAAAAGCTGATGGAGTTAGAAGACCAATGGAGTATTGCACTTATTATATGATGAGTCTATTTTTGGAAATTAAAAAAATAAAAAATGAATTTTTAAAGATTAAATTAACAAAAAATCTTAAGGAATTTAGGAAAAAAAGTAAATTGAAAATTAGTTCTCTTGCTGCAATGATTTTAGGTACATTTCAGTTAGATGAAGACCTTGATATTGATAATGAACTTTTTTTAAATGACTTTCTAATATATGAAAAATATTTAAATGAGATGAGCAGTGATAGTAGAGATGAGCTTGATTCATTTGTAGATAAAATTTTTAGTAAACTTTTTGCTTAATTTTTTTTAAATTATTTTTTTGGTTTTTTTGGGATTTTTTTAAGTAAATAATTATTAAAATTAATGGAGGAATAATGATTGAGAAATCAGAAAAAATTATGCTTTTTACTCAGAGGTTAAAAGATGCAAAAAATGCTAATAGGTATTTTTATATGAAAGAGATTCAGGGTCCTTCACGTGCTAAAATAATTGTTGAGGGAAAGGAGTTTATTAACCTTGGCTCTTATAGTTATTTAGGTATTTCGGATCATCCAGATATAATGAAAGCAGCTAAAGATGCAATTGATAATTATGGCTCGGCTTCAGGTGGTGTTAGATTATTAGCAGGAACTACAACATTACACATGAAACTGGAAGAGAAGATAGCTGAATTTAAAAAAACAGAGGCAGCAATTACATATAGTAGTGGTTATGTTGCAAACTTGTCTTCTATTTCGAGTCTGACAGGTCCAAAAGATATTATTATAATGGACAAGCTTGATCATGCCAGTATTATTGATGGCTGTATGTTATCAGGAGCTCATTTTAGAACTTATAAACATAATAATATGAAACATTTAGAACGGATATTAGAGAAGAACAAAGATTATAATATAAAGTTAATTATAGTAGATGCAGTTTTTAGTATGGATGGAGATATTGCTGATCTTCCAAATATAATAAAATTAGCTTATAAGTATGGAGCAGATATAATGATAGATGAAGCTCATGCATTAGGAGTATTAGGAGAAACTGGAAGAGGAATAGAAGAACATTTTAATATCGAGGGAAGTGTAGATATTAAGATGGGGACATTGAGTAAAACAATACCAAGTGTAGGTGGTTATATTGCTGGTAATAAAGATTTAATCAATTATTTAAAACATATTTCAAGAGGTTTTGTATTTTCTGCAAGTCTTCCACCATCAGCAGTTGCTGCAGCTTTAGCAACTTTAAATGTTATGGAGAAAGAAACATGGAGATATGAAAAGTTGAGAGAGAATACAAAATTATTTAATCAGGGATTAATTGAAATGGGCTATAATACCATGAATAGTGAAACTGCATTAGTTCCAATTCTAATAGGAGATGAAGAAAGAACATTGGAGCTTGCAAGATTTGTAAATGACAATGGCATTTATGTTTGTCCAATTCTTTATCCTGCTATTCCAAAAAATACAAACAGGATTAGAAATCATGTGATGGCAACTCATTCTATAAAGGATATTAATAAAGCCCTTGATATATATTATAAAGGTGGAAAGAAGATAGGAATTAAATAAAGTGTTAGCTCATAAATCTAATCTTTTTTAAAGTTTAAAATATATAAAATAACTTAGTATTTTTTAACTTTATATATTAACCTAATCTTAATTATAGATTTTTAAAAAGGGGATATCTTGAAGATATTATTATCAGGTTCATTAGTGATATTGGGATACTTATTAGGTTCAATACCTAATGTTTATATTGTAGTTAAACTTTTTACAGGTAAGGATATAAGAAATATAGGAAGTGGAAATGTTGGTGGATTAAATGCTGCAAGAAATGTAAGTTTAGCAATTGGTCTTTTAGGTGGCCTTTTAGATGTAGCAAAGGGAGTCTTAGCAGTATTTTTAGCTCAAAAATTTAGTTCAAATGAAATAGTCCATCTTTTAACTGGTATAGCAGCTGTTGCAGGTCATAACTGGCCTCTATATCTAAATTTTATTGGTGGAAAGGGAGTTGGAACAACTTTAGGTGTGATGAGTATGATAAATCTTATAGTACTTATTCCTTGTTTGGTAGGTGGAGCATTAATTGCACTAATCTTAAAAGAAGCTTCAGTTGGGGCAATCGCAGGATTCTTAGGAGGAACTATTTATCTCTGGATTAATTCTAAATCTGTATATTATCTTCTTTTTGGATTGATTTTAACTTTATTCACCATAATAAGATTTAGGAAAGATTTAGTTAGATATTTAGCAAAGAAAAAAATAATTAATCCTTAATACCCCATCTTCTTTATTGAAATTTTTATTTTAAAATTTTATATAACTTTTTAATTGAGCATATTTCTTATAGAATCAGAATAGAAAACAAAGTTATTAAAAATTTTTAATAAAAAATTGATATAATTAGGTAAAATAATAAATTCAAATTATGTGCGCCTGTAGCTCAGTTGGATAGAGCTACGGACTTCTAATCCGTAGGTCGGGGGTTCGAGTCCCTCCAGGCGCGCCATTATTTTTTATTAATATTTTTTATTTCATTAAAAAAAGTTTTATCAATAGCTTTGTGGTATATTTTCAAAGACATTTTAACCCTCTCCCTTTCCCTCTCCCACCAGGGAAAAGGCTATATATTTTAAAGTTTTATTAATATCTTTAGGGTATATTTCTGAAGATATTTTAAGATGAAATAAGATTTATTGACATTTTTTAAACTTTAAATTTACAAAAAAGTGCCTACTTTTAATTTTTAAATGACAATTGATATTTTTTGAATTGAAATATTTTTCGTAGTTTGAGATAATTAAGTTAATGGTGAGCGTAGCTCAGCTTGGTTAGAGCGCAGGATTGTGGCTCCTGAGGTCGCGGGTTCGAATCCCGTCGTTCACCCCAGATTATTAAATGCGGATGTGGTTCAGTTGGTAGAACGTCACCTTGCCAAGGTGAAGGTCACGGGTTCGAGCCCCGTCATCCGCTCCATTTGATTATAAATTTTTCCTTTTTATTATAAATAAATTTTTCGACTGATTAAGGTTAAAAAGAATAGTTTAAAGTTTCAAGTCCGAGAATCTAATATAAACTACTTTTAAATGATAAATTATCTTCAATTTGTACATTTAAAAGTCTTATTTTGAAAAGTAAAGATAGAGAGAAATAAAAATAACTAAAAAGACACTTTCAAGAGTAATAGAAAATATCTATTATTTTAATGAAAATAAAACTGTAAGCGCCTGTAGCTCAGTTGGATAGAGCAGCGGACTTCGAATCCGAAGGTTGGGGGTTCGAATCCCTCCAGGCGCGCCAAAAAATTTATATGGTAGTATCAAAAACACTACAAAGAGAAAGTGGGTCGTTAGCTCAGCTTGGTAGAGCAGCTGACTCTTAATCAGCAGGTCGCAGGTTCAAAGCCTGCACGACCCACCAGCTTTTAAGGCTGCGAGAGTGGTGGAATTGGCAGACACGCTAGACTTAGGATCTAGTGGGTAAAACCTTGGGGGTTCGAGTCCCCCCTCTCGCACCATTTTTTATGAATAGTTTTTATGAATTTTTTGTATATATAAACAAAAAGCTATATACTTCAAGATTTAGTAACAAATTAGAAAGAAAGCCAGCGGCTTTAGTCGTTTGAGGTGTCACTAATCAGCAAGTTTATGTTTACTGATTATAGAAATAATTTTCTGATATAATTTTGTAAAAATTAGTAAGAGATATGAATTTAAAATGAATAATATAAAAATAAAGACATCAGTAGAAAAAATTGAGAAAAATAAGGTGAAGATAGAAGTGGAGGTTCCACATGAATTGTTCAAAAAAGATATTGAACAAGCCTATAAAAGGATCTCAAAATCATTAAAAATTCCCGGTTTTAGAAAGGGAAACATACCTAAAAAAATTATAGATACAAGAGTTGGTCAAGATTATATTTTAAAGGAGGCTTTAGAAGAATCTGTACTAAAATATTATCTTCAAGCAGTTTCACAGTCAAAGGTAAAACCTGTTGTTAAGCCAGAAATAAAAGTTGAACAGTTAGAGAAAGAAAAAGCTCTAAAATTTACAGTTAAAGTATTAGTTGAACCGGAGGTTTTACTGAAAAAATATAAGGGAATTAAATTAGAGAAAAAAATAGCAAGAGTTGGAGAGAAAGAAGTTAAATCACAACTTGAAGGATTAAGAAATCAATTTGCAAGATTGGAAGAGGATGAGAACCAAGTTGTAAAAAAAGATAGTTATATAGTTGTTGATATTGACTATTATTTAGACAATACATTAGTAAAAGAAAATAGTGGTACGGATTATTTATTACAAATTGGATCAGGAGCTTCATTTGGTGATAAGGAGAAAGAATTAATTGGAATGAGAATAGGTGATGAGAAGATTTTGGAAATATCATATCCAGAGAACTATTTTAACAAGAAAATAGCAGGTAAAAAATTAAAGTGTCATATTAAATTAAAAGCTATAAAAAAGAAATTACTACCCGAAGTTAATGATGAATTTGCAAAAATGGTAGGTGGTTTTAATAACTTAGATGAGTTAAATAAATATATTAAAAATGAGACAAAAAAGAAAAAACAGGAGGATATCAAATCTTTAAGAAAGATCAAGATATTAGAGGAATTAATTAAATATAACCCGATTGACATTCCACCTATTATGATTGAAAATCGAAGTAAAGAGCTTATCGATAGTTTTAAACAAAATCTGGAAAAACAGGAGTCAAGTTTAGATGACTTTTTAAAAATAACAAATCAGGATAATAAGTCATTTGAAAAAAATTACAAAAAAAGAGCTGAACTAGAAATTAGTCATAATCTGATTTTAGATGCAGTTTCGGAAAAAGAGAATATAAAAGTATCTGATGAAGCATTGAAATCTGAAGCCAAAAAAATAGCAAGTTATGCTGGTGATAAAAAAGATGATGTTTATAACTACTATATTAAAGGAATGGGTTATTATAATCTAAAACTGGAATTAAGGAGAAGAAAAACATTAGATTTTTTGCTTGATAATGCAAAAATTGTTTAAAAGAAAGTGAAATTTGTATAATTTAATACCTTTAAACTTATACGGTGGTATATAATTTATTATCAATTTATTAAAAAGAGGTAAAGTTTGAGTAATTTAATACCAATAGTCATCGAACAAACAAGTAGGGGTGAAAGATCTTTTGATATCTATTCAAGATTATTAAAAGAAAGAATAATTTTTTTAGGTGATAACATAGATGATAGACTTGCCAATTTGGTTATGGCCCAATTACTTTTTTTAGAAGCAGAGGATCCTAAGAAAGATATAAATCTTTATATTAACAGTCCAGGTGGTTTGATAACATCCACTATGGCAATTTATGATACTATACAGTTTATAAAATCACCTGTTTCTACTATTTGTATGGGGCAAGCAGCAAGTGGTGCAGCTTTAATTTTGGCTGCCGGGGAAAAAGGGAAAAGATTTGCTCTTCCACATTCAAGGATTCTTCTGCACCAACCCAGTGGTGGAGCAACTGGAAGTGCTTCTGATGTTGATATTCACGCTAAGGAGATATTGAGAATGAGAGAAATGATGAATAAACTATTAGCTAAACATATAGGTCAATCAGTTGAAAGAATCAGCGAAGATACTGATAGAGATTTTATTATGACTGCTGAACATGCAAAGAAATATGGAATAATAGATGAAATATTCACTAAAAGACTATAAGGACAATTTAACCAAGGTAGCCTAATCGGAAAATCCGTTATATAAAACGAGTGCTCCACTTTGGAGAAGTAAGGTGGTACCACGAATTAAGCCCAATTCGTCCTTTTGAATCTGGGCTTTTTTATTTTAATTAATTTAAAATTATAGTTAAGGGGGGAAGCAAATTTTAATTTTAAAAATTTGCAAATCTTATGAATAAAATTATTAGTAAGAAATATAATCCTTCAATAGTTGAAAATAAAATATACGATTTCTGGCTAAAAAAAAGTTATTTTCATGCTGAGGTTGACAAAAGCAAAAAGCCTTTTACAATAGTTATTCCACCTCCAAATGTTACTGGTGTTCTGCATTTAGGCCATGCACTGAATAACACTATCCAGGACATAATTATAAGACAGAAAAGAATGCAGGGATATAACACGTTATGGTTACCAGGAACAGACCATGCAAGTATTGCTGTTCACAATGTTTTAGAAAACATAATAGCTAATAAAGGCATAACAAAACATGAATTGGGTAGGGATAAGTTTTTAGAAAGAGCATGGCAATGGAAAGAAAGATATGGGAATATAATAATTGAACAACTAAAAAAACTTGGCTGTTCATGTGATTGGGAGAGAGAAAGATTTACAATGGATCCAGGTTTATCAAAAGCAGTATTAACTGCATTTAAAATACTTTATGATAATGGATTAATTTATAAAGATTTTAGAATGATAAATTGGTGTCCAAAGTGCTTAACTACTATTGCAGATATAGAAGTTGAAAAGGAAGAGGAAGAGGGAAATCTTTGGTACATTGATTATCCAATAAAAGGAGAAGATGATTATATAACTGTTGCTACAACAAGACCTGAAACAATGTTGGGTGATACTGCTGTTGCAGTTCACCCCAAGGATAAAAGATATAAATTATATATTGGAAAGACGGCAATCCTGCCATTAATTGGTAGGGAATTACCAATAATATCAGATGAAAGAGTTGATACTGAGTTTGGAACAGGTGCTGTTAAAATAACTCCGGCTCACGACCCCGATGATTATGAGATAGGATTAACTTATAATCTGAAGCAAATCAATATTTTTGATGATAGAGCAAGGATAAATGAAAATGGACAAAAATATATGAACCTGGATAGATATGAATGCAGGGAAAAAGTAATTAAGGATCTCAAAACTTTAAGCTTATTAAGAAAAATTGAGAAACACTCTTTAGCCATTGGAAGACATGACAGATGTAAGGTAGTTATTGAGCCAAGAATTTCAGAACAGTGGTTTGTTAAAATGAAACCTTTAACAGAGGCTGCCATAAAAGTTGTTGAGAATCATGATATTAAGTTTTTACCTGAAAATTGGGAAAAGGTTTATTTTCACTGGATGAGAAATATTAAAGATTGGTGTATATCAAGACAACTCTGGTGGGGACACAGGATTCCTATCTGGTATTGTAGGGATTGTAATGAAATTATGGTTGAGTTAGATCCACCAAAAGAATGTAAAAGTTGTAAAAGTAGTAATATATATCAGGAAGAGGATATTTTAGATACCTGGTTTAGCTCTGCCTTATGGTCATTTTCCACCATGGGATGGCCAGAAGAAACACCAGAGCTGAAATATTTCTTTCCTACAGATACATTAACAACAGCTAATGAAATTATCTTCTTCTGGGTTGCAAGAATGATTATGACATCATTATATTTTATGAAAAAGATTCCATTTGGCAGAGTTTTTATCCATCCTACGATATATGATAAATTCGGGAAAAAGATGAGCAAATCTTTGGGAAATGTAATTGACCCTGTTCCTGTGATGGAAAAATATGGTACAGATTCTTTAAGATTTACGCTTTCATTTTTAACATCACCTGGTAGAAATATATCTTTAGGTGAAGAAACAATAGAAGGGATGAGGAATTTTGTAAATAAGATATGGAATGCAGCAAGGTTTGTTCAAATGGGTACAGAAAAAATCAATTATAAAGAAATTAATAAAACTAAACTGAACTACCAATTAGAAGATAGATGGATTATTAGCAGATTCAATAAAGTTGTTAAGAATGTGTTAGAGAATCTTGAAAAATTTAATTTTGCAGAAGCATCAAAGCAGCTCTATAAATTCTTCTGGAGGCAGTATTGTGATTGGTATATCGAACTTTGTAAAAGTAGACTATATCAAGATGAGGATGAAATAGCTAAAAGCACTGTAGGATATGTATTAATAAATATATTAGAAAGATATTTAAGACTTCTTCATCCTTTCATGCCATTTATTACTGAGGAAATATGGCAAAGTTTACCCCTGGAAAGTGAGAGTATAATGATATCCTCATATCCTGAATATAAATCTGAAGAGATTGATAAAGAAGCAGAATATGAGATGGAGATTTTAATAGAAGTGATAAGTTCAATTAGGAAAGTCAGAAGTCAGTTATTAGTGGAACCTTCAAGGAGATTTCCAGCATATTTAATTACTGATGATTTGGATAAAAAGAACCTAATAGGAAGGAATATTGAGAAATTAATAAAATTGGGAGGTCTTAATAGTATAGATTTTATAAAGGAAATAGATGATTTGTCTAAGTATACTAAATCTCATGTATCAGGAGTTGATATATATATACCACTACTTGAGTTGGTTGATATAAAAGAGGAAACAGAAAGGTTAAAAAAACGTTTAAGTAAGGTTAAAGCTGGTTATGAAAAAAGCAAAAAGAAACTCTCAAATGTGCAATTCTTACAGAAAGCCCCGGAACATATTATTTTAAGGGAAAAAGAAAAGCTGGAAGAACTGAAAAAAGAAATAGAAAGTATTGAAAAGCAAATAGAAAGTATAAAAATATAAATTCTTAATTTTAGGATGAAAATTGACCTTTAAGCAAGTAGTGGCAGAGTTGGATGCCACTGAAAAGTTTGGAACAAATCCCAGTCTCGATACTATAAGTGAAATTTGTAATAGACTGAATAATCCTCAGAATGATTATCCTACTATCCATATAGTTGGAACTAATGGGAAAACATCAACTACGAGAATGATTAGCTCTATATTAACACACCTGGGATATAAAACTGGTTGCTACATCTCTCCTCACATATTTTCATATATTGAGAGATTTGCAATTGATAATGAATTTATCAGTGAAAATGATCTTGTCTCTTATTATGAGAAGATTAAAAAAATAGCAAATGAATTAGAAAATTCTCCAGGTTCTAAAAAAGTAACCCACTTTGAGATTTTAACTTCAATGGCTTTCTTATATTTTAGTGAAAGAAAATGCAATTGTGTGGTATTAGAAGCTGGAATGGGTGGAAGATGGGATGCTACAAATTTAGCTGATTCTAAAGTTGTTGTATTAACTAATGTTACAAAAGAACATACGAAATATCTTGGTGACACAATTCGTAAAATTGCAATAGAAAAAGCTGAGGTTATAAAGGATAAAGCATATGTAGTAACTGGTTCGTCTAATAAAGATGTTTTAGAAGTACTAAATAAAAAGTGTGAAGAAAAAAGGGCAAGATTGTTTCAGATTAATAAGGATTTTTTTATTGAAGATTATCAAAAAAAGAATAACTATAGAATAGCTGATATTAAGGGAATTTATAATAATTTCATGAGAATAAGAATAAACCAGATTTCAAAATATCAATGTGAAAATGCAGCCATGGCAATTGCAGCAACTGAACTTTTTATAGGAAAGGAGAATATAAAACCAGAATTATTAAAAAATACATTAATTCCAGTTGATTTTAGAGGAAGATTAGAAAAAGTGTGGGAAAATCCAACTATTATTTTAGATGGGTCTCATAATCCTGGAGCAATAAAAAAATTAGTATTTGAAATTAAAGAGAATTTTCAATATGAAAAGCTTCATTTAATTTTTGCTGTTCTTAGCGACAAAGATGCCAAAAAGATGTTACAGATTATCTGGTCAATTACAGATAACCTGATAATTACAGAAAGTAAATCATTTAGGAGATATCCTTATGAAAAACTTTATATATTAGCAAAAAAGGTTAAGAAGGAGATGAAGGGAGGGCCACCAAAGATTTTTAAAAGAAAAACCATATCAAATTCCATAGATTTAGCAATGAAGTTTTCTAAAGAGAATGATCTGATATGTATTTGTGGGTCATTTACAAATATACCTCTTGCCAAGAAAGCATTAAATATATAATTTTAAAGTAATTTTTTCTTGCTATATTGTAATCAAATATTATAGAATTTATTAAATTTTTAAACTGTCCTATTTTTAAGGTTTAGTAACAAGAAAATAAAATAATTAGATATAAAAAATACAAAAAAATACAATATAAGTATTTCTTAATTAATTGATAAATAAAATTATTATTAAAAGGGAGCAATACATTGCAGATTTTTCAAGATATATTGGCTTTTTTCCAATCGGAATTTTTTAAATTTATTATATATCTCTTTTTATATTTCATTGTTGTTATCTGGTTAAGTTTTGTATATTGGACCTATAGAGATGCGAATCAGAGAGGAACAAGTGGTTTACTCTGGGCTCTGGTTGTTTTTATCTTTAATTTTTTTGGGCTTTTAATATATTTAATTTTAAGACCATCTGAGTATATTCAAGATGTCATGGAACGGGAATTAGAGATAGAAACAAAGGAATCATTAATGAATTTGCAGATTCTTAAGTGTCCAGCTTGCGGGAATAACGTAGAGAAAGATTTCTATATTTGTCCATATTGTCGTAAGAAATTAAAAAATCCGTGTCCAAAGTGCGGAAAACCACTTCAATTAAACTGGTCAATTTGTCCGTTTTGTAAAACACCATTATAGAATTGAGGAGAAATGGATATTAAAGAAAGAACACTTGTAATTATAAAACCAGATGGAATTCAAAAAAAATTAATTGGTGAAATAATTTCTCGTATTGAAAGAAAAGGGCTAAAAATAACCAATTTGAAGATGATGAGGATCTCTAAAGAATTAGCGGAGAAGCATTATGAGGAACATAAAAAAAAACCGTTTTATAGACATTTGATTAATTTTATAACATCTGCTTCAGTTGTTGTTATGATAGTTGAAGGTGAGGATGTTATTTCAACATTCAGATTAATGATGGGTCCAACCGATTCAAGAAAGGCTGCGATAGGTACAATAAGAGGAGACTATGGTCTTAATATCGAAAGAAATATTATTCATGGTTCAGATTCTATTAAAAGTGCTAAAAGAGAGATATCATTGTTTTTTCAAGAAGAATAAAAGGAGGAAGTTTGAGAACGAGAAGAACTGGAAGGATTTTTATAACATTACTTGTAGGTCTTTTTTTTGGAGCAATTTTAGGGCATATATTGAAGGATGTGTTACCTATTTTAGATGAGGGTTTAAAAGTTGGACTTAAACCACTCTCTTTAAATCTTTATTTATTTGATATGAGTCTCAGTCTTTATTTTAGGATTACTTTAGCAGCTATAATTGGAATGTTGATTGCATTTCTTGTTGTGGACTTGACACGAAGGTATTAGTGAAAGATTTAATATTAGCATAACAATTTTACTTTTTATTTAAAGGAGATATTAGATGTCTATATTTGACTTTTTTACAGGTTTAGTTGGTAGAGATATGGGAATAGACCTGGGTACTGTTAATTCAATGGTTTATGTCAGAGGAAAAGGAATAGTTTTAAGGGAACCATCTGTTGTTGCAATTAATAGAGATAACAATGATATATTAGCAGTAGGTTCAGAAGCAAAAAGAATGGTTGGTAGGACTCCCAGTTCAATAGTAGCAATAAAACCATTGAGGGACGGAGTGATATCAGATTTTGATATTACACAAAAAATGTTACGTTATTTCATTAATAAAGTTCATAAATTCAATTTTTTTGCAAGGCCAAGAGTGATAATATGTGTCCCTTCTGGAATTACCGGAGTTGAGAGAAGAGCAGTTATTGAAGCTGCTGAACAGTCTGGAGTTAGAGCTGTATATATTTTAGAAGAACCAATGGCAGCAGCAATAGGAACTGAATTACCTGTTAGTGAGCCAATTGGGTACATGATTGTAGATATCGGGGGAGGTACAACTGAAATAGCAGTTATTTCTTTAGGTGGAATAGTTGTTAGTCAATCCATAAGAGTAGCTGGAAATGAGATGGATGAAGCAATAATAAATATGCTTAAAAGAGACCATAATTTACTGATAGGAGAAACTACTGCTGAAGCAATAAAAATAGAGATAGGGTCAGCTTTTACTCAAAATGAGGAAGAGACAGTTGAGGCAAGAGGAAGAGATTTAGTTACTGGTCTTCCAAAGAGCATAATACTTTCTAGTAAAGATGTAAGAGATGCTTTAGATGAGACATTAAATACAATTATCAATGCTATAGTTGAGGCTTTTGATAAAACCCCACCTGAATTAATTGCAGACATCTATGATAATGGAATAATGATGGTTGGAGGTGGCTCTCTTCTTAAAGGAATGTCAGATAGACTGAAACATCATACAAAATGTGAAGTTCTTACAACTGAAAATCCTTTAGAGGCTGTTGTCCTGGGAGCAGGAAAATGCGTTGAAAATTTTGAGCTTTTTAAAAATTTAATATCATATGAGAGAGGTGTATAAAAAGGTTATGGCTCTCTCATTACCGAGAAGAAAAAATAAAATAATTCTTGGTATTTTAATAGTTCTCTGTATCATATTGGCTTCCTTCAATTTAAAATATCAAAATATACTACCTATAGGAAAATCAATTATCTTAGAAGTAGTCTCACCATTACAAGAAGCTGTGACATTTCTAATAAATCCTTTTATAAAATCTATTAAAACTATAAATAAACTTTCAAATATTCTTGAAGAAAATAGAATACTTACTGAGAAAACAAATACTCTGTTAAAAGAAAATATTTATTTAAAAGAATTAGAAAGAGAGAACAGGGAACTTAGAGAACTTTTGGGAAGTTCTTATTATGAGCAATTTGAAATAAAATTAGCGAAAGTTATTGGAAAAGCCAAAACAGGTTGGAAACACTCTTTTTTCATTGATAAAGGTACCAATCATAATATAAAAATAAATATGTCTGTTATAAGTCAATCGGGTTTAATAGGAAGGGTCATAACTACTTCGCGCAATTTTTCAGAGGTGAAACTAATAACTGACCCGAACAGTTCTATTGCTGCTATGGTTCAAGATTCCAGGAAAACCGGTATTATTCAGGGAATTGGGACTAATACTCTAAAATTTGATTTAGTTCCAAAGGAGGCAGAGGTGGATATTGGTGATATTATCATAACATCGGGATTGGGTGGAATTTTCCCTAAGGGAATTCAGATTGGTAGAGTCTCTGATATAAAAAATTTAGATTATGAGTTATATAAAACTATTAAAATTTTACCAGCATGCAATTTTGATAATATAGAAGAGGTTCTTATTATTACAAATTTTACCTCATTAGATTAAAAAATTTTAATTTTTAAGTAAAGGTATATGAAAAAATTCTTCTTCTCTCTTTTTTTACTTCTTATAACTTTGGCAATCCAGAGCACAATAGCAAATTATATATTAGTTGGAGGTATCCAATTAAACTTAGTTCTGGTCATTGTTATATCTACTTCACTCATATTTGGTGAATTTTTTGCAATTATTTTCGGTTTTTTTGCTGGGATTTGTAGTGATTTTTTATTCGGTCACATTTTAGGATTGTTCGCATTTGTCAATATGATAAGCGCGTTTATATCTTTGAGAGTTAAAAGAATTTTTACTGGAGAACATTATATTATTCCCACCATTGTAATGATTATAGTAACAGAAATTTGGGTATTTTTAACACATATAATATCTTTCTCTTTAGGAAAAGAAGTGATACAGGGTAATTTAATAAATAAAATAATCTATCAACCTTTAATTAATGGTTTAGTAATGTTAATTATTCATCCAATAATTAAAAAAATTGGTTCATTATTAAAATGATAGGAGCATCAGATTTTGAAAAAAGAAACTTCAATATTTAATAGACTAAAACTCCTATACTTCATAGTTTTTCTTATTTCAACTACTCTGCTTCTTCGTCTCTGGTATCTACAGGTAATAATGGGTGAAAGCTATGCACAGGAAGCGAAGGAGATTAGAACCAAAACAATAAGAGATGTAGCCCCTCGTGGTATTATTTATGACAGAAATGGAATAATATTGTCTTATAATAGACCGGGTCTTGTAATAAGTGTTGATCCAGAAATAATTGATGATAATCCAGAAGTTTTAAAAAGATTAGCACCTGTTTTAGGAAAATCTTATCATAATTTAGAAAAAAAATTATCTGACGAAAGAGAATATATAAAGGGTTATATAGATATAGTTGAAGATATAGATAAAGAATTAGCAACATTTATAAAGGAACACTCTGATGAATTTCCAGGTGTAATAGTAAAAGCAGTCCCGTTAAGAAATTATCCAAATGGGGATGTATCTTCCCACATACTGGGATATGTCGGTCAGATAACATTAGAAGAGTTACAACAGGAAAAATTTAAATATGGATATCATCCAGGTGATGTAGTTGGAAAAGCAGGAGTTGAGCTATATTATGAGCCATTTTTATCAGGTCAAAATGGTAGTAAAACTGTGGAAGTTGATCCCACCGGGAATATAGTTAGGGAACTAGGTAAAGTAAAACCAATTCCAGGGAATAATTTATATTTAACAATAGATATTAATTTACAGAGAAAGGCTGAAGAGGTTTTAAAAAAGTGGATAGAGAAAGCTAGAGAAAGGCGTGATGAAAAGACTAATGAGTACTATAAAGCTCCAGCTGGTTCATTAATTATACTTGATGCAAAAACAAACCAGATTTTAGCACTCACTTCATACCCAACTTATGACCCCAATATTTTCATTGGAGGAATTTCAGAAAAGGATTGGTCTAATTTAAATAATCCAGAAAGTAATTTTCCACTAAACAACAGAACATTGATGAGTTATTCACCAGGGTCAATATACAAGGTAGTAACTGCTGCTGCAGGTTTAGGTGAAAATTTAGTTGAACCTTATGGTAAAAATTACAAATGTCTTGGTGTTTGGAAAGAACTCGGAGATGAACATAAGAGATATTGCTGGAAGAAGTGGGGTCATGGTGATATCAATCTCATAGAAGGTATTCAGGAATCATGTAATATTGTTTTTTATGAAATAGGTCTGTCTCTACATAATAATAGTAAAAAATCTGGTGATGCTTTTTATCATTATTCGAAGATTTTGGGTTTAGATGAGCTTACTGGTGTTGATTTACCTTTTGAATCAAAAGGGATAATTTCAAATAAAAAGTGGAAAAGTGAATATTTTAAAGATAATCCAACTCTTGCGAGATGGTATCCTGGAGATAGTGTAAACTTAGCCATTGGTCAAGGGGATATATTAGTTTCGCCCATTCAAATAGCCCAATTATATTCTACTATTGCTAATAATGGTGAAATGGTGACTCCTCATATTGGTTTAAAAATAGTTTCACCAAAAAAAGAATTAGTGGAAAATAAGGTTATTAAAATAAACAAAAAACAAACATTAGAAAAAGGAATTTTTGAAATTATAGAAAAGGGATTAATTTTAGTTATAAAAGAAGGAACTGCAAAATCCGCATTTGAAGGCTTCCCTTTAGATGAAATTTCTGTTGCAGGAAAAACTGGGACAAGTAATGTTCCAGGAAAACAGGATTTTTCATGGTTTGCATGCTATACTCCTGTTGAAAGTCCTGAATATATTATTGTATCAATGATTGAAGAAGCGGGTTCTGGTGGGAAATCCGCAGCTCCAATTGCTAGAGAATTACTCGAATTTATATACAATATTGAGAGCAGTTATGAAAGCGAAGAATAAAAAACTAACTAATATTAAAAATTTAATAACTGGATTTGACTTCATACTATTTTTTGCTATCATTTTACTTGTTATTTATGGATTAATTCTAATAAATAGTGCTATTGGATTAACTAAGTTCTCATTCAATTTAGATTTCTCATCATTTTTTAATAAGCAATTAGTATGGGTGGGATTAGGATTATTAATATTTTTTATGGTTCTATTTTTAAATTATATATGGTTAGAGAAGTTTTGGTGGGCTGTTTATATAATTAATTTATTAGGTTTAATAGCAGTTTTTATATTTGGTCACGTATCTGGCGGAGCGAGGAGTTGGATAGGATGGGGAATGTTAAAAGTGCAGCCATCTGAATTTTTTAAGATTGGAATTATTATAGCTGTTGCTGGATATTTATCTAGAAAAAAAAGGGATGAAGTAAATTTTGTTGACCTCATTATAACTCTATTACTTGTTGGGATGCCAGTAATACTATTGGTATTACAACCTGATATAGGCACAGCTATAATTTATATTGGAGTTGTAATTGGCATTTTATATCTTGCTGGACTTAAAAAGATATATATTTTTTCGATATTTATTTTAGGTCTTTTTGCAATTTTAATAGCCATAAAATCGGGATTAGTTAAACAGTACATGTTAAATAGGCTACTAATATTTATAAATCCAGATATTGACCCTTTAGGTATAGGGTATACATTAAACCAATCAATAATTACTGTTGGTTCTGGTGGACTATCTGGAAAAGGATTGTTTAAAGGAATTCAAACAAGTCTTCATTTTGTTCCCGAGCTTCATACAGATTTTATTTTCTGTGTACTGGGGGAGGAGTTGGGCTTTTTAGGTGCTGTCATTCTAATATCTCTTTATACATTGCTCATCTTTAGTGTAATAAGAATTGGAACTGTAGCCAAAGATAAATTTGGTGCCCTTTTTTGTGGTGGGATTGCAATTCTACTATCTTTACATCTATTAATAAATATAGGAGTAACCATAGGAATTATGCCCATAACTGGAATTACTCTACCACTTATCAGTTATGGTGGGAGTTCTCTAATCACCACATTTTTAGGATTGGGATTAGTAGAAAGTGTTTATCTACGAAGATTTTATAATATCTAAAGTATTAGCCTGACTCGAGAAATGGGGTCTATAATTAAAAAATGGATTTAAAGCCTATAAATATATATCCATTAATTGATAATGTTATAAAACCATCTCAATATGTTGGTGGGGAATTAAATTCGGTTCATAAAGATATTAAAAAATGTAAAGCATCAATAGTTTTAGCCTTTCCCGACCTTTATGAGATTGGAATGTCAAATATGGCTATTCATATTCTTTACAATGTTATAAATAATCATCCTGATTTTGTTGCTGAGAGAACATTCGCTCCTTGGTTAGATATGGAGGAGCAAATGAGAAAAACAGATACCCCTCTTTTTTCTTTAGAAAGCAGAATTGCAGTCAAGGAATTTGATATATTGGGCTTTTTTGTTCAACATGAACTATGTTTCACAAATATAGTAAATATGTTAAATCTTGCAAAAATACCGATAGAATATAAGGATAGAGGGAATGAATATCCCATAATAATAGCTGGTGGACCAGGTGTTTTTAATCCAGAACCAATTGCCCCCTTTATTGATTTTTTTGTAATAGGTGATGGTGAAAATGTAATAATAGACATTCTTGAGAAATTAAGCGAGTTAAAAAATAAGGGTTTTAATAAAAATGAGATTATCAAAGAGATGGGTAAAATTGATGGGATTTATGTACCCTCCTTTTATGATTTCATCTATAAAACCGATGGAAGTGTGAAGAAAATAATAGTTAAGGACTCATTTCCAAAAAATGCTGTAAGGAATATTATTCTAAATTTTGGAAGTTTTAGTCAGTCATTAAAATTGATTATTCCCAATACGCAAGTAATTCACGATAGATTTTGGGTTGAGATAATGAGGGGTTGTTCTAAAGGATGTAGATTTTGTTTGGCAGGTTTTATATATAGACCAGTCAGAGAAAGAAATGTCCAATCAATACTGAATTCGATTATACAAGGATTGGAAGAAACCGGTTATGAGGAGGTTTCACTATCATCACTTTCTTCAACTGATTATTCTGAAATTGAATATTTATTAAAAAGTTTAAAGCGAAATTTAGAAGGTAGCCACACCGCTGTATCATTACCATCTTTAAGATGTGATAGTTTTTCAGTAAAATTAGCGGACCTTATCTCACAAGAAAGAAGGACAGGTCTTACATTTGCCCCTGAAGCTGGGACTCAAAGATTAAGAGATGTTATAAATAAAAATATTACAGATGAGGATATTTATAACTGTGCCAGGGCAGCATTATCAAGTGGATGGGAAAGAATAAAACTTTACTTTATGGTCGGACTTCCTACTGAAGAGATGAGTGATTTGGATGGAATAATTAATATCATAAACAAAATATTAATAATTGCAAAAACAGAGGTTCCAAAAGATAAGTACAGCAGGATAAAGATAAATGTAACAATCTCACCTTTTTGTCCAAAACCTAATACACCATTTCAATGGGTTGGTCAGGATTCATTAGAAATTTTAGATAAAAAGATTAATTATCTGAAAAGAAAACTTAAGAAAAAAAATGTATTTATTAAAATACACGATGTGCATAGAAGTCAAATAGAAGCAATTTTTGCGAGAGGGGATAGAAGACTTTCAAAGGCAATAAGAATTGCCTGGAAAATGGGTTGTAAATTTGACAGTTGGAAAGAACAATTTTCATATGATAAATGGTTAACTGCTTTAAAAAAGGATAATGTAGATATAACTTTTTATGCTAATAGACATAGAGAAGAAGATGAAATATTCCCGTGGGAAATAATTGAGAGTGGACAAAACAGGAAATTTTTATTTAAAGAATATAAAAAAGCTTTAAATGAACAAATTACTCCTGATTGCAGGTTAGCAGGATGCAATAGTTGTGGGTTACAAGAAATAATAAAATGTCCAATATCCTGAAATAAAAAAATATTTTTTATATTTTTTTCAAAATAATATTTTCAACATATTTTTTAAATAATTTTAATAAAATTTTTTAATTAGCAATTTTGAATTAATTTTGTAAAGCATTACTTAATATCAGGGAAAAATTATTGGTTAAAAATACAAGTAAAGTAATTATTCGTTTTAGATTTTCAAAACTAAGTGATATAAAATACATATCGCATTTAGATTTGATTAATCTTTTAATTAGAGCATTAAGAAGAGCAAAAATACCTATGCTTTATTCGAAAGGTTATCATCCAAAACCGAAATTATCAACTGCATATGCTTTAAAAGTTGGATGGGAAAGTGTTGGTGAGTATGCGGATATAATTTTAAGCAAGAAGTTATCAACAAAGACATTTGTGAAAAGAATAAATGACCAGTTACCTCAAGGGTTAAAAGTATTAAAGGCGAAATCTGTAAAGTTATCCCAATCTCTTTCAAGCCAGATAAATTGTATGAGATATCAATTAATATTTTCGTACCGGCCTGAGTTAGTAAAAAGACAGGAAGCTGATTTATTATTAAAATTATTTACTGAGAATATGATAGGATTTAACAATCAATTATCAAAAAATGCTAAATATTTTAAGGAGAAATTACTTAATTTTAAAATTAGAAGTTTACCTGATAATATAATAATAGATTTTTTAATCGCTATTGGTAGTCAAGATGATTTAAAAATAAACGATCTTATTAAATTTTTAAACTCACTGGAAAATAAAAGAAAATTTTTTTTAAAGAGAATTCTAAGAATTAATATGTTTAGAAAGGATGGTGATTTACTTCTAAGTCCGTTTACACTGCTCAAATAGATTATTAGATATTTTAAGTAAAGGGTATTTTAGAAGTTATTTTTTATGAAATATGATTTATTAATAAGTTCAGATCTAAATGAAATTAGAGTGGCAATTTTGGAAAATGATGAAGTTGCGGAACTTTATTTTGATAGAGAAAGAAAAGATTCAATAATTGGAAATATATATTTGGGAAGAGTTCAAAAAATAATGTACGGTTTAGACTCCGCTTTTGTAGATATAGGGGTAAAGAAAAATGCTTTCTTATTTGTAAAGGAGGTTGGTTCACCTTTTGATTATTATGAAGGAACTAATGAAATAGTAAAAGGAAAAATAAAACAAATCCTAAAACCTGGACAGATGTTAATAGTTCAGGTAACAAGAGTCCCGATGGGAACCAAAGGAGCTCGGTTAACATCCCTTATCTCTCTTGCTGGTAGATATTTGGTAATGATGCCATATGGTGATGGAGTAGGTGTTTCTAAAAAACTTGATGAATCAGAAAGAGAAAGGTTGAGAAGTTTAAGCACAAGGTTAAAAATTAAAAATATGGGAATAGTAATTAGAACTGTTGCAAGAGACACGAAGTTAGCTATTTTAAAAAGAGAGTTAAAATACCTTAAGCGTTTATGGAATAATATTCAAAATAAAGCTCGAAGGTTAGATTCCCCAACTCTAATTCATAAGGAGTTAGACTTAGTTCATAGAATTCTAAGGGATAGATTAACTTTAGATTTTAACAGCATTGTGGTAGATACAAAACAGTTATATGATCATATATCCAATTATTTAAAAAAGAAGATTCCTCAAATGCATTCAAAACTAAAGCTACACAGTGGAGAAAAACCGTTATTTGAAGAAATGGGAGTTGAAAAGGCAATTGATTTAGCTCTTAAAAGGAAGGTTTGGTTAAAATCAGGTGGATTTGTTGTAATTGATAAAACAGAAGCTCTAACTGCTATTGATGTAAATTCTGGACGTTTTTCAGGAAAAAATGACTTAGAAAAGACAATTGTTCATATAAATTTGGAAGCTGTTGAAGAGATTGTTAAGCAAATAAAGCTAAGAGATATTGGAGGATTAATTGTTATTGATTTTATTGATATGGAGAAAGAGGAAAATAGGCTAAAAATTGTTGAAGCTATGAAAAATGCTCTACAGTCTGACAATGTAACAACTAATATAACTGATATTTCAAAATTGGGATTGCTTGAAATGACTAGAAAAAATGTTACAGAAGGGATTCAAGATGTTTTATGTAAGCCCTGCCCCTATTGTGATGAAGGTGGATATATCCTATCAGAGGAATCTATGAGATTAAAAACTGAAAGAGAAATTTTTAGATTAGCAAAAGAAAGTGAATCCGAAGCATTTCTTATAGAACTTAATAGTGGCGTTGCAGCTATGGTTATAGGTCAGGGCGGAGAAAATTTAAAAAAATTGGAGAATATTACAAATAAATATATTTCCATAAAGGGTAATGATAGTATCCCCATTAATGCTTTCAATTTACTAAAAGAGGGAATTATAAAAGAGATAGAAGAAGCAGCAATACCTGTATATCAGGGACAGGTTTTAGATATATTAGTGGAGGAACCTCACTCATATATTTCCAAGGATGCTATTTCAAGATTTAGTGGTTATATAATACATATTATAGATGGCAGAGAATATCTTCATAAAAGGTTGAGGGTGGAGATATTAAATGTTAAAAAAACTTATGCACAAGCAAAAATAATTGTTAGATAAATTTTAAATTTATAAAAAAGTGTCTATTTTTAACTCCGTAGTCGAGAAGTTGACTTGCAATAGCTGGGAGTAGTTCACTTTTTAGATGACAAACAATCAAAATAATTTTGACTCAAAAAAATGATTCTGATATAATCTACCCTCATTATAAATTTAAAAAGTTTATATAAAAATAGTGATTTAAAGGAGATTGAAATTTATATAGTTCTTGAAACTGGAGGAAAACAATATAAAGTTAAGTTAGGTGAGATTTTTTTAATTGAAAAAATAGAAGGTGAGAAGGGAGATAAGGTTATTTTTTCAAACATAAAGCTCATCTCAGAAAAGGAAGAGATAATAGTTGACAAGGATATACTATCCAATTATAGAGCAATTGGAGAAATAGTAGAACATATTAGTGGAAAGAAAATAATAAGCTTCAAGCATACTTCAAAAACTGGTTATAAGAGAAAAATTGGTCATAGACAAAAATACTCACGGGTAGTTTTAAAAGAGATAAAATCTCCCAAATCAAAGAAGGAATAAAGAATCTTATTAAAAAGAAATAGAAATTAAAATAAAAGATATCTAATAAATTAAGTTTAAATTAATCATAAAATAGATTATAATATATGCAGAGGTGATATAAATGGCACATAAAAAGGGTGGAGGAAGCAGCCGAAATGGAAGAGAGGGAACTTCAAAGCGTTTAGGTATAAAGCGCTTTGGTGGTCAGTTTGTAAATGCAGGAACAATTCTTGTCAGGCAAAGAGGTACTTGTTATAAACCAGGTCATAATGTTGGAAGAGGAAGAGATGATACACTTTTTGCTAAAATTGCTGGAAATGTATTTTTCAAAAGATTATCTAAAAACAAAAAAAGCATAAATATAATACCTTAATAAATTTTAATTAATTTAGAAAATATTCTGCTATTTATAAAACATTTTGAGAAAAGACCATAAAATTATGGTCTTTTTTTATTAAATAAAATTTTAGATTCTAATAAAGTTTTGATATAAGATAATCTTACATAATAAAATAAATCCGTAAAGTATGGCAAGGCTTTAGCCTTGCATTAAAAAGTAACCATAAAGAGTTGCCCTAAAATTAAAAATTTAGGTAAATTATAAAATTTCTTAATTAAATTCCTACACAATTTTATGCAAAATGAGATATAAGGAAAAAATAGATCTTTTAGATGAAGCCAGGATATTCGTAAAAGGTGGAGATGGAGGTAACGGTTGTGTTAGTTTTTTAAGAACACGCCATAAAGCAAAAGGTGGACCAAATGGTGGAAGTGGAGGAAATGGAGGAAGTGTCATTTTAAAATCTGACTCAGAAAAAACTTCCTTGCTTGATTTTGCTTATCTTGTGCATTTTAAGGCTGAAAGGGGCAAGCATGGAAAAGGTGCAAATAAGGATGGAAAGAATGGAAAGGATTTAATCATAAATGTTCCAGTTGGCACAGTGATAAAAGATGATAAAGGTTCATTTGTGACAGATCTTAATCAGGATGGTATTGAAGTAATTATAGCTAATGGTGGAAGAGGTGGAAAAGGAAATGCTTCTTTTGTTAGATCAATACTACAAGCTCCATCTTTTGCTGAGAAGGGAGAAGTTGTAAGGGGAAGATGGATTGAGCTTGAGTTGAGACTAATTGCAGATGTTGGGATAGTAGGATTTCCAAACGTTGGAAAATCAACCTTACTCAGTAAATTAACTTCAGCAAAACCAAAAATAGCTAATTATCCATTCACAACTTTGTATCCAAAGGTTGGAATGAGAGAAGAAGAAGACTTCAGTTATATAATTGCAGAAATTCCTGGGTTAATTAAAGGAGCTCATAAAGGAGCAGGTCTTGGAATTAAGTTTCTAAAACATATTCTAAGGACGAAAATTCTCATTCATATTTTAGAAGTCTCAGTATCGTCTCAAAGGGATCCTATTAATGATTTTATTATGTTAAATAACGAAATGAAGTCATTTGATAAAGAGTTGTTGAAAAAACCTCAAATCATAGCCTTAAATAAAATAGATATACTACAGGATGATGAAGAAATAAAGAGGGTAAAAAAATTTTTTAGTGAAAAATATAAAAAGAAAGTAAACTTAATATCTGCTATTTTTTTCGAGGGTCTTGAAAAACTGTGTATTGATATAAAAGATACTTTAAGAAAGACTAAAAAAAAGGAAATAAAAAAAACAAAAATCAAAAAGGAATATATCTTTAAAGAGCAAAAATTAATTAAAATAAAGAGGGAAGGTAAAGCCTTTAGAGTGATTAGTGATGAGGTGGAAAGAGCTGTAATAATGACAGATTTTAATAATCCACAAGCTGTTTCGTATATGCAGCGTAGGCTTGATAAATTGGGATTAAATGAAAAATTGTTAAAATATGGAGTAAAAGAGGGTGACACAGTTTTAATTTGTGACAAAAATTTTGATTTTATTCCGGAGAAAGGTGTAAAAAAATAATAAAATTTTTTTAACATATCAATTTTTTTAATTTATAATTTTTATATTTATTAATTTATTTTTAAACTTTTAATTTTATAAATTAGCTAAATTATTGATATTGAGGTAGGTGTATAGATTTTGAGAATAGGAATAATGGGTGGTACTTTTAACCCTATTCACTATGGACATTTGGTAACAGCAGAAGAGGCAAGAATACAATTTAATTTGGATAGAGTATTGTTTATTCCAACAGGTGATCCTCCTCATAAAGAAGGTCAGAAAATTACAAACGCACAACAGAGATATCTGATGACTGTTATGGCTACAGGCTCAAATCCTTATTTTTATGTGTCCAGAATAGAAATTGATCGTCCTCAGCCTTCGTATACTATTGATACAGTAAAAGATTTACATGAACTTTATAAAGATTCACAAATTTTCTTCATAACAGGTACTGATGCAGTTCTGGATATATTAACTTGGAAAAATCCAGCTGAAATTCTAAACTTGTGTATATTTATCGCAGCTACTCGCCCAGGTTATGAGCTCGATAGGTTGAACAATGTTAAGAAAAGACTGAAAGATGAATTGGGAATAGCTGATATCAATAAAAAAATACATATTATTAAAATACCAGCACTTGCCATTTCTTCAACTGATATTAGAAATAGAGTGAGGACTGGAAAACCTATTAAATATCTTTTACCAGATGGAGTAGCTAATCATATTTATAAGATGAATTTATATAAAGAATAATGTGAGGGGATTAAAATTGGAAGAACAAAAAATTGGTACAAGAATGGAAAGAAGATTAAAATCACAAAGGAATAAAAGAAGGAAAAGATTCATAACCTTTGTAGTTTTGTTAACGATATTGTTGCTTATCTACTATATTTTCTATATTCAAAAAGGTTTATTTAAATCAGGTAGAGAAACTGCACAAGAACAAACAACCAGTTCAGCTTCAGAAGAGGAACAACCAACTTCAACTGAAGAGGAATTAGTTTTTAGTGGAAAAACAAACCTCTTAATCATTGGTTCTGATAAAAGCTTAGAGCAGATTTCTCCGAATTCAGTAATACTAGTTAGCTATAATTCTATTTCAGAAGAAAGTTTATTACTCTCTATACCTTTAAGAACAATACTTCAGTTCTCCGGAGAAGCTGTAACAGTACAACAGTTATTAAAAGAAGGGCGAATAGAGGATTTAAAATCAGCTATAAATGATTCGATAGGGATTGAGGTGGATCATCATATCTTAGTAAATGTTTTTGATTTAGTGGAAAAAATTGGTGGTGTTTCAGTTAATATACCAGAAAATATAAGCTTTCCCGATATTAATACTGATGTAACAGTTTTACTTGAGAAGGGAGAAAAGAATTTAAGCGGAGATTTAGCTATTAGTTATCTTCATTACATAAGTGGAGAAGGTGAGAGCATTTTTAATGTATCGGATCAACAAGGTGTTTATCTATCCATTTTAGATAAACTAATGGCAAATAAGAGTTATTCTGAGATAGCTAACGAAATGCAATTAATTTCTGAATGTTTTGCTTCAGATTTTTCTGTTGAAGAATTAATATCTTTGGGTTCATCCATGACTAAACTTCAGGAATCTAAAATTTTCAAAGATAAAACTTTACCTATAATAGTAGTAGAGATAGACGGTAGTAATTATCATGTTCCACAACCTGAAAAAATAACAGAGATATTCGGGGAATTTAAACCAGTTGTATCTCCTGAAGAAGAAGAAAAAAGTGATATTATAATTTTAAATGGTTGTGGAAGTCCTGGAATTGCAAATAATGCAGGTAATAAACTACAGGATGACTTTCAAATAGTTGAAATTGGGAATGCAGCCAGCTTTCAGTATATTGAAACTAAAATAATAGTTACTTCATTTAAAATAAGTGTAATTGAAGATGCAATTTCTATTAGAGAGCTTCTGGGGGTAGGGAAAATAGTAACAGACGGATTATTATCTGAACAAACCAAGCAAAAAGCTGATATTGTTATTCTAATAGGTAGCGATTATTTACCATTATCATAGGAGGGAAAAATATCTTTTAAAAAATCTTCTTTAAATGCCATAGAAGCTGCAAAAGCTGCTAATGAAAAGAAAGCTTTAGACATCATAGTATTGGATGTAAGTGGTCGATTAATAATTACTGATTATTTTGTGATATGTAGCGGTAAAACAGATAGACAGATTAAAAGTATATCTAATGAAATT
>DAOWJR010000060.1 GCA_030640275.1 Actinomycetes bacterium | reverse complement strand
TCTTTCTGTTATTTTTAACCCATGTCCCTCAAGCCCCACAATTTTTCTTGGGTTATTTGTCAATAATCTTATCGTTGATAATCCTAAATCAACCAATATCTGGGCTCCAATTCCATAATCTCTAAGATCTGCTGAAAAACCTAGTTCTATGTTTGCTTCAACAGTATCTAAGCCTTTGTCTTGAAGTCTATATGCTTTTAATTTATTGGAAAGTCCAATTCCCCTTCCCTCTTGCTCCATATATAGTAAAACACCTATTCCTTCATCTTGTATCATCTTAAGAGCTTTAGACAACTGTTGACCACAATCACATCTTAAAGACTTAAAGACATCTCCGGTAAGGCATTGAGAATGTACTCTAACTAAAACATTTTGTTTATTTCTAACCTTACCTTTTCTCAAGACTACATGAACTTTCTCATCCAGAACTGATTGATATACAGTAATATCAAATTTACCATATTCTGTTGGAAGTCTTGCTGTTGCTATCTTTCTAATTAATCTTTCTTTTTTTCTCCTATATTCAATGATAGATTCCACTGTAACAATTGGCATTTTAAACTCTTTTGCTATTTTTTCCAACTGATGTAATCTAGCCATTGTTCCATCATTATTCATTATCTCGCATAAAACACCAGCTGGGAAAAGACCTGCTAATCGAGCTAAATCAATAGCAGCCTCTGTATGTCCCGCTCTTTTAAGTACGCCACCATCATTCGCTCTTAAAGGGAAAACATGCCCGGGCATACTTATATCTTCTGCTTTTGCTTCAGGATCAACTATTGTTAAAATTGTTGCAGCACGGTCAAATACAGATATTCCAGTTGATATTTTATGTTTTGCACCAACAGAAACTGTAAACGCAGTTCCATGTTTCGATGTGTTCTCAGTCACCATATCAGGTATCTGTAGTTCATTTAATCTAGAACTGATACAAGGCATACAAATTAAACCTCGACCAAACTTTGACATAAAATTTATGTCCTCAGGAGTAACCTTCTCAGCAGCCATTATGAAATCACCTTCATTTTCTCTGTCTTTATCATCAACTACTATTACCATCTTGCCTTTTTTAATTTCTTCTATTGCCTTTTCAATTGTAACGACGCTCATATTATTTCTTCCCTATAAAATCAAAAATATTAATACTCTTACTCATTCTCCCTCTCCTTATTCCTCTCCCACCGAGGGAGAGGATAAATAGTCAAGAAACTATACCCAGGTCTTTAAGCTTTTTCTTTAAATTGTTATTGGTAATCTCTTTGTTTTTATATCTATCTGAAGTATTTTTATATCTATCTGAAATAAATTTATGGCAATATTTCGCAAGAACATCTGCTTCTAAATTTACATTATCATTGATACTTTTATTACCTAAAGTAGTATTTTTCAGGGTGTAAGGAATTAAATTAATTGAGAACTTTCTAATAAAAACATCCATTATGGTCAAACTAATGCCATCGACAGCTATCGAACCCTTTTTCACTAAATATTTCGCCAATTCTGGTGAGTGAGAAATCTCAAATATATTGGAACCTCTTTCCCTTTTTATTCTTATTATTTTTCCAACTTCATCAACATGTCCTAAAACAATATGACCTCCCAATAAGGTTCCAAGAGTAATAGATCTTTCTAGATTTACCTTTCTTCCCACCTTAAGATATTTCAATGTGGTTTTTTCATATGTTTCAGGTGAGATATCAACACCAAACAAACCATGTCCAATCTCTGAAATTGTAAGACATACTCCACCTACACTTATGGAATCACCCAATTTAAGGTCTTCATAAATTTTTTTGCAAAAAATTCTTATAAAACTTTTTTCTGGAGATAGTCTTACTTTTTTAACTATTCCAACTTCTTCAATTATTCCAGAAAACATTTTTTCCTTTTCTAATCCGCTTAAGAAATTTTACTAATTAATTTTTATTAAATAGGATAAGCTTCAATTAACACATCATCCCCTATTCTTTCTATCTTTGAGAAATTAAGTTTCTTAGTATCTACTATTCTTGTAATTTCTAAGTCCCCAATAGTTTGAAAAGGATTATATCCACCAATTATTATGGGGGCAATAAAAATATGAAATTTATCAACCAAATCTTGTTTAATAAATGATGTAGAAAGTGTTGGACCCGCCTCTATTAGGACAGATGTTATCTCTTTCTCACCCAATATTTTTAGTAATTCATTTAAATTTACTCTGTTTTTTAGCTCAATATTCTCATTCTTGTTTTCATTAACTATTAGAATCTCTGCTCCAAGTTCATCTATTTCTTTGGCTTTTTTCTTATTGTAATATCTTGTTGTTGTAATAATTAATCTTGATTCATCAATGGTTTCAAATAATTTTGAATCTAAGGGTATTTTAAGTCTTGAATCAACTACAATTCTTATGGGATTTCTTTTAATATTACTATATCTCACTGTAAGTAAAGGGTCATCTGTTAGTACTGTCCCCACTCCAGTTAATATACTATCAAATTGACTTCTTATTTCATGTACATATTTTCTTGAAATATCTGAGGTAATCCATTTAGAATCTTTTGTTTTAGTACACATCTTACCATCCAGGCTTATTGCCATTTTCAACGCAATAAAAGGTATCTTTTCTGTAATATATTTTATGTAAATCTCATTTTGCCTTGATATTTCATCTTGTAAAAATCCAACTTCTACCTCAACTCCCCCCTCTTTTAGCTCTCTTATTCCTTTGCCATTTACTCTTGGATTAGGGTCGATCCTGCCAACAATAACCTTTTTTATCCCACTATTTAAAATTGCTATAGTACAAGGAGGTGTATGACCATAAAAGCAACATGGTTCCAGGGTCACATACATAGTAGCTTCATCCAAGGAAGTTTGACAAGAATTTATAGCTTCCACTTCTGCATGATGAGAACCTTTTTTCCTATGATATCCTTTTCCTATTATTTCACCATTTTTTATTAATACAGCTCCAACTAAAGGATTAGGGCTTGTCCTTCCCCTGGCTTTCTCCGCTAATTCGATTGCAATATTTATATACTTTTCATGTATCTCTTTTTTAATATTTTTCACCTATTAAACCTTACGATATTTTCCTCAAATAAAACATGCGTCAGGAAGAAAATCCTTGACGCATATATTGAATCTTCTCCCATCCAGACTATACTGTCGGCTCTGGAAATTACCAGATCTGCCAAAAAGGCTCGCGGGCTTTACCGCCGGTCGGGAATTACACCCCGCCCCGAAGTTTTTTTGTCTTTAAGAAATATAATGATAAATAGTATATACTATAAAAGCTATTATTTTTCAATATTTTACCAAAAAATATGTTCTATATTTCAATTAAAGAGAAATTTTTTACAGCTTCTTCTGTATCACTGGATTTATATATTGCAGATCCAACTACTAAAATATCAGTTCCAGCTTTTAATAATTTATGAGCATTATTTAAATTTACTCCGCCATCAACTTCAACTTTAACTTTAATGTCTTCTGAATCAATTATTCTCCTAATTTTTCTAATCCTATCATAGGTTTTTTTTATAAATTTTTGACCTCCAAAACCAGGAAAAACAGACATGACAAGAAGAATATCAATATTTTTTAAATAATCAGTTATATTCATTATAGGTGTATCAGGATTTACAGCAAGTCCCGCTTCAATCCCATATTCTTTAATCTCTTTTATAATATTTAATATTTCTATTGATGATTCTGATTCATAATGAATAATTACGCAATTGGAGCCAGCATCTATAAAATCTTTTATATATCTTTGTGGCTCTTGAATCATTAAGTGAGCTTCTAAAGGAATATCAGTAATATTTTTTATTGCTCTAACAATTGGAATTCCAAAAGAAATATTTGGTACAAAATGTCCATCCATTACATCAATCTGGATAAAATCAGCATAAGGCTCTATTTTTCTGATTTCATCCTCTAAATGTGTAAAATCTGCATCCAGTATTGAAACTGACAATTCATATATTTTATCTTTTTTATTAACCATAATGAAATTTAAGACTTTGTATAGGTTTGTTACATAATTTCAGAGATATTCTATTTCAGAATATCTCCTCTGTTTACTCGATAACCCCATAAGAACTCAATATCTTTCATCTTCCTTCTATCCTGAGGTTGCAATATAAAAGGACGAATTAAATAATCTGATGTTGCAATAAATAACCCTTCTCTCGGTGAACATGTCACTACTGATCCTGGAGGAAGAGTTGATTTTCTATTAATTATCTGAGATATAAATATTTTCAGATTTTTACCTTTAATGGATGTTTGAGCACCAGGAGTTGGATTTAATGCTCTTATTTGATTATGTATTTTCTTTGATGGACTATTCCAATTTATGATTGCATTTTTTTTCATGATTTTTTTAGTATATGTTGCTAAACTATCATCTTGTACAATAGTCTTTACATTCCCTTTTTCAACTAAATCTAGAGTATCCATTAATAATTTACAGCCTTCATTTTCAATTATTCGCTTGAGCTTTCCAAAAGTATCATTTTCTTTGATCTTAATTTTTTTTTGCAAAATGATATCACCCGAGTCCATCTTTTCCTCTAAGAAAATTGTAGTAATACCTGTTGTTCGGTCCCCATTCAATATTGCCCATTGAATTGGTGATGGCCCTCTATATTTTGGAAGTAAAGAAGGATGAAGATTAATCCATCCTTTTTTCATGATGTTTATAGTTTCTTTTTTCAAAATCCTTCCATATGCTACAATAACTCCCACTTCTGCTTTAAGTTTACTAATTTGTGAAATAAATTCCGGGTTATTAATATCTGGAGGTTGGAAAACTTTTAATCCCAATCTGATAGCTTCTTTCTTTATGGAAGGTGATGTTATTCTCATTCCCCTTCCACTCTTTCTATCAGGATTTGTTATAACAGCAAGAATTTTATGATGTGATGAATTTATTGTTCTTAAAAATGGAACAGAAAACTGAGGCGTTCCCAAAAAGATGAGTTTCAAATCTTTCCCTCCTGATATTGTTTTCTTAACTCATTCATTTCTAAAAGTATTTTTCTTCTATCTTCATTTGAAGCATGATCAATAATTAAAACACCATTAAGATGATCAATCTCCTGCTGAATCGCCCTTGCCAATAGACCTTCAGCCTTTATTTTAACCTTTTTACCTTTTGAATTTTTAGCTATTATAGAAATTTTTTCAGCTCGCTTTATGAGACAACCTAAGGAGTAAAAGCTTAAACAACCCTCTTGTTGTTCTATTTCTCTCTCCTTCTTTATAATTTTAGGATTTATGAGTTCAATTAATCCATCCCCGGTATCAACAACAGCCACTCTTTTTAATACACCTATCTGATTGGCTGCAAGACCTACACCTGAAGCAGCTCTCATAGTATCTTCTAAATCTTCTATTAATTTTATCGTCTTATCATCTATCTTTTTAACACTTGAACTTTTTTCCCTTAAAACGGGGTCTCCAAACATCCTTATCCTCTTTTTTGCCATTATCAATTTTCCCCTGTATATTTAAGTTTCAAAATTTAAAAAATTACCATTTAAAAATATTAATAGAAAAATTCTAACCTAAATTTTAAAACTTTTCAAAGTTATCTACATTGTTAATATAGGGTCTACATCTACTACATATTTAGCCTTCTTACCTAATTTAGGAATCTTTAACATTGTTTGAGTTAATATTTCTTTCGTTTTATCAGGTTTTTTTGTTTTTATAAATATATGCCATCTATATTTATTCTTAATTCTTGAAAGGGGAGCTGGTGCTGGACCTAAGATAGTAGCATAATTATCTATTTCTTTCGATTTAATAAAAGATAATATTTCATTACTGAGATTAATAACATCATCTTCAAACTTACCAGAAATTAATATATTTATAAGATAAGAATATGGTGAATACATTAGTTCTTTTCTAAATTTAATCTCCTTTTTATAGAACATTAAATAGTCACCTTTTGTTGCGCAATCTATAGCATAATGCTCTGGAAAGTGTGTTTGTATAATTACCTTTCCCACTTTTTCACCCCTACCAGACCTTCCGCTAACCTGTGTTATAAGTTGAAATGTCCTTTCTGCAGCCCTAAAATCCGGAAGATTTAAAGCTGTATCAGCATTTATAACTCCGACTAATGTCACATTCTTTATATCCAGACCTTTTGCAATCATCTGTGTACCTAAAAGAATTGACCCTGAGCTCTGGCTAAATTGGTTAAGAATTGTCTGATGTGAAATCTTTCCTCTTGTACTATCTGTATCCATTCTATATATATCTACTTTGGGAAATAATCTGTATAATTGCTCTTCAACCCTTTGAGTACCCATCCCCATTGGTTTTAGAGTTATGCCCTTACAATTTGGACATACATCTGTAACTCCAGTCGTATAATTGCAATGGTGACAAACGAGTGAGAGACTTGCTCTGTGATATTTTAAGGATAGGTCACAATTTGGACATTTAAATACATATCCACAACTTGTGCAGAGTAAAAATATGGAAAATCCTCTTCTATTTATAAATAATATAACTCCATCTTTATTATTTAGTGTTTTTTCAATCTCACATATTAATGTATTGCTCATTCCCAAAGCACCTGGAACAATTGGTTCATTTCTCATATCAACAACTTCAACCTCTGGTAATCCTCCTTTTGTAACTCTTTCTGGAAGAGTAAGAAAGTTATATTCACCAATCTCTGCTTTGTATCTAGTTTCAATACATGGAGTAGCACTTCCAAGTATAACAACTGAATTTTGTAGCTTGGCTAATTTCTCAGCAACTTCTCTAACATTATATTGAGGGGAGGTTGTTTCTTTGTAGCTATTTTCATGCTCCTCATCTATAATGATCACACCCAAATTCTTTAATGGTGAAAAAATTGCAGAACGAGTTCCTATAACTACCTGACATCTATTTTCATTTATATCCATCCACTGATCAAATCTTTCTCCTTTACTCATTTTGCTATGAAAAACTCCAACAACATCACCTAATCTATTTTTAAAACGAGTTACCATTTGTGGTGTTAATGCAATCTCTGGAACTAAAACTAAAGCTGTTTTACCTATAGAAAGTATAAACGATATTACTCTAAGATAAACCTCTGTCTTTCCGCTCCCAGATACTCCCTGTAATAAGAATGTAGCTGATTTCCCCTTTTTTATCTGGTCAACAACATACTTAATGGCCTTTTTTTGATAAGAGGTTAATTTTTTAGGAATTACACTCTCATCACTATAAGAAGTTGGAAACTTCCTTTTTACCCTTTCTGAAACTATTTCGATATATCCCTTCTTTTCCAGTGATGAGATACTTGAGTGAGATGATTTTGTACTTTTTAAAAGTTCATTTTGTTCAATTTCAACCTTTAAAGATAATTTTTTAAGTATTTCCTTCTGTTTAGGAGCATTTTTTAATTGTTTTAATGTTGCTTTAACCTCGCTTTGAGATATTTTTAGTTTAACTATTTCTTTATAACGATAAGAAATAGGCTTAAGCTTAACACTGTAAATTCTTTTTATTAGTCCTCTTTTTTCAAGTGAAATAACGGAATTAAATAGATTTTTTCTAGATAAAAGCTTTTGTAATGTTGTGATTTTTACTGGTTTTCCTTTGCTTGAAATTATCTCAACAATTTTTCTCTGTAAAAAAGCTTTCTTGGATAATTTCTCAAAACATCTTTTCTTGCTTTGGGTGAGTTTAACAAGAGTAATAATTGCACCAGCGCCTCCAGGTTTAATAATGTGCTTTATACAACTTGAAAGAGGTGCTAAATAGTAGTCTGACATCCATCTACAAAGTTCAAACATTACTGGAGAAAACTGGGGTTTTTCTTCTAAAATAGCTTGAATTTTTTTTATCTTTTTTACAGGTTTTTTATTAGTAAATCCAACAACAAATCCAAGTTGTAGACCATGAGAAAATGGGATTTTTACTAAAGAACCAATATTTATTTTACTTCTTAAGTGAGGGGGTATTTCATAAACATAGAATTTACTTAATTCTTTTGTTGGGAGATCCACTAACACTTTAGCCAGTGTAAATTTATTTGCCACTATTACTTCTCCATATCCAGCAATAGATCCTACTATTATATTTAATTATTTATTCTTTCTCCTCAGGTTTTTTGTATGAGATTTTTCCATCAGCAATTTCTTCAAATGCTATAGTTAGAGGATTTGTTGAATCAGTCTCTATTAACGGTTTGGGGTACTCTGTTTTTCTCATATATTTTTGAGCATTCATATAAGATTTTATATGCCTTGCTCTTTTAGCAGCAATTATTGACAAGATATACCTATTTTCAATTTTATTTTTTAATTTATTGATAGATTCTTTACCCAATTTTTTATTTTTAAATATAACCTTCTATAATTATTTTTAATTTTTTTACAACTTTTCTGATATCATCATTTATAATAACATGATCATAAAAACCTTTTGATGTAATCTGTTCTTTTGCAGATTGTAATCTTCTATTCATCTCTTTTATGTGTTCAGTATCCCTTTTTTTGAGCCTTTTTTCTAATTCTTCAAGTGATGGGGGAAGTACATATATAAAGAGAGCAGGAATTTTTTTCTTTTTAATCTGCTTAGCTCCTTGTTCATCTATATCGAGTATTACATTTTTTCTTTTTTCTCTAAGTTCTTTTACGTGTTTTTTTAACGTACCATATAGATTTCCATGAACATTAGCCCACTCAATAAATGCATCATTTCTTATTAAATCATTGAATTCTTCTGTGGATACAAAGAAGTAGTCAGTGCTCTCTATCTCACCTTCTCTTATAGCTCTTGTAGTAGTTGAAACAGAGAAGGTCAGAGTGGGAATCTTTTGCATCAATTTTTTAATCAAAGTAGTTTTACCTGCTCCTGATGGACCTGATATAATAATTAATTTGCCAGGTTTCTTTATATTTTTTACTTTCTCAGATTCACTCTGGTTTATATCAATTGGATGTCTTTTTTTATAATTCAATCTTCTAACTAAAGCGAGAAAGAATCTCCTTTGTCTGTCTTACTCCCAATCCTTTAACTCTACGAGAGACTGCTATTTTGACCTCGTTCATTATCTTTCCAGCTTTTATTTTTCCAACCCCGGGTAATGATGTTAAAATATCTTTTGCTTTTATTCTTTCAACTGTTTGTCCACTCATCTCTAGAACTTCCTTAAGACTAATTTTTCCTCTCTTTAAATTTTTCTTCAACTCAGCTCTCTCTCTTCTCAGTTTAAGTGCTTTTTCAAGACCTGCTTTTCTTTGCTCTGGTGTTAATTTTGGAGGATACATAATAATTTACTCCTTTCCCTCAAAATTTTACATATTTAGAATATTTTCTTTTTTCGTTTTAATATTATACCAGAATAATCCTGAAATACAAATAATCTTTATTATTTTATCAGATGAAATTAAATTTATATTTAAATTTTAAAAAATCTTTAAAAAATAAGAAGTATTATTTCTTGATTCCCTTTTTATGGAGGTTTAATTAAAATTAAAGTTCCAAAAGTCAAAGCATCCTGTGAATTTGCTCGAGGAGAAGAAGATATTATAAGCTCAGTTTCATCTAAATTATCTGTATCCAAAATATCAAGGTTAAATCCAAATGGTGTCTCATCCTGTGGGTTCTGTATTCCAAGCTGAATCCATGGTATCTTCAATTCAATATAATAACCACCAACCTTAATTGATGAGGCAATTTTAGTACCTACTAATTCAAATTGTTCGGGAATGATTGTTCTTACCTGAGCAGGCACATTTGAGAAATTACCAGGTGAGATAAATAGTTGATAATCATCAGCATCAAGTATCCTTTCATTTAAATCTCCGTATAAATTGCTATCTATAGATAATAACAGACCATCTCCCTTTAAAATATTATCTTCCTTCCCTAATGGAGTTAAAACATCATCAGTAACATCTATAATTATGTAAAGATATTTATTATCCCAGGCTGAATAGAATCTTCCAGAAAGGTCAGAAGTATTTGTAAGAGCCTTTGAATTATAAGTTGCTTTAAATGCTGAAAAAGAATCGAAATCTTCCCATTTTTCAGTAATCCCATCTATTTCTATGACACTTTCAGTTTCTAAACAAATTTTAGGATATCCATTGCCCTTTCTATATTCTATTTCACTTATTGCTCTGTTTATCTTCTTTATAAGAGTTTCTTTTTCTTCTTCCTCCTCAGAGGAATAAACTGATATTTCAATTGATGATGATTCCTTTTTCTCATTTAGCTCATTTAGTGCTTCAGCATATATGGAATATACTCCAGTAGTTGTTGTTTCCCATTTAAAAATATAAGGTTCTTTATTAAGACCCTCAACTAATACACCATTGATGAATATATTTACTTTATTAATTGGTCGATTACTTGACACAACAACCTCAATGTTAGATTCTGCTTTTCCTTGAAGAATGGGGATCTTTTCACCATCCATGGGTGAAGAGATGGCAACTTCAAAAATTGGTTTTTTAAATGTTTGCTTTCCTGTAAAAATCCCTGAAAAGAATGGTCTCAAAATTGTAAAAAATAGAAAAGCAAATATTATAATGGATATTATTATTATTATTAGAAAAGCCAGTATCGAATTTGATTTTTGCTCTTTAACCTTTAAAGTTTCATCTTTATTGATATTCATAATTTAATCTAAAAATTCCTTATTAATAAGACACTTATTAAAACACTCACTATTCCAGCAATAACCATCTTCATTCCTGAGATAAATAGATTCTCTTTTGAAGTCCTTCCCAGAAATACCCCCAATACAAAAAGGGCAGTAAATGTTAAAGCAAATGAAACATAGTAACAAGTTTTAATATCTAAATATTTAGTAAATAGAAATGGTATTAATGAAAAAAAGGCTGTAATAAATGGAGCAACAGCATCTATAATCGCTACAACTATTGTTGCAAATCTAAGTGCACTTCCAATTTTTGTATCATTGAGATTTGAAATAGTTGCTTTTTCTAACTCTCTTAAATTGCTTATCCTTTCAGATCTTTCAGTTAAGTAAGCTCCCCACAATCCTGAAATCCCCATAGCAATACAGGTTGATATTCCAGTTGCAAAGATTACAATTGGATTTTTAAAATTTGTTAAATAATAACCAATTAACAAGCCTAAAATTGTGAGACTGCCATCAAAGCCATTCATTACAAAGTAACGCCGTGCAATCTCATCTACTTTTGAAATTTCCCTATATTCTTTTAATTTCTCTGTAAATTTATAAAGGAAGTTCATGGGTTCTTTTGAATATTATAAGATTAAGCAAGGGTTGATTCTGTATCTTGATGAGTTGGAACTTCTTCAATAATAGTACTACCACTTGAGACCTTATCAACACTATGAACTGAACCTCCATTATCACTGATTATAGCTTCAACATCATTAAAATTTATGTTTTCTCCTTCACAAGTAATTTTCACACTTTCAGATTTTGCATCCATCTCAACCAAGCTAACATCAACTCCATCAACTCCTTGAATGTCAGCTAATTGCTTAGCTAAATCTACGATGGATGGTGATAGTGGTTTTAATACATCTAATACCAAACGCCTTATATTACTCAATTTTTAATCGCTCCCAAATATTTTTTGATACCCTATTACTATTTTGTATCAATTAGTATGTAATATTACAGTTACTATTCTTAAAAATCAATATTTTTATTTTTTAATATATTTAATAAATTTTTTAATTCTTCTGGTAGCTTATCTTCAAAACTCATTTCTTTTCCATCTCTTGGGTGTATAAACTCCAATTTTGATGCATGTAAAAAATGCCTTTTCAGTTTTAAATAATCTTCAATTCTTATTCTCTTTCCATACTGAACATCTCCAACTACTGGTTTTCCTATATAAGATAGATGTACTCTTATTTGGTGAGTTCTCCCTGTTATAGGCCTTACTTTAATTAGAGTAAAATTATTAAACCGTTTAAGAACTTCAAATTCAGTTACTGACTCCCTCCCTTCAGGAATTACAGACATTTTCTTCCTATTCCTTCTACTTCTTCCTATCGGAGCATCAATTTTACCTTCATCCTCCTCTATTCTACCATGTACTAATGCTAAATAAATTTTTTTAACACTCTTCTTTTTAAATTGTTGGGAAAGATTTTTATGAGCATCATCATTCTTTGCTACTATCATTAAACCAGATGTTTGCTTATCCAATCTGTGGACAATACCTGGCCTGAGTACTCCGCCAATATCGGATAAAAATTTTGTATGAAAAAGTAGTGCATTAACAATTGTTTTAGCAGGATGACCGGGAGATGGATGAACAACGATACCAGCAGGTTTCGATAAAACTATTATATCCTCATCTTCATATATGATATTTATTTTAATATCTTCTGGTTCAGCTTTTAGCTTTGATAAGGGAGGAATATTTACTTCAATATTATTTTTTCTCTTTATAGCATAACTCTTTGACTTTTTTTCACCATCTACAGAAACATTTCCTTGTGAAATTAACTTTTGAACTCTAGACCTTGATAGTTTTGGTATTCTCTCACAAATAAAAAGGTCCAGTCTTTTACCAATATCTTTATAAGAGGATGTGAGTTTTATCTTTCTTATATGTTTTTCCATAGGGTAATATACCAAAACATTAAAACCTAAATTTTCACGGGAAAGATTTTTAATTTTTTATATGTTTTTTGCACTTTTAAAATTAAATTTTTTTATAAATACGATATCGATACATTAAAAATATAAATGAGGTAAAAAATATGACTATAGAAAATATTTGAGAACCAGTAAGGTTCCACACAAATATAGGGTTATCTCTAAAAAACTCTGTTATAAAACGAGCTAAACCATAAAGCATAAAATAGATTAATATCAAATTCCCTTCAACTTTAATTCTTTTTCTAATGAGCCATAAAAAAATAAAAATTAATAAATTGTGAGAAAAATGATATATCTGAGTTGGATGTCTAAATGCTCCCTCAAGATGAATTGCCCAGGGTAAATCAGTTATTTTTCCATAACAACATCCCCTTAAAAGACAGCCTATTCTACCAATAGCATGACCCAGTGGAAGTGCTGGTGCACACATATCAGTGACTGTTTTAATTGATATCCTTTTAAAGTAACTAACTAATACAACTCCGAGTACTCCTGAGACTAATCCTCCATAGAATATAAAACCCTGTCCAAATCCTAATAATATTTCAATTGGATTTCCTGAATAGTAACTCCAGTTTCTTATAACAAAATTCAATTTACTACCCAATGTACCACATATCATAGCTGTCAATCCCAAGTCTAATGCAAGGTTAGGATCTAATCCTTTTCTTTTAGATTCAAGATAAATTATAAAAATTGCCAATAGGCAACCCAGAGCTACCATAAATCCGTATGAGTGAATTGTTATATTTCCAATCTTAAATAGAGTGGGATACATTTAACTTACTCCTTTCAAAACATTATTTTTCTTTTTCAAAAAAAATAGATCTCCTTTTACTACTAATAAGGCAAGTATAAAAAAACCAATTACTACACATGAATCTGCAATATTGAACGCAGGCCATCTAAGTTTTGAATTTATTCCAAAATCTAAAAAATCTGTTACTTTTCCAAAAATAATTCTATCCAATAGATTACCTGTTGCTCCTCCTAAAATCAAACCAATCGATATATAAAAAGCGGGATTCCTTTGCTTATATATATACAAAAAGTAAAGGAAAAAAGCTATAGCAATAATAGAAGCAATAATAAAAAAATATTTGGCATTTGGAAATATTCCAAATGCAGCTCCAGTGTTACTTACATGAGTTATGTGAAAAAAATTTGGTATTACTGGAATTGAATCTCCTAAAAGCGAGTTCTTTCTTATTAAATATTTTGTTATCTGGTCAAATAATAGAACTATAATCCATAAAAACCAGGTTATTCTTATACCATTTTTTCTATTTATCATTAATTTAATTATTCTCTTTAACTATTATTGTTAAATTATATTTTTTCCTTTTTAAATCAAATATTTTAATTTTATAATAAAAATTTTTCAGAATATTTTTAGCTTTGTGGCATAGTTTCGAAGACATTTTAATCAAGAAACTATGCCTAAAACTTTCAAAGATTATTTAATTTATTTTTTATGTAATGGAACCGGAAACAGATATACCTACTCTAACCTTTTTTTTATCAATATTAAATTCTTCTATGTAACCAGAAAGTTTATCCGAGAATATTAACTCTGTAGTTAAGGTTTCTGTGCATAAATAATCTTTATGTTCTTTAATAACTACTTCCTTGTCTTCGGAACATTCAATTATAGTTTTTATGGTATTTTCTATTCTAAATCCAGCCTTTTTTCTCTGGTTTTGAATTAATCTCACCAGTTCTCTTATAAAACCTTCATCAAGAAGCTCTTTCGATAATACCGTATTTAAAGTAAGAGCTATTTCACCTTCCTTTTCAGTGATGTGTTCTGATGGTGCAACTATCTCTATTAATATTTCTTCCGGTAATAGTTCTTCCTCTTGTTCTTCCAACTTAATTTTAACCTTCTCATTTGCTAACACGATATTTGCAATTTCTTGATGATTCATTCTTTCCAAGATATTTTTTATTAAAGAAATCTTAGAGCCATATTTTGGACCCAGAAGTTCAAGATTTGGTTTTACTTTATAGTTTAATATCTGTTTAAGATCTGGGGTTAATTCAAAACTTTTTACATTAAGTTCATCTTTTATTACAACCTCATAATTTATCAATTTTTCTGTTTGTTCTGTTTTAAATACTTTAATATATGGCAATGGTTGCCTAACTTTTATTGATGCCTTATTTCTTGCTGCTCTACCCATACTCACAACTTTTCTTACTATATTCATTTCCTCCATTAAATCCTTGTCAATTAGTTTTTCTTCTGAAACTGGAAAATCTGCTAAATGAACACTCATTAGTGAATCTTTAGAAATAGAAAAAACAAGGTTTTGATAAATCTCCTCACTTATAAAGGGCATATACGGTGCTAAAAGTTTTGCAATTGTTACCAGACATTCATAAAGAGTTAAATATGCAGAAATCTTATCTTTATCCTCCTCAGATTTCCAGAATCTCCTTCTCGATCTTCTAATATACCAGTTTGATAGCTTATCAACAAATTGTTCAATTTCTTTTCCACCCCTTGTAGCAGCATAATTATTCAGACTTTTATCAACAGTAGCTATTGTTTGATTTAGTTCTGATAAAATCCATTTATCCAGAACAGACCTTTCCTCAAATTTTATGGAATATTTTTCTGGATTAAATTTATCAATATTTGCATATACTACAAAAAAACTATAACTGTTCCATAATGTAAGAATAAATTTCTTTATGATTTCATTTATTATATCCACATCAAAATTCTTATTTACCCAAGGGGAGCTAGAGGTAAAGAGATACCATCTAAGTGCATCAGCACCCTGTTTATTTAAAACTGACCAGGGATCTACTGTATTCCCTCTGGACTTACTCATTCTTCTTCCATGTTTATCATTTATTAGACCTAAGCAGACAACATTTTTATAACTCGACTTCTCAAATAAAATAGTTGATATAGCCATCATAGTATAGAACCAACCTCTAGTTTGATCTAATGCTTCACAAATAAAATCTGCTGGAAAATTATTGTAAAATTTCTCATAATTTTCAAAAGGATAATGAAGTTGAGCATATGGCATTGAACCAGAATCAAACCAACAATCAATTACTTCTTTAACTCTACTCATTTCTTCCTTACACTGTGGACAAATAAGCTTTATTTCATCAATATATGGTCTATGTGGATCAAATTTATCTGGAAAATCTTTAGCTAAATCTTTAAGTTCCTTAAAACTTCCAATGCAAATTTTATGACCAGAATTATCCTCCCAAATTGGAAGTGGTGTACCCCAGTATCTCTCTCTTGAAAGTGACCAGTCAATATTATTTTCTAACCAATTACCAAATCGTCCATATTTGATGTGATCAGGATACCAGTTTATCTCAGAATTTGATTTTAATAACTTATCTTTTATTTTTGATGTAGCAATAAACCAGGATTTCCTTGCATAATATAAAAGTGGAGTATCACATCTCCAGCAATGAGGGTATGAATGTAAAATTTTTTCCTCTTTAAATAGGATTTTTCTTTGTTTAAGATTCTTTATAATTTTGGGATCAGCTTCTTTAACAAATAGACCTGCAAAATCAACAGCTTGGCTCTTTATTTCCCCTGATTCATCAACTAATTGAATAATAGGAAGATCTTTTTCTCTTGCTAAATTCATATCATCTACACCAAAAGCGGGAGCTATATGAACAATTCCAGTTCCTTCCTTAAGAGAAACAAAATTTGCATCTACTACAAAATAACAATTATTTTTTATGTTTGTGTAATTAAATAATGGTTCATATCTTTTACCTATTAGAACTTTACCTTTAAGCTTTTTTATTATCTCATAAGGTTCTTTTATTACTTCATTTAAAAGAGTTTTGGCCAATATAAGTTTTTCATTATTCTTGCTTATTTCAACATAATCTTCATCCGAGTTTACAGCTAATGCTACATTTGATAGAAGGGTCCACGGTGTTGTAGTCCAAACTAAGAAGTTAGAATCCTCATATTTAAGTTTAAACTTTACATAAACTGAAGGGTCCTCAACTTCTTTATAACCCTGAGCTACTTCATGACTTGAAAGAGGGGTTCCACATCTAGGACAGTAAGTTACAACTTTATATCCTTCATATAAAAGATCCTTATCATATATTTGTTTTAAAATCCACCATACAGTTTCAATATAGTTATTTGTAAAAGTATAGTATGCATCAGACATGTCTAACCAGAAACCAATTCTATCAGTCAATTTAACCCAGTCTTCTACATACTCAAATACAGATTGTTTACATAACTCACTAAAACGCTTAATTCCAATTTCTTCAATTTCTTTTTTACTATTCACCCCTAATTTTTTTTCAATTTCAAGCTCTACAGGTAAACCATGTGTATCCCATCCACCTTTCCTTGGAACATAATATCCTTTCATTGTTTGATATCGGGAAAATATGTCCTTAAATGATCTTGCAAGTACGTGATGAACTCCTGGTTTAGCATTTGCTGTTGGAGGTCCCTCATAGAATATGAACTTTTTACTTCCCTCTCTATTTTTTAGACTCTTTTGAAAGATTTTATTATTCTTCCAGAACTCTAAAATATTGTTTTCAAGTTTTACTAAATCAACTTTACTTTTAACTGGTTTAAACATTTTTACTCCAAGAAATCATTAGTAATTGCCAATAAAACAGTGTATAAATATATAAGTAAATACAGAATATTTATATAATTATACATAAAATATAATTTATAATCGGATTTTTTTTCTTTATTTCCTTTTAGTATAAGTATTTAATAAATAAAAACCTCCCATTAAAATTTAAGAGAGGTTTTATCTGATATCTTTTTATATAAATTTAAATTACTTTATTTGAATATTTTTACATATCTCCTATTATAATAATCTTATTATATTTTTAAAGAAATTATATAAAGTCAGATTAAAATCAAAATAGCAAATTAAACAATCTTACTATCCAATTAAACTATATTTTCCTCATCAAAAAATTTATCAGCTATTTCACTATCAGCAAAGGATTTTGTTTCTTTCTCCTTATGCTTTTTTTCTACCTCTTCTTTTTCTTCAACAATCTTTTCACTTAAATTCTCTTTTATAATAGAAGGTCTTTCATATATCTTTTCAGTTTTTAAAACTGATGATAATCTATTATAAATTTCTGTTAAACTATTATTCAATTTATCCTGTATTTTCTTAATTTCCTGGATATCTTCTAACATTTCTCTAATTTCATCTTGAGATTTAAGCACGATCTCCTCAGATTCTTTTTCCGATTCTACTTTTATGTTTTCTGATTCAAGTTTAGCAGCTTTAATGATTTCTTCTGCAGTCTTCTGTGCAGAAATTAATGTATTCTCCATTATTTTTCTAATTTCACTCGGTTCTCCCCCTGTCTCCCTTTTTAGTTCTACTTCATTAAGTCTTCTCTCCAAATCGTTATTCTTTTTATGAAGCGTTTCTAATTCTCCAGCTATGACATCTAAAAAGGTGTCTACTTCTTCTGGATTATATCCCCTCAAAGATATGTGAAACTGCTTTTCCTGGATATCTATCGGTGTTATTCTCATCTATATCTCCCTTTATATAATAAATATTGCTTTAATATTTTACCAAATTTATTTATTTGTTTATTTTTTACTTCATTAATTGCTTACTTAGCTCCTGGGCTCTATTTGTTGCTGCTTTTATTGCTTTTAATATGTGATATCTAATTGCTCCTTTTTCAAATTGCTCTAATGCTGCAATAGTTGTTCCACCAGGAGACGTAACCATTCTTCTTAATTCAGTTGGAGATTTAACAGACTCCTTCAACATCTTGACTGAACCTTCCATAGTCTGAACCGCAAGTTTTTTTGCAATATCTTTATTCAATCCAACTGATATCCCTGCATCTACTAAAGATTCTATAAAATAGAAAAAATATGCAGGTCCACAACCATTAATAGCAGAAGCAGCATTCTGTAATTTTTCAGGTATTATATCCACATCACCCACACAGGAAAGCAATTTTTTAGCAAAATCTAAATGCTCATCGTCTGCATATTTACCTTTACTTAATACAGACATTGCTGATTGGAAAAGTGCAGGTGTATTGGGCATAACTCTTATTACAGGAATTTCTTCTTTTATATATGATTCAATAAAATACGTGGGAATACCAACAGCAATTGAAATTACCATCTGATTTGACTTTAAAATCTCACCTACTTCTGATAAAACTGATGAAATATTCTGTGGTTTTACTGATAAAAATATAATATCAGAAACTTTAACAGCTTCTTTATTATCCATTGTAGTTTTCACATTGTACTTCTCCTCTAAATATTTGAGCCTTTGCTTCCTGATGTCACTTAGAATAATATTCTCCACTGGGAAAAATTTCGATGAGATAATCCCCGCAAGAAGAGCTTCACACATATTTCCAGCTCCAATAAAACAAAGTTTATTAAAATCATGCATATTTTATCCTCCAAAGATGCTGATAATAATTAAGAATAGATTAAAATTGATTAAAGAGTCCTTTTTCTTGCAATCTTATCCTCTCTTCTGCTGATACCTCAATATTATAAGGTGATAAAAGAAAAACTCTATCTGCAACTCTTTGAATTCCACCATCAAGACCGTATGTAATACCACTTGCAAAATCTATAACTCTTTTTGCCAGATCTTGATCAACTCCCTGTAGATTGATAATCACCGGAATATTTGCTTTAAACTTTTCACCCATAACTTGTGAGTCACTAAAACTATGTGGTTCAATAATATATACTTCAGATTGGATAAATTTTTTTGATTTATTTATTCTTCTAACATACTCTCTCTTATTCTCTCCCGAGTATTTAACTACCGGTTTTGTAAAACGGCCTCTTGAATATCTTTGTTCTTCTTCTTCTTCAAGAAATTCCTCCTCTTCTTCAGCCAAACCTAAAAAAATCAATACCTTTTTAAAAAATCCTGGCAAAAAAATCACCTCACTTATTTAAAAATCGCAGAACCTATTCTTACCATAGTTGACCCTTCTTCTATGGCTATCTCGAAATCATTACTTATTCCCATTGATAAATGTGAAAGAGAAGGATCTGGATACTTCTT
>DAOWJR010000029.1 GCA_030640275.1 Actinomycetes bacterium | reverse complement strand
CCTCTTAATAAATACTTGAAATCTTCATAGGATCTTATTCTTTTCAAGTGTCTAAGGATAAACCTAAGACTTAAAAAGGATCTATATATCCCCTTTGAAATAGACATTACTTCATCAGGTCTCATATCGATTGTTTTTAAAATTTGAGCTGTCATATCAAATTTCTCATATTCATCTGGCTTTATTAAAAACCAATCATTCTCTACTGCCTGTTGATATAAGGGTGTACCGGGATAGGGAATAACTATTGTAGACTGTAGCATGTCTGCTAAACCAGACCTCATTAGATTATGACCTAACTCTAATGTTCTTAAGGCATCTTCTTTAGTTTCCCAAGGATAGCCAACCATTATAGTAAGGTGTACATCTAATCCTGCATCCTTTGCAATTCTACTACCACTTTTTATCTGTTCAACAGTATTATTTTTTCTTAATTTATCTAATGTTTTTTGATTTGCTGATTCCAATCCTAACTTCATTAATCTGAATCCTGCTTCTTTCATCATCTTAGCTCTTTCTTCTGTCAGGTAATCAAATCTAAAATTACAGTCAATAATTATTTTTTTGTTATATCCTCTTTTCACCATACCTTCACAGAATCTTTTAAGCCAGATACCTGATGGGAAAGTACCAGTGTCATCAAATATTTCCCTTATTTTATATTTTTCAATAAGAATTCCAATCTCATCTAATAGACTTTCAGGTGACCTTGTTCTAAATTTAGGATATAGAGTAGTCCATGAACAGAAAGTACATTTTCCATAGGGACAGTCTCTACCAACCATTGTGTAGGTAAATGGCTCTCTTTTATACAATCTCTCACCATAAAGATGCCACTTAGTTAAATCCCTATCTATAAAAGGAAGTGAATTCAAATCATTGTTAAGTTCAAAAACTCCTGTATTTTTTATTCCTGTATTATCTCTATACCAAATACCTTTCGGTAATTCATTATTTGTTCCTTCTATATAATCTATGATACCATCCAATAAGAAATCATAATCTCCACCAGTTATAATATAATCAACTTGACATTTTTGCATTGACTCTAACGGAAGAGCAGTGACATGGTCTCCCATTAAAACAATAAGTCCATTGGGATGAATTTCTTTTAGTTTATTTATTATTTTCCAGTGTTGTTTAATTACAGGAGTCTTGGTTTCAATAGAAATCAAGTCAGGCTTCTGCTCATTATAAAAGTTTAAGAATTTTTCATAATTCCATTTCTCTGCAATACAATCATTCCATATTACATTATGACCTTTCTTTTTTAATAAAGTTGCTGCTGATGCAGGTACCATTGGATAGATAAAGGATGGATTGTTGAACCATTGAAACTGTCTATTCTGACCCAACATTGGGCAGCCTTCTCCCTCTAGTGGAGGAAACGATATCATTATTTCCATAATTATTTAAACCTTATTCTTTAACTTCTGCATATTACTATGTTTCCTAATCAACTATACCTTTAAAACAAACTCTAATCTCAAGTTTATGAATAGTTGATTAATGTTCGAACTTTATTCTGGTTAATCCTTTTATGAAACCAAGACCATATATGATATGAGTTAATATGATTCCAAGTACAACATATAGTTTCATTTTAAGGTTTTTTATATTTAAAGTAGTAAAAATTATTATCAAAAAATAAAATATTAAAACTGAAAAGTAAATGTTTCTTAAAGTTGTATTATATAAAGATAATATAAATCCTGCAATCAAACCAATAACAAACAAACTTGGAATGAAAAAAATTGGTCTGAGTGATGTTTGAGGATATTTTTTTGCAAAATAGCCTCTATGTAATGCATAACTATATACCTGCAACAAATGTGGCATAAATAGAGGTCTTCTATGATGATATACAACCACATCAGGAGCATATATTATCTTTTTTCCTAACTTTTTAGTTATATTTAAACATAAAATAGTATCTTCACCAGGCCAGAAGTTAGTTTTAAATCCACCTATCTCTTTAAAAACTGTTTTTCTTACTAAAAGATTCATTGAAGGAAAATCATCTATTTCTATTTTTTTCTGTGGTATGTATCGGTAAGCAAAATTTCCACCTCCTAATAGTGATGAATAGACTTCACCACCAGCTTTTTGAAGAAAATTATCACTATCTGGAGTAACTCCTGGACCTCCAACTGCTCCTACATTATCATCTTTAAAATATTTAGAAGCATTTCTTAACCAGTCTTTTTTGGGGAATGCATCTGCATCAATAAAAGCTAATATATCTCCTGAGCCATGTTTAGCTCCCATATCTCTTTTTTTAGAAGGTGATATGTTTCCTGTAGGGATAAATTTAACTTCACTAAATGCTTCATTTACTTTTTTATCAGGTAGAACTATTATTTCAAAATCAGGATAATCTATCTCTCTACAATGTTTAATTGTCTCTCTAGTATCATTGTTGATATATTTAACAGGTATTATTATTGAAAATTTCATTTTTTTAATGAATTTAAGATTAAAACCTTAATTTATGCATCTTTTATAACTATAGTTACCTTTTTTTTAAAATTATATTATACTCAATTTATTGTTGTAGTTGAAAAATGAAATCATTTTTATAATAAATAAATTATAATACAATGCAATAGCAGTATTCTTAAGAATAACAAAATTAATATTTTGGGAATAGGAAAATTTTCAAAAAATTTATGTATAATTGTTATTATAATTTTATTTCTAATTAATTATATGATAATCATCTGTCATATAAAAAACTATTAAGATTAATTTTAGAAAGTATGGAATCTTTAGTTTATTTGAACTAAAAGAAAGTAGTAAATATTTTTTTAATAATTTTTTTAAAGGATTGATAAATTGGAGAATTTTAAAGGGAAAATATCAGTAATAATTCCTGCATATAATGAAAGTGATAATATCTCAAACACTATAGAAGAGACTATAAAAGTATTTGAGGAAATAGGAAATAAATATGAAATTATAATTGTTGATGATGGAAGTGATGATGATACTTTTTTAATGGCAAAGGAAGCAGGTAGTAATAATAGTCATGTGAAAGTGATTAGATGTGGTGATACAAATATGGGTAAAGGCTTTGCTATAAAAAGTGGTTTTGAACATGTTAATGGTGACTTAGTTGTTTTTATGGATGCTGATTTAGACCTACCTCCAGAACAAATAGGAATATTATTTAAACATTTAAAGGAAAAAGAAGCAGATGTAGTTATAGGTTCTAAAAGACATCCAGATTCAGTAGTAGATTATCCTTGGTATAGAAAAATTATGAGTGATGCTTATTACTTACTTATATTAATCTTATTTAACTTACCAATTAGAGATACACAAACTGGATTAAAGATGTTTAAATTTGAACCACTCAAAGGAGCTTTTGAAAGAATTTTAGTAAAAAGATTTGCTTTTGACTTAGAGCTTTTACTTATAATTCACAAACTTGGGCATAAGATTGTTGATGCTCCTGTAAAATTAGTATTTAAACCTAAGAAATTTAGAAGCGTAGGTCTCAAGGCAATATTTGATGTTTTATGGGATACTGTGGCAATTTTTTATAGATTATATATATTAAATTATTATGAATTATAAGAAATTTTTAAATTTAAATGTCTATTAGTTAATTTTAAATTGTTACAACAATCATTATTTAGGAATTTTGAATAACCCCCACTTTTATTGATTATTTTCTTGTAACTATTATAATCAGATTAAGTTTATTTTGAAAAACTAACTTTTTACATTATATTTGTTAAGAATGTAAATTATACTAATAACTTTTCAGAAATAAATTCAAAAAAGTTAAAATGAATAAAAAAAATTGGTTTAAAAAATATAAAAGTGAAATTATTATCTTCACTTTCTTTATATTAATAAGCATTATCTGGACATACCCTCTAATTTTCAAATTTAATTCTATCTTTATTGGGAGTCATGGTGATTCATCTGGAACTGTCTGGTATATATGGTGGTTTAAGAAAGCCTGGAAAGATAATATTTTAAACCTTTTTTGTCCAATAATTGCAGCTCCTTTTGGTCATGATTATAGTAATGCTATACCATACCAGTTTACAGACAGTTTAGTTTTTATTTTTTCAAATATTTTTGGAGAAATTTCTGCTTATAATATTATTCTATTTTTAAGCTTTTCACTTTCAGCAATCACAATGTATTTCCTTGTACACCATTTTACAAAGAACAAGATAGTTAGCATGATATCTGGTTTAATATATTCACTCTGTCCTTATCATTATTTCCGAATTCAGGGACATATTTTGCTTTCTCAAATTGAGTTGATTCCTCTATATTTTCTTTTTCTATTCAAATTTAATGAGAAAAAAACTATTAAAAGTGCAATTGTATGGGGATTTACCTTTTCATTACTTTTTTTGATGTCATACTATTATGGATTCTTTACAATTCTTTTAACGGTTTTATTTTTTATATCGAGGATTTTATATTCCATAATAAAAGAAAAAAATGTGGGACTTTCATTTTGGTATTTTTTGAAAATTTTTTTAGCAGGAATTGTTTTTACATTAATAGTTCTCCCACACTTTTTACCACTATTTACAGCTATTAAAAAGGAACCAACAGATTTTACAAGAGATCTAATTCAATTAGAAACATATTCGGCAAGAATATGGGAATATTTTATTCCATCTGCAGGAAATCCATTTTTTAAAAACATTGTTTCAAACTTTGTTTTTTCCCATCTTCATGGAAGCAGTTTATTAGAATCTACATTATATTTGGGATATGTGCCAATTATCTTTGCTTTGATTGGGATTTATTATCTTTATTTTAAGAAGAATAAAATTGAGTTTATGAGAAATTCAAATATAATAGAAAATCGCCAAAAAAATGATAGAAATAAGTTGAAAAAATCCTCTAAGATAATAAATAATAAGAATTTTTTAGTTTTTTTCCTGATTGTTTTATTTGTCTTTTCGGTTATCGTTTCACTTGACCCAACAATGAATATTTTTGGCAGAGAGATTAAGTTTCCATCATATTATCTTTTTAAGTTAATTCCCATATTTAGAGTTTACACAAGATTTTATCCATTTATCCTTATGTCTTTGATAGTGATTGCAAGTATTGGGATGAGTAAAATCTTAGAAAAAATGAAATCAGTTAAATATAAAGTAGTATTTGCTGTTGTAGTAATTCTTTTTATTATTTTTGAATTTATAAACTTTCCACCATTTCATACTACAGATTTATTAAAAACTCCTGATGTTTACAAATGGATTAAAGAACAACCCGAGGATTTTATAATAGTTGAATATCCTTTGGCGTCAAGGGAACATATAGAAAATTCAATATACAGTTTTTATCAGTTCAGACATCAAAAAAGGATGTTTAATGGAATTTATTTAAATACCTATGCAGATGAGATTCGAAAAATCTTGGATGACTTAAGAGAACCGTCTGATATAGACCTTTTGAAATTTTATGGTATTAAATATGTTATAGCTCATGACAATCAACCTGAGCATGCAGAATATAAACTTCATAATCTTGAAAAATTGGATTTAGTTAAGCAGTTTGAAGAAGTAACTGTTTATGATACTGGTATTAAAGTTTTGAAGAAAGAGATTTATCCAACAGGAAATATTTACTGGATAGAGGGTGACATATATTCCTTAAGTGAAATTTTAAGATTTGAGGATTTTGATGGTGAAGATATCATATTAATTTCAGAGATAGTAGGAGATAGTAATAAAAAATTTATCAATGAAGTAAGTAAAATAATAGTTCCTGTTGAAATTATATTTAAACCCCAAAAATATGGAGTCTTCTATAATGACAATAGTAAAACTAAATCCGTTATGCTAACTAATGAGTCTTATTTAATTCCAGTAGATGTTGCAAATTTAGGAACAGTCAAATGGCCAAAGGAAAGTGAAAGTCCTGTTCTTTTAGCTTATCGCTGGTATAATCTGGATAAAGGTCAAGAAATTGAATATGATAGTGAAAAAAATGGGGATTTTAAAAAATGTTTACCCTGCTTAATGAAAAATTATAGTGACAATATTATATATGAAGGTGAAAAAATTGAACTTCCTGAATCTATTTCTCCAAATGAATATATAACTATTCAAGCTAATATTAGAACTCCAACTACTCCAGGGAATTATATTTTAGAGTTTGATCTAATTGATGAGAATGTAACAAGGTTTTCTGAACAAGGGGTTCCCCCACTTATAAGAACTGTAAAAGTGGTTAGTCCTGATCAAAAATTTGATCAAAAGGAAAAAATTGTATTAATAGAATTAGCTAATGAACTTAAAAGAAATCTATATAAAAAATATTTCAATTATGTATCAGAACCATTTGAATTTAATATTCCATTGGAAGGAAAATACGAACTATTCGTAGACAATATATGGTCAGATTATGTTGACTCCATTATATTTAGAATTGATAATAAAGACTGGCAACAAATTCTTTTTGATGAAATACCTGAATTTCAGAATGAATTATCCAAGACTAAGAGTAATTTTTCTGAAGCCCAGAGTGATGCAAAAGTAAAAATTGCTGATATTTATCTATCCAAAGGTAAGCATAATATTACTTTTAAAAATGTGAATCCCTCATTTAATAATGATTATTTAGGAACAAGATTTGTTGAACTTGTGTATAATGTAGAGTCAAATCTTGGCATGGATGCTAATCAAATAAGTTATGAGAAGAAAGGTCCATCGGATTATATTGTTAATGTGAATGCAAAAGAACCTTTCTTTTTGATTTTTAATAAACCATTTCAGATGAAATGGGAAGCTTATATTGAAGGAGAAAAGTTAGATAATAAATTATGTAATAGAGATTATGGTACTGCATGGTTTATTGATAAGATTGGTAATTATGATATTGAAATTAAATATTTAAAAACAGGTCATTTTGAACCTTCTATAATATTTTCTTTCTTTGTTTTTATTTTATTTGGATTGCTATCTATTTTTGGAAAATATATTCCCTTTTTAAATAAAAAAAATTAAGTATCTAATTTTTTTTATAATATTTTTTAATAATAGATATAATTAATAAAAATTGAATTTATTTATTACAGGAATCTTATGATTAATTATTTCAAAGAATTATTCAAATACAGGGAGCTTCTTTGGAATCTAACAAGAAAGGAACTCAAGGTTAGATATAGAGGTTCAATCTTAGGAATTTTCTGGTCGCTACTTAATCCAATGATTATGACTTTAGTCTACACTTTTGTATTTTCAATTGTTTTGGGATCAACAACTAAAGATTTTCCGATTTTTTTACTTAGTGGATTGATACCCTGGAATTTTTTAGCAAGTTCATTAAATGTTGGTATTGATAGCATAGTTGGAAATAGTCATCTAATAAATAAAATAAAATTTCCTCGTGAGATACTGCCCTTATCAATAATATTCTCAAATTTCATAAATTTTCTTTTAGAGCTTGTTGCATTTTTTATTCTTTTGATATTTATGGGTTACAAATTTTACAAACTTTTATATCTACTACCATTAATTATTCTTATACAGATATTTTTAGTAATTGGAGCAACATTAATTGTAAGTAGTGTAAATGTCTATTTTCGTGATACTAAACATATTTTAAATATTTTTATGCTTATCTGGTTTTTTGCAACTCCAATAATTTACAATATTGGAATAGTTCCTGAAAAATTCAGGTATTTAATGATAGTAAATCCAATGACTGTTTTCACAATTTTGTATAGAAACATCTTTTATTATGTTAATTTTCCTGCACAGTTAGAATTTCTATCTCTTAGAACCCTATTATTATGCTTGTCACTATCTATAGCAATTTTACTTTTTGGTTATTATCTGTTTAATAAATTAAGTCCTCGGTTTGCAGAGGAGATATAAATGGTTGGTTTAAAAAGTAATGACAATGCAATAGTTTTTGATTCGGTTACAAAGAAATTTCGAATATATCATGATATAAATCCAAGCTTAAAAGAAACTATAATTCATAGAAAAAGGTCAACATATGAAGATTTCATCGCTTTAGACAATGTTTCTTTCAAAGTAAAAAAGGGTGAAACATTTGGAATAATTGGACCAAATGGCTCAGGAAAAAGTACTATTCTAAAGTTAATTGCAGGGATAATTCAACCAACAGAAGGAACTATAAATGTTAACGGTTCTCTTTCTGCTTTACTTGAACTTGGTACAGGTTTTCATCCTGATTTAACTGGAAGAGAAAACATCTTTTTAAATGCTTCACTTCTGGGAATTCCTCGAAAAAAGATTGAGGAAAGATTTGATGATATTGTAAAATTTTCAGGTTTAGAGAGGTTCATAGACACACCTGTTAAAAACTATTCTTCTGGAATGTATATCAGGCTTGGATTCACAATAGCAATAAATGTAGATCCTGATATTCTCTTAATTGATGAAGTGCTTGCTGTTGGGGATAGGATGTTTCAGGAGAAATGTAAAGGTGTGATACAGAATTTCAAAGATATGGGTAAAACAATAGTCATTGTTTCACATGACTTAGATGCAATTTCAAGATACTGCACAAAAGCAATTTTGCTTATAGATGGAAATACTATTATTGAGGATGAGCCAGATGCAGTAAATAGGGAATATCTCAGTTATGCAGCTCAGAAAGAGGAAGAGTTAGCAGTTAAAGAGAAACCCATTATTTTAAGGAGAGGAACAGGTGACCTTTTTATAACTAATATTAAATTGATAGATAGAAATTTAAATATTGTAAAAAATGTATATTCAAATGATGAGATTAATGTAGCAGCTGAGGTTGTTTTTGAAAATAGTGTAAAAAAACCAGTATTTGGATTACAGATAGAGGACGAGGAAGGAACAAAGATTTATGAAACAAATACTGATTGGTTAGAAAAAGATACTGGTATTTTCCCTGAAGGGATGAGGGTTCAGGTAACTTTCTCTCAAAAAATGAGTTTAAATGAAGGAGCTTATTACCTAACAGTCTATGTTAAAGATAGAGATTCTGAAAGCTATTATGATTTAAGGGAAAGAGCTTTAATTTTTTATGTACGAAGTAGAGGTAAATTGGAGGGTATAGTTGATCTTGGAACTAAGGTTAGTTTGGAGGAAGAAGAGAATGTTTATGCTGTAAAATTTATTTCCGACAATATTCCAGAGATAATGAAAAAAGATAAGATTTATACAATTAATTTAAAAATTCAAAATATCAGTAAATTTCTATGGCAGAATGAAAAGGATAATCCAAATTACCCTGTTAGGATTGGCTATAGATGGATTGATGAAAAAGGAGAGACCTTACCCTTGGAAGGAATCAGGACCTCCTTGCCTAAAACCATAAATCCTGATGAGATTTTAGAAACAGAAGTTAATATAAAAAGTCCTCGAAAAGAGGGTAAATACTTTTTAAAGATAGATTTGGTAAAAGAATTCTTTAGCTGGTTCTCAGACTCAGGTGGAGATTTTTTACAGAAGGAAATATTAGTAGAGTAATTTATTCAACTTATCTGCTGCTTTTTTTCCGCTCATTATGCTATGGTCCATATTAAAGTACTCCCACTCGCCAAATCTTCCACAGGAAATGATATTATTTGCTATTAAAAAACTGTGAATCTTATCTACATTTTTTCTATGATTTAAATCATAGATTATATATGCATATTTCAAATTTAAAACCTGGGTTACTTCAATTTTGTCATCATTAAAAAGTAAGTTAGCTTTTTTTAAACTATTAATAGCTCTTTCAATCACAGTATCTTTACTCATAGGTCTAAACTTAGAATATGCTATCTCAGTTGAAATAGAACTTTTTCCTTCAGGAGTAGTGAAGGCAGAGAAATTCATAGGAAAGCTTATTCTGTGAAAGACAAAATCATCTTCATAAAAATACATCCAGTG
>DAOWJR010000047.1 GCA_030640275.1 Actinomycetes bacterium | reverse complement strand
CCCCAGGCAGTTTCAAGCCCTTCTTTATAAGGATTATTATCATAAACAACCTCTATACTTAAATTTCGGACTGGAAATATAGAAGTTTCTTTAAATTTATCGTTGATTTTTGGGATATTTTCTTTTTTAATACATCCTGAAAAAATAATCATCGTTATAAACATAACAGTTATAGCAAGAACTAATTAATCTGAGTAAAATGGTAGAGTTGATGCACCTATAACTCCAGCATCATCTCCTAATTTAAATTTTTTTATTTTCAATTTCCTTCTGATTCCTGACATTGCTCTCTTAAATGCCTCATCAATCATTGGTTTAAATAAAACATCTCCAGCACTTGCTACTCCACCCCCAATCAGGAATAGACTGGTATTAAAAATATTTGCTAATGAGCCAATTGCAATTCCAAACCATTTACCTGCCTCTTCATAAACTTTTTGAGCTAATAAATCTCCCTTATTAGCTTCCTGTGAAACTATAGAAGCGTTTAATTCCTCTCCCTTTTCCAAATAATTGCTTAATGAGGTTTTTATTTTCCCCTCACTTATAATTTCTTTTGCTCTTCTAACTATAGCTGATGCTGATGCTAATGCTTCAAGGCACCCTCTATTTCCACATCCACATAAAGGTCCATCTGGATCTAATGTGATATGACCCAATTCTCCTGCAAAACCTTCAGGACCTCTGAGTAACTTTCCATCTATTAATACTGCTCCTCCTATACCAGTTCCTATAGTAAAACATATGAGATCATCAACTCCTTTACCTGCACCGAATCTATATTCTCCTAATAGTGCAGTGCTAGCATCATTTTCATAAAACAATTTATAGTCAAAATACTTTTTTAATTCATCAATAATGGGAAAACCTCTCATTTTAGGAAAATTGGGCATTAATTCAACAACACCAGTTGTAAAATTGACCAAACCTGGTAGACCCAGACCAATTCCAACAATTTCTAAATTTTCACTTAGAGACCAACTCTCAACCAGTTTTAATAAATCCACAATACTGCTTAATACTATTTTAGCTTCCTCTCTTGCCGGTGTTTCCCTTATTTCCTGTTTTAAAATTCTTCCATCTTCTGAAACAGCAACTGCTAACATGGTTGTTCCACCTAAATCCAAACCAATACCTATTTTTTTCACTATTTTTTATCTCCTTTCAAAAGCCTATAAATGTATAAATTTAATCTTGTAAATGTAGGATTAAAATTTGTAAGCATTATTTTAAATATTTTAAAAGATTGTAAAGATTTATTTATTTCATTTTTATTTACAATTTTTTATATATAATTTATATTTAATTTTTAATTGAATATTCTTTAATTTTCGATTAAATATTTTATAACAATAAAACTAAAAAGACATTAATACTTCATAATTTAATTATTTAAAAATTATCCTATAAAAATAAAATTAAAAAATATAAATTTATAATAACTTAAAGTTCACTATAAAAGGGTAAATTTGCTAGAAATTATGTTAATTTATTAATTCTATGAAATTAAAAACTATGGAACTAAAAGATATTGGAGAATTTGGTTTAATTAAGAGACTAACCAAAAATATAACACTTGATAAAGAGAGTGTTATTGTGGGAGTTGGAGATGATGTTGCGGTTATAAAAACTAAGAGTGAAAAATATTCACTTTTAACCTGTGATGTCTTAATAGAAGGAACTCATTTTAAAAGAGAAACTATAACACCTTATCAGTTAGGTAAGAAAGCTATTGCAATAAATGTGAGTGACATTGCAGCAAAAGGGGGAATTCCAAATCAAGCTCTTATTTCCATTGGATTGACAAAAGATACTAAAGTTAAATATGTGGAAGAAATATATCGAGGAATAAAGGAAGAGGCTAAAAAATTTAATGTTGATATAGTTGGAGGAAATACAGCACTTTCAAAAGACAAAATATTTGTCGATATTTTTTTAATAGGTGAAATTGAACCAGAGTTTTTGCTCTTACGATCAGGTGCAAAAACTGGTGATAAAATACTTGTAACTGGAAATTTGGGTGATTCATCGGCTGGTTTAGAAATTATAGAAAATCCTGATATAAAGTTTAAAGATATAAAACTTGAAAAGAGATATAAAAATAATTTAAAAATTGCCCACTTAAATCCAAGTCCAAGATTAGTAGAAGGAAGAATTATAGCAAAGAGTAGACTTGCTCATAGCATGATGGATATAAGTGATGGTTTATCTGGTGATTTAGCTAAAATTTGTGAAGAAAATAATGTTGGAGCACTAATTTGGGAGAAAAAAATACCAATATCCAAAGAAACACTAGCTTTTGCAAAATCAATTAAGAAGAGTCCTTTGAACTTTGCTCTTCATGGAGGAGAAGACTATGAGTTGCTTTTAACTTCACCTTCAGAGAATGTAAATTTAATTATCCAAAAAATCCAGGGGAAAACTAAAACTAAAGTAACTGAACTTGGGGAAATTAAAGATAAAGAATTCGGTATAAAAATTGTTAAAACTGATGGAAGTATAAAACCTCTAAAGATTTATGGTTGGAATCACTTTAGAAAGTAAAGATAGAATTATATCTGCTCCAATTAAAAATTGTGGGATTAAAAGACATAAGTGAATTTGGTTTAATTAAAAAATAACTTAATTTATCAGAACTAATTAAAAATTATTACGGTTATTAAAAATAAGAAATAATATTTAAAAATGAAGAAAAATTTAGATAAGACAGTCAAACAAAAAAAATATAAAAAGAACTAGTCAAATGAATAATAGTATAAAAAATACAAATAATAAAATAGACCAAAATCTCGAAAGCAATGTGAAGTTTCTATCATCTACTCATTTCTTAGGAGGGCTTTATTATAATATGTTGTGGGCTATAAGACAGCCCTTCTTCTTGAGTCTAAATTCATCCATGACTTTTATAGGCTTATTAGAGGGAATAGGTGGATTCAATGGAATTATGACTCCAATAAGTCAACTTATTGGAGGTTGGCTCTCTGATAAAAATGGAAGAAAGAAATATGTGATAATTGCCAGTTTATCTATTATTTCTGCTATGATTTTCTTTCTTATAGCAGGTTATACAAAATTGGCTTTTTTCCTCATTCCAGCAATGTTATTTTTTGGTGCATCTGCAATTTCATGGCCTTCTTTCGATTCTATTATCGCTGAATCAGTGTCAGAAGAAAAAATAGCAATTAGCTATTCAATATTCATGTTCGCTGGTGTAGTTCCTGGTATTTTTTCTCCATATTTAGGTGGAAAAATTGCAGATTTATTTGGTTATTTACCTGTATTCTCTTTAGGAATATTCATTGAAATACTGTGTCTAATTCTTATTATTCTTTATCTAAAGGAAACATTATTTATAAAAAATAAAGAAAGATCTGATTTTTCTCAGTTTTTAATTCTTTTAAAAGATAGTTTTAAAATTCCTAAAATTTTAAGAAATTTCTACATTGCTACAATAGTGGATATATTTGTTTGGGGACTTGGATCTTCTATTTTATTTGGAATGTTAAGGAAAACTTTTAATTTTTCAGTATCACAGATTGGTATATTAACTTGCATGATCTCAATTAGTTGGGCAATTACACAAATACCAGTTGGAAGATTAATTGAAAAATTTGGCTGTAAAATATTTCTCATCCTTTCAGAGTTGATTGGTGTTATTACTATGTTTGGATTCTTAATATCAACTAAATATGAGCATTTTTTAATCTTTTCATTTTTGTGGGGAATGGTTGCATCAACCTGGGTTCCTACTATGAAAACATTAATTGCAAATAGTGTTGATAAAACAAAGAGAGGTGAGGCTATAGGAAAATTGTCATTTTTTAGAGGATTGTTTGGATTTCCAGCACCTTTCATAGGTGGAATACTGTTTGATAATTTTGGATTTAAAATACCAATACTTGCTAATTTAATTGGAGCCTTAATAGCAGCTATCTTAATCTTTTTACTTGTACATGAATCACCAAAAGGTAAATTAGCTTACAAAACTCAGTGAACTAATTAAAATTTTTGAACTACAAGTTTGTAAAAATTGCTTATTATTTTCTTGCCAACTTCTCCTGAGCGTTCTATGTGAAATTGAACTCCATACAGAGGTCTTTTTATATGTTTGAAGGCTTCAACTGGATATGATTTAGAACTGGCTAATAATTTTATCCCAAATTTATCTAAATATTCAGGGTCAACATATTCTTGATGGCTTTCATAAACATCTATTTTGTTATCTAATCCAATAAATATTTCATCCTTGTCTATAATATGAACTTTTTCTCCATGATCAGTTGGATTTTCAGGACAAGGCATTTTTATCATTTTTGTTCCATGTTTTACTTCAGCACCTAATGATTTTGCTATTATCTGATGACCATAACAAATTCCTAATACTGGAATTTTTATATTCTTTAAAAATTCTAAAAAATCTTTAAAATATTCTCCCTTTGAAATAAAGCTTTTTGAACCTGAAATAATAATCGCATTATATTTATCTATTTTAAAATCTTCTTTTATATCCTTGTCATAAACAACATCATATAAACTAAAATTACCTATCAGTTTACAATAATTATCTATGCTTTTATCTGGTGATTTTCTATAACAATTTATGATTAAAGTTTTCATAATATCTTACAATGTGATTAAAATATTTATATAAATCTTTTTTAAATTTTATTAATAGGGGTCATATTATAGAAGCAAAGTTAAATGGTTATTAGCTTTGCATCGTTTAAAATCAATAATGTCATTTTTTGGGCTGAAGTGATAAATTCTTCTTTTTTTGCTGTTACTAAATACTCTGGTTCATATATTTGCTTAGAGTTATTTAATAATTTCTTTTCCGATAATTTTTCCATAACAAATTGAGCTACATATCTTGATGGATCAAATAATTTTATATTACTTCCTAAAAGATCTTTTATTTTTTTGATTATGAAAGAGAAATGAGTGCAACCAATAATTAATTCTGTAATTTTTACTTTTAAAAGTGGAGATAAACAATTCTTTAATTCTTCCATGAAATTGTTATCTTCAATTTCTCCACTTTCTATAAGAGGTACTAATTCTGAACAGCTTTTAGAATATAGATTAACCTTTGAATTTAATTTATTAATAACATTATTATATGCTTTGCTTCTAACAGTTGCTTTAGTGCCAATAAGACCAGCTAATTTTCCAGTAAATTCATTAATATATTGAGAAATTACTTCGGGCTCTATCATCCCAATAATTGGAACATTATATTTTGCTCTTAAATCATTCAATTTAACTGTAGAAGCAGTATTACAAGCAATAACAATAAGTTTTGCATTTTTTGAAATCAAAAAATTGATTATTTCATCCGTAATTTTTTCTATCTCATTTTTGGAGCGAGTCCCAAAAGGATGCCTTTTCTTGTCAGTAAGATATATTATTTTCTCATAGGGTAGAATTTTTCTAATCTCAATTAAAACTGAAAGTCCACCTACTCCTGAATCAAATATTGCTATAGGTGCTTGTTTTTCCAAAATCATTTTTCAAACCTCTCAATGATTGCTACTCCACTGCTTGTTCCTATCCTATTTGCTCCTGCTTTAATAAATCTTATTGCATCATCAAAAGTTCTAATTCCTCCAGCTGCTTTAACACCCATTTTCTCTCCCACTGTTTCCCTCATCAGTTTTACATGTTCAACTTTTGCTCCTGATGGACCGAATCCTGTAGATGTTTTTACAAAGTATGCTCCAGCTTCTTTGCTTAATTTGCAAGCTTTTATTATCTGCTTATCAGTTAAATAACAAGTTTCTAATATCACTTTAACAGTTTTTCCCTTAGCTGCTTTAACTACAGCCTTAATATCATCTAAGACCAAAGAATAATTTTTCTGTTTTAAAGCAACGAGATTTATAACCATATCTATTTCATCTGCACCACTATCTACTAATTCTTTAGTCTCAAAAGCTTTTACCTTTGTAAATGTATATCCCAAGGGAAAACCTGCAACTGAATCCACTTTGACATCCGTATCTTTCAACAACTCATGTGCCAAAGAAACATATATAGGACTTATACAAACTGCACAAAATCCATATTTCTTCGCTTCCTTACAAAGATTAATTATATCTTGTTGAGTTGCATCTGGTTTTAGATTGGTATGATCAATCATTTTTGATAGTTGCTTTTTAGTAATTTCAATCATTTTTTAACACCTTTCTAATTTAATGAGATTGCGCAGCCTGTTCCGAGTACAACGAGGAAGCTCGTCTCTCACAATGACAAAGTTATAAAAATATTTTTTTTAATTTTACAATAAAACTCTTAAACCTTGTTTTAAGATTGAAAATGTAGTGGGAAGTTCTCCCCACACATCCCCATCTACTTCTACCAAAAGTGGTTTTTCACTTTCAACATAAAACTTATCTGTCTGAAAATATTCAACATCCGGAAATTGTGTATGTATCTTAAATATAGCACCTAAAAAGTAGCGGAAATAGTTTATGAAATTTTCCTTTTTAAAAAGACAAACATCTAAAAGCCCATCATTTACTGAAGCTTTGGGTGTCATCTTTACATAAGGTGTACCATAAATACTCACATTTCCAACTACCATAAAATAACATTTTTTCTTTTTAGCATTTTCTTTAACAGTCACATATATTGGTGAGGGTTCATAAGAAAAAACTGTCTTTAATCCCGTATATATATAAGCTAATTTTCCATACTTCCTTTTTAGCGAAGATGGTGTATCTTTAAGTACATGTGAATCAAAACCTATACTAGCTAATGAGAGAAAATAACTATCATTTATTTTACCAAGGTCAACTTCATATAAATTCCCTTTATAAATGGCTTCACACGCTTTTAAGGGATTTCTTGAGATCCCAACTTCATTTGCAAAAACATTAGCAACACCAGATGGAATTATATTTATAGGGATATTTGTGGGCAAAAGACCATTTATAACCTCGTTTATAGTTCCATCTCCACCCATTACTGCTATAACATCGAACTCACCTTCTTTAATTTCTTTTGCAACTTCTTTAGCATCTCCAATACTTTTTGTTGTGTACAAATCCACATCGACTTTATTATTTCTTAATTTCTCAACAACCTCATCAACATATTCCTTACCTGCTCCACCTCCTGATATAGGGTCAAATATCAACTTTGTTTTTATCATATTTTAAAGTCCTTCTTTAGCTTCACATATCGTATAATATCCTTCTGGTAAATTATACCTAAAAATTTATTTTGATCTGTAACTAAAAGGTAATCTAATTGCTTATCATTCATCTTACTTATAGCATATATCACATTTACATTAGAATCTATAAGCTGAGTATCTTTTACAGGTCTTAATACTTCCTTAACTTTAGTTGTTAACCATCTATCTTTAGGTATTATTTTCACATCCTCAGTTCTAATAGTTCCAATTATTTTTCCATTCTCGAGAACTGGAAATATCTTATATCCATAAATCATGAACCAGTTTTTAACCAGATCATTTAGTGTTATGTCTGGGTTTATTATTTGGACATCTCTTCTCATAACATCTCTCACAAAAATTGTCTCTAAAGAAGACCTCATAATCTCTTGTTTATAGCTTGTTTTGGCTAAATTTTGCAGGAACAATCCTAAGACAATAAACCATATAACGCCAAAGGATTGAAGCTGATAGATAAATATTGACAAAAAACCAAATGCAGCCATGCCATATCCTATTATCTGTCCTAAAATCGAGGCAATCCTTGTGGATGACAAAAAATCTTCTGTAAGATACCATAATATTGATCTCAGTATTCTGCCCCCGTCCAAAGGAAAGCCTGGAAGAAGGTTGAAAATACCTAAACTTAGGTTAATTAGAGATAGATATCCAAAGAAAGCAATTATTGGAAGAAATTTAAAATTAGTTAATCGTAATCCAAACCAAAATATTCCAAAAAAAATTGAAAGAATAAAACTTGCAAGCGGACCAGCAATTGCCATTAAGAATTCCTGAACTGCTGTTTGTGGTGGTTTACTCATCTGAGCAACACCACCAAACATAAACAAATTTATACTTTTTATTGTAACACCTCTTAAATTTGCAACTACTGAATGGGAAAGCTCATGAATAAGTACTGAAGTAAAGAAAAATATTGCTGTTATAAAACCTAAGATTATATTTGTTAGTAGCGAGAATTGTGGATACCAGCCAGGGAAAACTTGAGTTGAAAGTGAAAATATTACCATTATGAAAATTAGAAACCAGCTCCAATTTAAACCTACTTCTATTCCAAAAATTTTAAATAGTTTTATATTACGCTTTAACATTAAAAACTTGCTCCTTCTAATGCTTTAGAACAAATGCAATTCCTTTTTTCAGGAATCTTTGAAATAGATGAGAAAATTAACTCCTTTAGTTTCTCGTTATTTTCTTTAAAAACTTTAATTACCTCTTCATGACTTACCGGTTTTAAATCAGGATGACCCTCAAGACCTATATCGTAATCTGTTATTAGTGAAATGTTAACATAACAGATTTCAAGCTCTCTCGCAAGATGACATTCTGGAAACTGGGTCATATTAATAACTTCCCAACCTAATGAAGAGAACCACTTACTCTCAGCTCTTGTACTAAATCTGGGACCCTGGATCACTACAACTGTTCCCTTTTCATGAACTGGTAAATTTAACTCTTTTGCAGTCTCTATAACCATTGTTCTCATCTCTGGACAGTAGGGATCTGCTCCACTTATATGTGTAGTCTTTGGTCCATCATAAAATGTTGTCTTTCTTCCAGAAGTTCTATCTATATATTGATCACATATTACAAATTCACCTGGTTTAACATTTACACTTAAACTTCCAGCTGCATTTGGTCCAAATATTCTTTTGATGCCTAACTCTTTCATAGCATATACATTTGCTCTATAATTTATAATATGAGGTGGGTACTGATGATTTCTACCATGTCTTGGTAAGAAAGCAACTCTTCCACCTGCTATATTCCCTATAGTTATTACATCACTTGGATCACCGTAAGGAGTTTTTATTGATACTTCTTCAACATCTTCCAAGAATGAGTAAAATCCAGTTCCCCCAAAAACTCCTATCTCAGCTTTTATGTTTTTCATTAAAACGCCTCCTTATATAGATTTTATGTTGCCTGGTTTTTTGTATATTTTTTTCAACAAAAAATATTTCTATATATCTTATTATAATTGTTTTGTTAAAAGTTAGTAAATTAATCATAGAAATGGTAATTATAAAAATAGATATCAACTAATTATTTAATATTTAAATTTAATTCTAAAATCCTGAACCAAAAAACAAAAATATAAGTCTAATTACTAGGTAAAAATATTTAGAATATTTTTTCATTAGATTATATACTAAACATAAGAATAAAAATTTTTAATAGAAGTAATAAATCTCTAAAGGAAATAATATTAAACCATTAAAGATAAAAGCATATAACTTCATCAGTAATAATGAAAAAATTGTTTGAAGATTACTGAAAAATTCATCTTAAGGAAGGTGAGAAAGTTGAAAATTCTTAATAAATTATATTTTAAAAATTTTAATAAGATATTGATTATATTATTTGTTACTATTTTAATCTCAGGCTCAATTACGGGTTGCCAGAGAATAATTGACACTATATTTAAAGAAGAACCAATGACCCCAATTCCTACACAAGAAATAATTCTTTATTTTTCAAAATGTGGAGAGAAAGAGTGCTTTTTAATGGAGGAACTTAGAGAAATAGAGTTAGATAAAGAGTTAGAGTTGATTTTAATTGAGGAGTTAATTAAGGGTCCTGTTAGCAAAGATTTGAGTCCTACTATTCCAAATAGTACAAAAATTAATTCAATAAATATAGAGGAGGATTTAGTAATTGCCGATTTTAGTAAAGATATAATACTTGATCAACAGATACCACACAGTTCAACTACTGAACCATTAGCAATTTTCTCTATTGTTAACACATTAACTGAACTTCCTCAAGTAAAAAGGGTTAGGATTCTTGTCGAGGGAAAAAGTGAAGGAGAAATTGAAGGATTAGGAATTGAAGATTTTTGGGGACACATTGGTATTCAAGAGATTTTTGAGAGAAATGAAGAAATCATCGGTCCAAAGGAATAGTTAGAAAAGGTATTAGTTTCTACTTTTTTCATTGCTTTTTTTTATTCTTCTTCGTCTTCTTTTAATTGCTCCTTGATTTGCAATCTTTCCAAAGCTATTATCTTTTCATAGAGTTCATCTAATTTTTTATCTCTCTTTTTAAGTATAGACCTAAATGAAATAATGATTGCAGTAGTTATTAAAATGGGTATAAGAATAAATATAGCTATTACTATTATTTCATATAAATTTGGATATGACATAAGTCAAATCTCCTTTTTTTATAATTATCCACATTCATAAATATTTTTAATGGTGAATTAACTTAATTTAAGGAATTATTAACTAAATTCATAGCTTTTTATTAAAGAAATGTTATACTAAAAGACCTTACCTTTATTTATGTATGTTTAGTGTCACAACTAAACAGATTTATATGGTTGATATGTCTCATGTCAAGACCTGACACCTTTGCAGATTTGTAAATAATTACCTTAGCTACAGGATTCGATTGGGCTAACATATTTGCCTTTATAGACATCAAGAATACCTTTTGTGTCTATCTTTAATTCTGGAATAGGAAGGCACAGGAAGGATAAAGTCATAAATGGAGAATGTAAACCAATCCCCAGTTTCTCAGCTTCCTTGTGAAGATTAAAAACATCCTTTTGAAGTTCTACAGGACCTTGATTTGTCATTAACCCTGCAATTGGAAGATTAACACTTGCAAGAACTTTACCATCATTTACAACTACTAAACCACCCTGCATTTCAATTATTTCATTTGCTGCTAATGCCATATCCTCATCAGTTGCTCCTACTACTAAAATATTATGTTCATCATGAGCAATACTAGTTGCAATCGCTCCTTTTTTCATACAAAAAGAGTTTATAAATCCTGTGGTAACATTACCTTCTGGTTTATATCTATCAATTACTGCTATTTTTAATATATCATTTTTTAAATCTCTCAAAACATTGCCATCTTCAACCTCAAGCTCTGCCTTTATAAACTCTGATGTAATTTGACCATCGATTGCTCCTATTACTCTTGCTAAAGCTTTTTTGCAATCTTTTTTGGTTTTAATTTCAAAGTCTTTGGACTCCACTTCTCTTTCAACTTTTATACTATCCAATAGATAATATGGAATTTGAGCTTTACGAAGTCTATGACGAAATTTTCCACTTTCATAAATTACATTTCCCTCTATCATTACCATTTCAGTTTTAAAATCACTCAAATTGTTCATTAAAACAAGATCTGCAATTTTACCAGGAGCTATGCTCCCAATTTTGTTATCTAATTTAAAATGTTTTGCAGCATTTATTGTTGCCATCTGTATTGCTTCTACGGGATCTAATCCAACTTTAACAGCTTTTCTCAAACAGTTATCTATATGACCCTTAGAAAAAATGTCTAATACTTCTAAATCATCTGTTCCAAAAAGCATATTCCTGGCATCTTTAACCTTACTTTTTATATTGGTTAAAATATCTTCAAGATTTTTCGCTGCTGATCCCTCTCTGACAATTAGCGTTATCCCTCTTTCTAACTTTTTTAGAGCTTCTTCTTGACTGATAGATTCATGACAGGATGAAACTCCTAAACAAGCAGCCTCATCTAATCTTCTGTCACTATAATTGGCTCCTAAATGACCTTCAATTATAAATCCATTTTCTTTAGCAAAATTACAAGCTTCAATATATTCTTCTTCTGTAGAAAATAGATATGGTGAAACTTCACCAAGACCTATGATACTTCGAGAATAATTTTTGTAATATCCTTCATCCATCAACTTTTTTAAAATTCTATAAGGCATAGTAAAATAAATTCTCAATTTTGTTCTTTTTGCTTCTTCAAACATGTATAGTATGCCCTTTATATCAAGAACACTAGTAATTTCGTGAGGATCTGCAATTATTGTAGTTGTTCCACAACTAATAAGAAGAGGAGCTAATGTGGTGGGAATCATATAAGAACTCTCAATATGTACATGAGAATCTATAAGGCCTGGAATTAAATATTTACCATCAGCATCTATAATTTTAGGGGATTCTTTAATAACATTATCATTACTTTTTTTAATTAACTCTTCAGTGTCTATCACATTAGATATTGAGACTATCTTTCCATTAGAAATTCCAACTTCTCCCTTCTCAATTTTTCCAGTGAAGACATTGACAATATTAGCATTCTTAATAATTGTATCCATTTCACAACCCAAGAATATTATTTTTATGATATAAAATTCAATTTTAACTTTACTTGGTAATTAATTTTCAAAGATTGACTGTTCTTTAATAATTCAAAGTTTATTAAATTTATATATTATTTATTTTTATTTATCAAAATTATTTTCTAATATCTAAAAGTCTATACAAATTCAACATGAAAGAGATAATCCCAAATAAATTTTAGATATTATACAACAATTATTTATTAAATATACAAATTTTCAAAATTGTTCTTTTGATTTTTTATAAAAGATTAGATTTAGATGAAAATATAATATTAAATAATAGAGGTGTGAATTTTTAGTTAAAATTTATAGCGTTAACTGGACAACAAGTAGCACAAAGTCCACACATAGCACATGTATTACTATCTAATTTTATTTCTTCATCAACTATTGAAAGAGCACCATAAACACAGCTTTTTATGCACCTTTCACATAAATTACAAATATCTAAATCTATATTGGGAGGAGATGTATAATTAGGAATTTTTTCACTTTCTTCCTTGTCAGAAAACAAGCCTGTGATATCTGATATATTTTTGTATTCATATTCATCTAAAATTTTTTCTAATCTTTCTATTATCTTTGTAAAAATTTGAGGACCTTTAATTATTGCTGCAGTGCATATCTGAACTGCTGAGGCCCCCGCCATAAACATCTCAATTACATCATCGGCTTTACTTATTCCTCCTACACCAATAACTGGGATGTCCACATTTTTTGATATTTCATATATATATCTAATTGCCAAAGGTTTTATTGCATAACCAGAAATCCATCCGTATCCAGATTTTCCACCAAGTCTTGATAATTTTTTATCTATATTTATAGAAAGACCAGGACCTAATGAATTTATAGCGACGATGGCATCAGCTCCTGCTTTCATTGCCTGGCGAGCCATAAGTCCAACATCTCTTACATTTGGGCTTACTTTAACCCAAACAGGAATGTCAAGATATCTCTTAGCTGCTTTTATCGCATCTAACATAGGTTTTGGGTCATCCCCTAAATAGTGAGTTGAAAGCTCAACAGCATCTGCTAAATTTGCTATTTTTGGTGCTAAAAAGGATATATCATCACTTGTATATCCCATACTAATTATAAGTGGAACTCCCATCTCTTTTATTGAAGGAAAAATATTATTTATCCATCTCTGCCATGGAATCTCTGACCAGAGTTCTGAGTTTAAAAAGAGATTTCCATCAACTGCCATATTTGGATTAGGAACTTTTGCTGGTTTGACTGAAATGGTTTTAGTAACAACTGCTCCAACACCAGTATCAACAACCTTTCTTACTGACTCCACATCTCTCACCAGTGGTCCAGCAGCAGGCATTATAGGATTTTTCATCTTTATACCACAGATATTAATTTCTAAATTTCCCAATTTCTCTCCTTTTTAAATAATATTAAAAATTAAATTTATCTTCATTTTATATGAATAATGTAGGGCAAGGCTTTAGCCTTGCCCTACATGTTTTTTAGTCTTTCCCATAGTTTAGAAGCTAACTTCCTTGTTTTTTTTATCACTTCAAGTTCATTAATAGTAGAAATTTTCCTATCTCTCATTACAATTTTCCCATTTATTATTGTGTCTTTTACAGTCCAGTTTTCAGAACCAAAAAGTAGATGAGAAAAAAGATTACCTGGGTTTAGAGGTGTGGATACTTTGTAATCAACAACAATAATGTCTGCTGCATTCCCAATTTCCAGACTACCTAATTTTAAAGGAAAGAATTTTGAAGCAATTTTAGCATTATTATATGTTAGCATCTGATAAGCTTCATCAGGTGAAAAGCTAAATGGAGTGGCTTTATTATGGTTCTGAAGAAGCCAGGAGGTATATACCTCTCTTGTCATATCCATACCCATACCATCAGTACCAAGTCCCGGTCTTATTCCAATATTAAACATTTCAATAATCGGAGCAACTCCTACTGCATTATTCATATTTGATCTGGGGTTATGAACAACATTAGTTTTAGTTTTATATAAAATATTTAAATCATCATCGGTTAGATGGATACAATGAGCAGCTATGGTTTTTTCACCTAAAATTCCTTTTTCTTTTAACCTGCTAACAACTGATTTTTTATATTTTCTTTTGCTATCTTTAACATCACTTTGTCCTTCAGCTAAATGAATGTGAAAACCAGTTTTAAATTCTTTTTCTCTATCAGTACAAATTTTTAAAGTATCATTTGATAATGTAAAGGGTGCATGCAGTCCAAAAGATGCTGAGATTAATGAATTCTTTTTCTCATCACACCATTTTATGTGGCGTATATTTTCCTCAATTCCTTCTAAGGCTGAGTCTTCTCCATTTCGATCAGAGACTTCGTAGGAAAGACAACCTCTAAGACCAATTTTAATAAGAGATTTGGAGATTGTTTTTAAACTATTTGTGCAGAAATTTGGACTTGCATGATGATCAATTATTGTCGTTGTCCCAGATTTTATTGCATCTATTGCTGCAATTAAAGCACTATAATATATGTCATCCTTATTTAATGTTAAATCCAGTTTCCACCAAATTTTCTGTAGTATCTCCAAGAAATTGGTTGGAAGTTCTTTTTCAAGGGTCATCCCTCTAGCAAATGCACTATAAGTGTGGGAATGAGCGTTGATAAAGCCTGGTAAAATTATTCCACCATGAGCATCAACGATCTCCGTAACATCTTTCCTATATTTATTTAAAAGTTCAGATGATGTACCAATTTCTGCTATTTTCTCTTCTTCAATTAATACTGCTCCATCTTCAATTATCTGATTTTTATCATTAAAAGTGATTACTTTTCCATTTACTAAAATTATTTTACTCACTTAAATACCCTTCTGAAAATATTGTGAAATTTCATTATAATACGAAATTAATCAGAATTTTTTTACTTTTTAAACCCTTTAGAATCTCTTAAACAATTTTAAAAAAATTTTATTATTTGGCTTATTACATAAATAAATAATCTGAAAAAAAATATTTCATCTTATATAAATTTTTCATTTTTTAAATACTAACTCTCTCATTTTTTTAATCTACGAGATATGTCGTGCTTCATGTTTTTTAACCATTAGAACTGAACACAGAGCTTTATTAGCAACATAATCTGGTATCGACCCAAAAAGGAAATTTTTTAATCTCCACTCTTCACTAGCCCCTATAATAATTAAATTTCAAATCCTTTAAGGTATAAGCTTATTAATCAAAAATACGTAAGAAAATAAGTAAAGCGCAATGAAAATGATTCCTGCCTTTTTATCTACTCTTTCTCTGGCTACCAAAATAGAAATGACTGCCAAAGAGGCAAATAATATGTAGAGGATGGTCGGTCTGGCGAGCTCACCAGAAACTGCTTGGGGAAATAAAGATAGACCGATTCCGATGGAGAAGCTCGCATCAACAATGCAACTGCCGATTATGTCTCCGATCACAATCTCGTATTGTTTTTTACGAAGTGCAGTCAAGTCAACTACTAGTTCCGGGAGAGATGTACCAATACTCACTAAAGAGAAACTGATGAAATACTCGGGGACCTTAATTGCCTCTGAAAGCATAATTACCGAACGGACAACAGCATAGGAGCCAACAGCGACGCCAACAAAACCTAAGCCAGCTATCGAAAAATGATATATATTTCTTTTAAAAGCTTTTATCGAACCTACATGATTTAAACCATCCCTCCCAACTATAGTCTTAGTTATCAACATATAAATTGACCAGCTTCCAACGAGAAACAATGCGTTGGTACGAGAAACATATCCCTTTTCTACAATAGAGATAACAAGCATAATCGACAAAATTAGACAGCCACCCATGACAATAATTTCCTTTCTTTTAACCCTAAATGAACGACCCAAAAAGGGAAGTAGTCCAAAAACCAAAGTCAGTTGAGTTAAGACTGAACCCATGGAGTCCCCAATATCGATATCTGCGTGACCTAACCATGAGGAGACAATTGAGTTAACGATCTCGGGTAAATCAGTGCCTAAGGAAACTAACACGAGGCCAATCATAAGTGGAGATATGCCTAGGGTGGAAGCAAGGATAACCGAATGCTCGACAGCTTTACTGCTGGAAAGTATCATCAGCAAGATACCGGTAATGAGGACTAATATTCCTGTTACTGGTGACTTAAATATTTTTAGGAGACGCTCATCAGAAAATTCAATGATACTATCCATTCCAAGGAGAGCGATGGTGATTATTAAGATACATATTCCAATTCCGATTAAGTTTTTTTTGTTCATGATGATGGTTATTTTTTTTATGGGGAAATTTTCCGGGGGCAGGAAACTAAACTATTATATCAAATCAAAGTTTGATTAAAATTATTGGCATAACTCGCGCCTGAAATCTTCTAAATTCAGGGTTGCGTTATGCACACCGGATTGTCCCTTTTTAGTTTTGTTCTTTTAAAATTTTTGTGTTTTTCTTTTCTTTGTACAGCACTCGCAGCGGGCGGCGAGCACCACACCCAATTCTGCTTCTGTTTCTACGATGGCGGACTTATCTGAAGTTGAACCAGGGACCTCATCCTTATCAGGAATGCGCTCTAACCTACTGAGATATGAGCCCATCTTTAGTGTTATTATATTATCTTTTTAAAAATTTGTAAAGATATGAAGTTAATAATGTATAAGAAATAATAAAATAATAATGGCAATTGAAGTTCTTATAGAAATTTGATTATTTTTCTTATCCAAGAGATATGTTGTACTTCATGTTTTTTAACCATTAGAACTGAACATAGAGCTTTATTAGCAACATAATCTGGTATCGACCCAAAAAGGAATTTCTTTAGCCTCCACTCTTCACTAGCCCCTATAATTATTAAGTCATATTTTCCTTTCTTAGCTTCACCTAAAATTCCTTTAACAACAGAATTGTAATTACAAATCGAGAGGGATATATTTCTAAGAACTTCCTCTGCAAATATTTGACTAATCCAATTATTTAATTTTTCAAGTTTTTCCTCTTTTTTCTCTTCATCTCCTGGTGTTTTTATATGAATTGCTGCAATTTTACAATCACAGGCTTTTGAAATATCTTCAGCTAACCTTAAGCTTAATTTACAATGTGGACCTTTAGAAATTGGGACTAGGATTTTTTTTATTTTATTCAATCCTTTATCCATTAGAACAGCTACATCACAATTACTTTTTTCAATAACGTCTTTGGCTGGATTCTCATATATTCTATGAAAAGTAATTGGACCTCCCCATCCCAAAATAATTATACTGGGATTAATCTCTCTAGATATAGAAAGAATCCCTGATGTTATACCATATGCGGCTTGTAGAATTGAATTTATAGAAATATCTTTCTTTTTAGCAAAATTTTCTACCATATGTAATATTTTTCTATAATGTGGCTTTTTTAATATATATTTTTGAGCTGCGGATATTGAAATATTTTGAGACACTTTAACAATCTTAAGAGCAGTAACAGTTAACTTTTCATTACCTCTTGCGATAAAACCTGCTAAACTTATCAGACTCTTAGCAGTTTTGGGGTTTTTGACTGGTACTAATATTTTATTTCTTTCACTTATACCCATTCTTTCTGTAAAAACTTCCTTTATTCTTTTAAACTCTTTATCTTCTTTAAATAATTTTCCTATTAATCCTTTTACAGTTGTTCTTTCTCTTCCATAAGCATAATATAAAATTATGCCTCCTAAGATTATACTGAAACCTATAATCTTAGATGAGTTATTCATCATTGTAAGAACAAATAGACTTAATGCTGTTCCTATTAAGGAAAGCCAGGGATAAAATGGAGCATAGAATATTGGTTTATACCAGTTCAAATTAGCACGTCTAAAAATAATAAGACTTAGATTTAACATTACAAATGAGACTAAAAGTAAAGTGCTTGAAACCTCAGCTAATATTTCTATCTTACCTGTAAGCGACAATAAAACTGCTAAAGATCCTGTTATTACAATTGAGTGTGAGAGAGTAATATGTTTTGGATGAATGTAATTGAACCAATTAGGTAAAATTTTATCCCTTCCCATAGCATAATTAAT
>DAOWJR010000015.1 GCA_030640275.1 Actinomycetes bacterium | reverse complement strand
TATCTATTAACGTTCAGTAATTCTTGGATTTAATATTTCATTTAATCCTTCACCTATCATACTAAAACCTAAAGTGGTAAGAGATATCATTATTCCTGGAAATGTTATTATCCACCAACTACCACTTGGTAAAAATGCTTTTCCTTGACTTAAATCCATGCCCCAATCAGGAGTTGGAGGTGGAATTCCAAGACCTAAGAAGCTAAGACCAGCCGCGGTTAAAATTGCATCTGCTATATTAAGTGAAAAAACAACAACTATAGATTGTATTACATTTGGGAAAATATAATTTATTAAAATTGTTGATGGTTTTGCGCCTAAACTTTTAGCAGCTTCTACATACAACTCTTCTTTAATTGAAAGAGTATGCCCCCTAGACATCCTGAAATAGGTAGGTATATAAACAAATGCTATAGCAGTAGAAATATTAATAACTCCAGGACCCAATAGTGCCGCCATAGCAATTGCTAATATAAGTCCCGGAAATGAATATAAGCTATCCATAATAAGAGAAATTATCCTATCAATTTTTCCACCAATAAAACCAGAGAGAAGTCCAAGTGGTACTCCTATCAGTGCCGAAAAGATTGAGGATAAAAATGCTATTGAGAGAACTATCCTCGCTCCATATATTACCCTACTAAAGACATCTCTACCCAAATTATCGGTTCCCATAAAAAAATTAGAATTAGGTGGTAAAAAGGGCTTATCTACAAATTTAATTGGATCATTAGGTGAGATTAAGGGAGCAAATATTGTAATAATTATTATAACCAATATAATAATGCAACCAATAACAGTTATATAGAATTCTGAACCATACCATTTTGCGCTTTTTATAAACCAACCGAATAATCTGTGCGAAAAAAATTTATCTTCTTTTTCCATTTAATTTCCTTGCAATAAATTATATTCTTGTCTCAACATACTTAACTAAGAAGAAATATTTTATTTTTCATTTAAATTTCGTTAATATCTGATTCTTGGGTCTAAATAAGAATAAACAATATCAACAAGTAAGCTAACACCCGCTACTAAAATTGCGATAAAAACTACACTACCCTGGATTGATGGAAAATCCCGGTATAAAATCCTATCAACCAGGAATCTTCCCAAGCCGGGCCATGAAAAGGTAGTCTCTGTTAAAACTGCTCCAGCCAATAAGAGAGCGAATTGTAAACCCAGCATTGTTATAATGGGAATAAGTGCATTTTTTAAAGCATGTTTATAAACAACAACTCTTTCGGAGAGACCCCTTGCTCTTGCTGCTGTTATAAAATCTTGACTTAAAACATCCAACATATTTGTTCTTGTTAACCTGGTAAAGACTCCGGAAATATATAACCCCAATGTTAAAGAAGGTAGTATGAGATGCTTTACTGCACTTACTAAACTTACCATATTGCCAGTTAATATACTATCTAATATAAAAAGTCCCGTTATTTTTTCAGGAGTTAAACCTGTTCCAATTCTTCCATAAACGGGGAGCCATCTTAAATATACTCCAAAAAATAACTGCAACATCAAGCCAAGCCAAAAAACCGGGATGGTGTAAATTATTATTCCGTAGAGTCTAAATCCATAGTCAGCAAAACTTCTTCTTTTATGAGCTGAATAAGCTCCAGTAAATATACCGATAAGAATACTCATTGTCATTGATAAAATACTAAGCTCAAGTGTTGCTGGAAATTTTTCTCTTAAATCCTTTGCTATAGGTCTTCCACGAACAGGAGCCAAAGATTCACCTAAATCACCTCTTAGAAGATTATATAGATATTCAAAGTATTGTATATAAAGAGGTTTATCAAGTCCCAGGCTATGTTTTATATCGTCAACATATTCCTGGGGTGCACCTGGTCTTAACATAGCACGCACAGGATCACCAGGCATAATTCTTACTATTAAAAATACCAAGGTTACTAAAATGAAAATCATAGGTATTGTAAGAAATATTCTGGTAATAATATAGGCTCTTAGGGATTTCATATTACTTTTTAATAGTTAAAAATATTTTAAAGACGTCACTAAAAATTTCAAATATAAATACTTTTAATTAAATTTAAATATTCTTATTGTAATTATATAGAATGTATAGGTTAATTATGAAAATTAAGGTTAATTTTTAATAAGGCTTTATTACTAAATTTGAAATATTTTAAGGGATATCGAGAGATATATCAAATTATGAAAAGAAGTTCAAATTAGAAGGATTTTGACAGCTAAAAAACCGTCAAAATCCTTCCTTTTAAATCCTTACTATATACCTTCTTTAAATTCTTTTATTTGGTAAGCAAGAAATAGTGAAGGAACATAGTAGGATCAAGTTTTATACCAGATACATTCTTTTGTGCTACAACAAGAAGCTGTCCCTGAGTGAACGGTATTGTCGGGCATTCCTTAGCCCATAGTTTCTGAGCATCTTCATAAATAGCCTTTCTCTCATCCCCCGTTAGCGGTGTAGTTACCTGTCCTTTCTCCAGAAGTTCATCCATTTCTGGGTTACTATAAAAAACTCCTATATCATCAGAGGCTTCTGAGTGACCCCAAGACCAGGTGTAATTATCTGGATCAAGATAGTCAGGATACCAACCGAGTAGAAACAAAGGCATTGTACCCCCACCTAAATATTCAGTATAGGTTGCCCACTCAGCACTTTGTAGAGTGACTTTAAAAATCCCTGTCTCCTCTAAGGAATCTTTCAAAATAGAAGCTATATCATCTTCAGTTGGACCATAATGGTCAGTTGTAAACCAGAGATCAGTTTCAAGTGGATTATCTTCACTATACCCAGCATCTTCTAACAAACTTATTGCCTTTTCTAAACCTCTTTCCCCATATTCATCTTTAAAAGCATCAATGTGGCTCCACATTCCCATAGGAACCATACTATACAGAGGAGCATGTGTACCCATAAATACAACATCAGATATCTTATTTCTATCAATTGCAGCAGCTACTGCTTCTCTAACTTTTACATCAGTGTACGGGTCAGTAGTTGTATTAAAGCAGATGTAACGGATATAGGCACCAGGTCCTTCAATAATTGTTAGATCTGGATTCTTCTCTAAATCTTCATAATCAACAGGTTCTAAGGTTTTCCATGCTATATCTATCTCCTTATTTTCCAGGGCTAATCTCATTGTAGTTGAATCTGCAAAATATTTAACAATCACATTCTTGTATGCAGGAGGTGTTCCATAATAATCTGGATTTGCCTCTAATGCCATCTCCACATCTCTTTCCCACTTAGTAATTTTGTAAGAACCAATACCAGCAGATGTGTTATCTGAGTCAATTTCACTTTCTGGATAAGCCTTTGGACTTATTGGAGTATAAGGTGTAGTTGCTACAAGGAGCGGGAAATAGGGAATAGGGTCTAGTAATTTAAATTTAACAGTTAGCTCATCTATAACTTCAACACTTTCCACAAAAGAAGTTACTAACCAGTTAGGATCTCCTTCTAATGCAACAACCCTATCAATTGACCATTTAACAGCTTCAGCATTACACGGGGTTCCATCGGTAAATTTCAGTCCCTCTCTTAACTTAAATGTGTACCCAAGTCCATCATCACTAACTTCAGGCATGTCCTCTGCTAATCCTGGCTGAAGATCAGTTGTTCCAGCAATATAGGTCAGTAGAGTATCAGCTGTGTTGTGAAATATCTCCCATGTATGAAAATCGTATGTCTGTGCTGGATCTAATTGTGTTACTGAATCAGTAGTACCAATAATAAGAGGTTCTGCAGGAGCAACTTCCTCAGTAGTTTCCTCTGGAGTAGTTTCTTCAGCTACTTCTGCTGGGGGACAGCCAGTAAATACAATGGTAGTTACAATTAGAGTGGTTATTATTATATTTACGAAAAAAATTTTTTTAAAATTCATTTTTCCTCCTTTTCAGTGGTTTTTACAAAAGAAAAAATCGCCACTATTACCACTTCTGTTATATTATATATTTTTCTAATAGCACCCCCTTTTATAAAGATTTTTAATATTAACCACTTATTATAATAGAATATTTTTTATAAAGTCAAATTATATTTATTATAATCGTATTCAACATAATGATATTCTTTATAATCTATTATACTATTATTAATAAAAATTTAAAAAACATTTTTTAATTTCAATATTAATTAAAAATTTGTAAATTAGATAGTGTAAATTTGTCTATTAATTCTTCTGTAAGAATATTAAAATTACTATTGGAGGAAAAGATGTTAGGCATTACGGATCAGGCGGGCAGCAAAGGATGATAGCACTTTCTCTTAAATTCGCAGAACTAAATTTCTATAATGAAAAATTGGGTAAAAAACCAAAAAGTCTAAAATATCAACTTATTTAGTAGAGAATGGGAAAATCAAGGTTTGGCAATAACATGAAAAAAATAGGAGAAATTTTACCTTCGATTCTCAGCAGGATGGGAGTTATTAAAGGTATTGAACAGGGGAAAGCAGTTGTTTTCTGGGAAAATATTGTTGGGAATGATATTGCTCGGCATGCAAAGCCATTCAAAGTAAAAAAAGGAATTTTATATGTTGAAGTAACAAGTTCAGTATGGGTACACGAACTTCAGATGATGGAGCCAGAGATAAGAAATAGGATAAATAAATATTTAGAAAAGAATATTATTAATAAAATAAGATTTTATCCCGCAAGATCCAGTAGATTATTTAAAAAGATTGATACTAAAGAGATAAAGATAGCCCCAAAAGTAAATAAATTATCGGAAAATCAAAAGAAAGAGATTGATAAAATTAGTTCGCAGATACCGGACGAAGATTTGAAGGAGCACTTTGAAAAAGCGATGGAGAGTCAAGCAAAAAGAGAAAATACCGACAAATAAAGAATTGATCGCCCAAAACTCCTTCCTTTAGGTAGGGGTAGTTCACAAACTCTATTATTAAATATTTATAAGGCTAAATATATGATTTTATGATATAATTTATTTAATGATTTTCACATTATTTTTAAAAGAAATAAATAAAGAGAGGGAAATTTACCCTCTTATTTATTTTTAAATTCACATTTTTAAGGATCTATTTTTGAAGTCATATAACAAATATTAATTAATGCAGCAAAATATACAGGAATTTTAAATGTAAAATCAAATGAAGAATATAAACAGTTGGCATTTCCTTTCGAAAACCACTAATAAAGTTTCAATGTGTAAAATGTAAACATAGTTAGACTAAATATATTTGTAAAGGGAGATAATCAAATTGGTTAAAAAAACTTATGATGTTGAAGATATAAAGGTTCTAAAAGACCTTGAAGCTATAAGAAAAAGACCCAGTATGTATATAGGTTCAACAGGTCACAGAGGACTTCATCACTTAATTTATGAGGTTGTGGATAACAGTATTGATGAAGCAATGGCGGGAGCATGTTCAAGAATAATGGTGGCAGTACACAAGGATAATTCAGTAACAGTGATAGATGATGGAAGAGGAATACCTGTAAAGAAAATGAAAAAATTTAAAAAGCCAGCAGTAGAGATTATTTTAACCACACTACATTCTGGGGGTAAATTCAGTGAAGATGTATATAAGGTTTCAGGAGGACTACATGGAGTTGGACTTTCAGTAGTAAATGCATTATCTTCTAAACTATTAATAGAGATCAGAAGAGACGGATATGTATTCAAACAAGAATACAAAAAAGGAAAACCAGTGACAAGGTTAAATAAAGGTAGTCGTTCCAAAAAACATGGAACAATGATTAGATTTTGGCCTGACTCAGAAATTTTTGACAATTTAGATTACAGATCTGAAACGATACTAAAATACCTAAAAGAAATGGCTTATCTGAATAGGGGATTAAGAATTATCTGTCAGGATGAGAGAAATGAGCCACCAATAGCCGAGGAGTATAAATATAAGGGTGGAATTATTGATTTTGTAAAAGATCTGGTTTCAAAGAAAGATTCACTGCATAAAGGAGTAGTGTATTTCAAAAGTAGTGTAGATACAAATCAGGTGGAAGTAGCCATGAAATATACAACTGGTTATAGTGAGAATCTATACTCTTTTGCTAACAATATTCATACTCATGAAGGTGGAACCCATGAAAGTGGATTTAAGAAAGCCCTAACAAGGGTGATAAATGATTATGCACGAAATAAAGGAATCCTGAAGGATAAAGATGAAAATTTAACAGGGGAGGATATAAGAGAGGGTCTTGTAGCAATTTTAAGTGTGAAGTTAAGAGAACCTCAATTTGAAGGTCAAACAAAAACGAAACTGGGAAATAGTGAAATGATGGGTATAGTTGAATCGATAGTTAATACAAAATTAAGTGAATATTTAGAGGAACACCCCGCTCATACGAAAGCCATTTTAAACAAAGCAATCAATGCAGCAAGGGCAAGAGATGCTGCGAAAAAAGCTCGTGAACTCACTCGAAAAAGAGGATTATTGCAAAGTAGTACACTTCCTGGAAAATTGGCAGATTGCACTATAAATGATCCATCAATAAGTGAGATATTTTTGGTAGAGGGTGATTCAGCTGGAGGAAGCTGTAAACAAGCCCGAGATAGGCAGTTTCAAGCAATACTACCACTAAGAGGTAAGATATTAAATGTTGAGAAATCAAGAGAATTAAAGGTATTAAGTAGTAATGAAATTCAGGCAATAATTACTGCATTAGGAACTGGAATTAAAGATGAGCTCAACATCAAAAATGCCAGGTATCACAAGGCAATTATCCTGTGTGATGGTGACGTGGATGGTTCACATATAAGAACTTTATTACTCACATTCTTTTATAGATATATGAGGGAATTAATTGAGGCAGGATATGTTTATATAGCTCAACCCCCATTATATCTGGTAAAAAAGAGGAAGAAGAATCATTATGTATATTCTGATGAGGAACTACAGCAATTATTGAGCAGGATAGAAAAGAAAGGAATTAATATACAAAGGTACAAAGGTTTAGGGGAGATGAATCCCGAGCAACTCTGGGAAACCACAATGGATCCAGGAAGGAGAGTTATTCTAAGAGTTGGGATAGAAGACGCAATTTCAGCTGATGAAACATTCTCAACCTTAATGGGAAGTCAGGTGGAACCTCGTAAAGAGTTTATACAAAAAAGAGCAAAAGATGTAAGATTCTTAGACATTTAAAAATGATATTAAAAAAGGAGAGATATTATTGGTACAGCAAATAGTTGGTAAAGTAAAGCCTGTTGATATAGAAGAAGAAATGAAGAAATCATATCTTGATTATTCAATGAGTGTGATTGTAGGTAGAGCCCTTCCCGATGTTAGAGATGGATTAAAGCCTGTTCATCGAAGAATTCTTTATGCGATGTATGATATGGGTATAACAAATGATAAACCTCATAAAAAAAGCGCAAGAATCACGGGTGAAACTTTGGGGAAATATCATCCACATGGTGATACCGCGGTCTATGATGCTTTGGTCAGGATGGCTCAAGATTTTTCCCTAAGATATTTACTAATTGACGGGCATGGTAATTTCGGTTCAGTTGATGGTGATAGTCCAGCTGCCATGAGATATACTGAGGCAAGATTATCATCTCTTAGTATGGAGATGTTAAGAGATATTAACAAAGATACTGTTGAATTTGTTGATAATTTTGATGGTAGCTTAAAGGAACCGGGGGTACTACCCTGCAAATTTCCAAACCTTCTCATAAATGGCTCATCAGGTATTGCTGTAGGTATGGCTACAAATATGCCACCACATAATTTAAATGAGGTTGTAGACGGAATTATCGCATATATAGATGATCCAAAGATATCCTTAAAGAAGCTAATGAAGAAAATAAAGGGCCCCGATTTTCCAACAGCTGGGTTGATTTTAGGAACGGGGGGTATAAAGGAAGCATATGAAACGGGAAAAGGTAAAATAACTGTGAGGGCAAAGACTCACCTTGAAACCATGAAGAGTAAGAAAAAAAGGATTGTTATAACTGAGCTTCCATATCAAGTCAACAAAGCGAATCTAATTAGAAAAATAGCAGAATTAGTGAGAGGGAAAAAAATTGAAGGAATATACGATTTAAGAGATGAATCTGATAGAAGCGGGATGAGGGTAGTTATTGAGCTAAAAAAGGAATCTCAACCTTATGTAATTCTAAATAATCTATATAAACATACTCAACTTCAGGATACTTTCGGAATAATAAATATTGCATTGGTAGATGGTGTTCCCAAACTTATGACAATACATGAAATAATCGATAACTATATAAAACATCAGTTCAATGTTGTAACAAGATTAACAAAATATGAACTAAGAAAAGCTAAAAATAGAGCTCACATATTAGATGGAATACTCATAGCTTTAGCTAATCTGGATAAAGTGATTAAGCTTATAAAGACGAGTAAGACAGTTACTCAAGCAAGACAGAGGTTAATAAAAAACTTCAAGCTAACAACAATCCAGGCACAAGCAATTTTGGATATGAAACTTCAGAGATTAACAGGACTTGAGAGAGATAAAGTTCAAAAGGAGCACAAACAGTTGTTAGAAAAGATTAGATACTGTGAAAAGGTTCTTAGTGATAAGAAACTGGTATATCAAATCATTAAAAAAGACCTGAGAGATATTGTTAAAAGATTCGGTGATGAGAGAAGAACCATCATAACTCCAACAGAAGAAGAAATAGATATTGAAGACTTAATTGCAGAGGAAGACATGATAGTAACAATAACTCATTCTGGGTATATAAAGAGAATACCAGTTACTACTTATAGAAAGCAGAGGAGAGGTGGAATAGGAGTTATGGGAATGAATCTAAAAGAGGATGACTTTGTTGAACACCTCTTTATAAGCTCTACTCACCAATTTATGCTGTTTTTTACAAATAGGGGCAAGGTTTATAAGATTAAGACTTATGGACTTCCAACTGGAGGTAGAACTTCAAAAGGAAAGTCTATCAGGAATTTTTTTAACTTTAGTTATAATGAGAGAATTGAGATGGTTATCACCACTGATAATTTTAAATTCAAAGAATTCATTATGATGGTCACTAAAAATGGTTTAATAAAGAAGACGGAACTTTCTCAATACAAAAATGCAAGTAGAGGTGGTCTAATTGCAATAAATCTGAAAAAGAAAGACGAAATAGTTGGTGTTTCAAGAATAAAGCCAATGGAAGAAGTAATTTTAATATCAGCAAACGGAAAAGGAATTAGATTTGGAGAAAATCAGATACGTGCAACATCAAGAAACACTATGGGTGTAAGAGCAATGAGATTTAATAAGGGCGACAGAATACTTAGTATGGGAATTGCTATTGATGATACAGACCTATTATTGATTACCAAAAATGGCTATGGAAAGAGAACAGCCATCTCTGAATATAAAGTACAGAAAAGAGGTGGAAAGGGAGTTATTGCAATTAAAACTGATTCAAAAACCGGGAAACTTATTGGGTGCAAAGTAGTTAGAAAAAATAATGAACTGGTCTTAATATCAAATGAAGGGACTCTTATAAGAGTGTCTGTGGATAGTATAAGAAAAGTTGGTAGGCAAGCAAGGGGAGTCAAAGTAATGAAATTAAGAGAAGGTGATAAAGTAAGTTCTTTAGCAAAAGTAGTGGGTGGTTAAATTAAATATTCTCTTTATCTTTTTAAATGATTTTTTGGAGTTAGATTAATTTGATTGAGTTTCATACATTAGATCATACCGCTGATATAGGAATAAAAGCTTACGGAAACACAATAGAGAATTTATTTTGTAATACTGCTATAGCGATGTTTTCCCTTATGGCAGATATAGATAAGGTAAAACCATCCAAAAGTTTTTATGTCCAAATCAAAGGGGAGGATGAAGAAAACCTCATAATTAAATGGCTAAATGAACTGCTATACCTTTATGAAACTGAATTATGTTTATTTAATAAATTTGACCTCAAGATAGAAAACATATATTGTGATGAAATAAATAACTCAACAGAAAATAATAAATTATTATTAAAAGCTTCCATCTGGGGTGAAGACATAGATCTGGAAAAACACCACATAAAAACGCATATAAAAGGTGCTACATATCACAAATTAGAAATTAGAAAAAATAAAATATATTCAGCCTCAATTTTCTTTGATGTCTAACAACTTTTAATTTTAAATTCCCAAATAAAAAAACCTATAGAGATGGAAACTTATATAAAAAGACAAATTTCATTAAAAGTTATTCTGAATTTACTATTAATTACTATAGTTGTATTAACTGTTGTTTTTACAAATATTGGGTGCAATATTTTAGTTACCAGATATAAAGAGGAACATAAAGAAAATGAGGAATCAGAAGACGTTAATTTTCAAGAGATAATTAGTCTTCCTGAACCAAAAATAAAGGGTGAAATGAGTTTAGAGGAAGCAATTATAACAAGAAGGTCTATTAGAAGTTTTGATGAAAAAGAGCTTAATTTAGAACAGATATCTCAAATTCTCTGGGCAGCACAGGGAATAACTGATGAAAGAGGTCATAGAGCTTCTCCTTCTGCGGGCGCCCTTTATCCTCTTGAGCTCTATATTGTTAAGAAAGATGGTGCATATCATTACATACCAGAGGGACACAAGTTGAAGATGATATTAAAAGGAGACTTAAGGAAAAAGTTAAAAGATGCTTGTTTGGGGCAACAATGGATTGAGGAAGCACCAATTAATATAGTGATTACAGGAATATATGAAAGAACCACAGTAAAGTATGGGGAAAGAGGAATTAGATATGTTCATTTAGAAGCAGGACATGCATGCCAAAATATTTTGCTCCAATCGATATCCTTAGGATTAGGAGCTGTACCCGTTGGTGCTTTTCATGATAGGGAAGTTCAAGAAATATTAAACTTAGAAGAAGATAATATCCCATTTTTTGTAATTCCAATAGGCTATAAGAAATAACAATAGATTAATTTTAACTCTATTATCTTCGCAAGGAGGTAGATTCTGGTTGCCCTTGCGAGAAACTGTATTCTAGTTGTCATTGCGAGGAGCATTAGCGACGAAGCAATCTCATAGATTAAAAAAATGTTAAAATTAATAGAAAGGGTATTAAATGGAAAATATATATATTTCAAATACAACATCTGATATTGGTGAGATATTTATAGCGTCATCAGATAAAGGACTTATAAAAGTTGCGTTGGATTGTAGTAAAGAAGATTTTATAAAATCTTTGGAAAATCAATACAGATCAAATTCATATAAATCGAAAATTGTATTTAATTATAATAGGAATAACTCAAAGATTTACTTTAGTGATGATAAAAACAAAAAAATATTAGATCAAATGAAGAGTTATTTAATAGGAGATTTAAAAAAATTTAATATTGATATTGATAGAATAACTATTGATACAAAACTAACTGATTTTCAAAAAGAAGTTCTAAACTTAGTTAAGAAAATCAAGTATGGTAAAGTTAAATCTTATGGTCAGATAGCAAAAGAGATAGGAAAACCAGGAGCAAGTCGAGCTGTTGGAAATGCAATTAGTAAAAACCCAATTCCAATAATCATTCCATGTCATAGAGTTATTAAAAGTGACGGTTCAATTGGAGGATTTGGAGGAAAAGCAAATAGAGTAGATATAAAAAGAAGATTACTGGAAATAGAAGGTTTAAAAATATTTTAAAAACTTAAATTTACAAAGCTTCAGAAAGGCAGGGATACTGGTAAGAACCCCTGAACCCTAGCCCCAAGGGAAGTTAAGAGAATATTTTAATAAAATAGAATTATTATATTTTTTTCTCAATATATTTTAGTGGTATATTTAAATTGTAAATATATTTTTTAATAGTTCACACCTTAAATTAATACATTAATTTTAATTGCTAAGTACATAAAATAAAAATTTTAATTTTCTAATAATTTATAACTTCAAACAAAATTATAGTGAATAGATTTTTAGAATTCTATTAAACAAAAGGTGATAAGAATGAGAAAACTTAGATATAAAGTAAATAAAATTTCCGATTACAAATGGGAAATTCCCAAGGGACAGATAGAGGGAATGAATGTTCCCTGCATAATCTTTGCTAATGAAGACCTTCTTATAAAGGCTGATCAGGATAATGCTTTGGAACAGGTTGTAAATGTTGCCACACTTCCTGGAGTTGTGAAAGCATCATTTGCCATGCCAGATCTTCATTGGGGTTACGGTTTTCCAATTGGTGGGGTTGCTGCTATGGACATGGAAACCGGAGTTATTTCACCTGGTGGTGTAGGTTTTGATATCTCATGTGGAGTTAGATTAATTAAAACTAATTTAACAAAAAGTGATATAAAACCTAAAATGGAACAACTTGTATATGAATTAAACAGAAATATACCTAAAGGAGTAGGAGTTGGAGGGAAATTAAGATTGAACAAAGATGAACTTTCAAGATTAGTAACCCAGGGTGTAGATTGGGCTATTAAAAAAGGTTATGGTTGGAGTGAGGACAAACTTTATGTAGAAAATAGGGGAAGGATGCCAGATGCAAATGTCAATAAAGTTAGCTTCAAAGCTTTAAAAAGAGGACAAGGTCAGGTAGGAACATTAGGTGCTGGAAATCATTATTTAGAGATTCAGGTTGTAGATCAAATCTACGATAAAAAAATAGCAGATGTATTTGGTTTAGAAAGAGGTCAGATAGCAGTTATGATACATTGTGGTTCAAGAGGATTTGGCCATCAGGTATGCTCTGACTATATTGAAGTTATGAGAAGAGTGGTTGCAAGAGAGGGGTATAAATTACCAGATAGACAGTTAGGTTGTGCTCCAATAAATAGTAAAGAAGGAAAAGATTATTACCAGGCAATGTCATGTGCAGTTAATTATGCTTTAACTAATAGACATGTATTAGGTCATTGGATGAGAGAGTGCTTTGAACGTGTTTTTAAAAAAAGTGCTGAAAAATTAGGTATGAATCTAATATATGATGTCTCTCACAACATAGCAAAATTTGAGAAACACAAAGTTGATGGTAAGGAAAAAATGTTATGTGTACACAGGAAAGGAGCTACTAGGGCATTTGGACCAGGACATCCTGATCTTCCAGAAAAATATAGTCCTTATGGACAACCAGTA
>DAOWJR010000058.1 GCA_030640275.1 Actinomycetes bacterium | reverse complement strand
TGCGTATTTCAAGTTGTAAGCATCTTTATAATCTTGTTCGAATCTTTCGATTTCGACAGGATCGTTAACCATCCAGTAATAATAGAAATGTTTGTTATCGCGACCTCTCTTCCTTATCATCCTGAAAATCTCATTATCTTGATTCTGTTTAATGGTTTGGGTTATATTACTTGGTAGATTTTCTCTTACTATGCGACATTGTCCAGGCTGGATTTTTGGTTTTCCATTTTCATTATCTAAAAAAGCAGAGACGTATGCGTTACCGTAGATTGGATTTTTCCCAATCCCCTCGAATTCTATTCTTTCCTGATACCTGAATTTTCCATAGGCAATTGATGTAGTTAGCATAAAATCGTTTTCTCTCATTCTTTCGTTAATTCTTTTTATTATCACCAATAGCGATTTTAAGGTTTCTGAAATACTTTGCATAATTCGATTATTTCTCCTAACGAACAACACGCCGTTATCAGAGATAAACATACCCTCAACTCTACATTCATTATTCTGGTTTCTTAGAATTTCATATCCATATTGATATAATCTATCCAGAGCTTTCCAAGCCTTCTTTTCATTTCGCATTAATTCTTTAAATCCAGAAATATCTAGGAATGCAACAAAGGTATCTCCATTATAGTTATTTATTGGCATTTGTACACCTCCTATGACACCATTTCCGATAACTTAAGATAACTGAACTATTTCGTTTATGCTTCCATTTTGGAATATTTTGTGAAGTACTTTTTACATATAGTATTTTATTATATTTAATTAAAAATAATTGTATACTAAATTATTAGTTTCTGTTGTTACAATAACAAAATGTTAAAGATTATTACTTGTATATTAACTCATACCATTTTAAAGAATTATAGATATCTTTTTGAGAATAGACCTAATATTATTCTTTCCTTGCTAAGACAATCAAATTAGAGACTATCTCAAGCACCTGTTCAGGAGATGTATATTCATTTATTATATAATTTTCACCAAACTTATCTTTATGAGTATATATTTCACAACGGAATTTTGGATTTCTTTCCGCAATCTTATCGACCACTAGCTTAAAGCGTGTAGGATTATCGTTAATACTGTCTGATGATATTTTACCTAAACCTATTCTTTCCCAATTTTCTATGTCCTTAACTAGACGAGTCATTTTTTCACCTTCTTCCTAATATAATTGTTGAAGTCAACAAATTGTTTTGAGGTATCTAACCTATCTAATTGCTCCCTATCAATCTTTTTTTAATTCTTATATCCAAACTTTTAGTTTTATTCATTTTTTAGGATTTAAACAAATTACTAAATTTTACTATTTAAAGCACTCAATCTTATGCATAAAAAATTTTTTATTTAAGATTTACTAGATTATTGCGTTTTAGTTTTTCAATTATTGATAAATGTTTTTCCTTTAGTTTTGTAAGTTTAAATTCTCCAATAATATTAGATTTAAATGATAAACCCTTAAGACGGTCAAATACAGCATAGTAGTTACCATTTGTAATAACTACATATCTTGCTCCCTGTTCTAATGCATAATAGTATGCTTGTCTGACTACTTCAGGACTGTTTAGAAAAGTTAGATTCCAATCCTTTTTCACTTCAGTAACTAGAATAGGTTTGTCTTTATGCCAAATAGAAATATCAATCCTACCTTGGCGATATTTTATTTCTCTATGTTTTTCATAATCAAGTTTACAAAAGAAATCTTCAACAAGAGACTCATGAGCTCTTTCCTTATGATTTGGGTCATCTCTCAGAAGTTTAATCTCTTTGATTATTTTTTTAAGATACTCTGGCTCAATATACATAATTTCTGAAGGTTGTTTCAATGGTACTTCTCCGATTATACGCAGTATATAAGTTGGAACTTCATTCTGAAGTTTACCCATTGTGTCACGTGGGCGCCAACTTTTTTCTCCAGATTTTATAATGTCCTTTCTCTTTACATATTCAGTATATATCCATTCAACCTCTCTATAATGAGAATAAAATTCTTTTGGGTTATCATGTCCAGTATCATGTTTGTATTTTTGAAATTTTACACCTGAAGAAACTATACCAATTCCAAAAAGACCATCATTTGTATTATTTACAGCTACATAATCACCAATTTCTAGAGCGAAAAATTTTTTTAACTAATCAATTGCTCTATGTTCGTCCCGTGAAGGATATCCCTGTGATTTTATAATTGAGATTCTTTCTTCCATAGTTTTTTGTGTTAAATCTATGCTCTCTTCTTTCAACCACCCTATTGAAATATAGCCATCTTTTAAAAAATTACTCCATGCATATTTCTTTTTTCCGGAGACATGTGTTGGTGAAATTGTAATAAATTTTGGCATAATTTACCTCTCTTATTTAAAATATAATTAAATATAAAGTCATATCTTTATTTAGGTTATTAAAATAATAGTATTAAATAAAATCCAATATAAGTTGAACATATTCTAAATCTCCCCTATCCATAGAACTTTACCAAATATTTCATCTGGGTAAAGACCAACAATGGCTTTTTTTAATAGGAATATTTTTCGTTTTCCACAAGCTACAATACATAAAGTCTTCATGTTTCTAACTCTACAAGATTATTTTCTATTTTAACTTTTCCTTTAATGCAAAAGTCTTTTACTACACATTCACTATATACAGGACAATAACTTATTATCTTATCTCTATTCGTACATCCATACTTTGATAAAATCCACAGTGGTTTATCAACATCTAAAGCAATCATTGGTCTATCTTTTGTCTTTAAATCTTTTACACTTTCAAACCATGCTTTCCTAACATTTTCAAAAAATTTGTCCAATCTGATCTTTGCTGTTCCTCTTATTACACCTGTCATTAGAGTTGCTCTTGCTACATGTATATCAACAGGGATAGGAACCTTCTCTAAATTTTTTAATTGTGTTATACCTACATTATCTTTAAGCATCCTTAACCATAATGACCTTATTTTTGGACCTCTAAGGAATGGATAATCTGATACTAGTCTTTTATTATAAAAATGTGTATCATTTATTAGGTGTTTTAAGACAGTTACTGAATCCCAATCTTAATATTTAAGAAAATTATAAGGATTTTCTTCCCACTTTTTATAAAAAGTGGCACCTACTGTTCGCCATATATTAGCATCCTGTTTAGGTTTTTTAGATAATTTATACTTTTGCATATCCTTGACAATTATTCTGGGTGAAGTTTTGTGCAAAGATTTTGGGTTGAATAAATATCTTGTTTCTGGATCTTCAAATGTTTTTCTTGAGCTATACCATAATGCTGAAGCATCCCTTTGATAATCAATTGAAACAGTGAGAGTTATAAATAGTATATGCTCGAGAGAACCTTTTATCATACCAGTTGGAATAATATCTTCTGGCATATCTATCATTTCAAAAATACCTTGTGATGTAAATGAATTATATAGAAGTTCTGCAACCTGCTTTCCCCTCTCAAAATCTATATTAATCGACATATTTTATTTAATCCTAATTATTTTACCTAAAATTTAAATTATAAAATTTATACTTTTAAGCTATTATTATATTTAGCTTCCTAAAGAAATTTGTCAAAGGGTTAATTTATTAATATAGTAAAAAAATTACTAATTAGTATGAATAGAAAAATGTTACAATTTAAAAAGAAACAATTTTTAAAAAATTCTATTAAAAAATTTGACTTTTTTTAGGTTTTTAGTATAATAATAATGGTCCTTACTTAAAGTAAGGAATATACAGAGGTTTGGGTCGCTGAACCATATCAGCGACCATTTTTATTATTCCAAGTAGGACTCTTTTTAATACTATTGAGAGTTTGCTTCTTATCAGCTGTAAACGCTGTTATAAAAGTAGCTCTTCTGTTGTCTTTAAATTCAATAACTACTACATAATCCTTATTTTTTAAACAAACTCTTCTTTTTTTATTATAAATCTTACTTTTTTTGTTATATCCAATATACAGAGAGGCATCTGCATTTTTTAATGCATAATCAATCCAATCAATTCTTTCAGCTCTTTTTAATGAGAACTTTTTCTTATCTCTTTTCCACTTTTCACTACTTTCATAAAATGAGTGTTTAAATTGATTAGGTTTAAAAACTACGGTAATTCCATCAAAAGTAGTCACACTTCGAGAAGTATTGCAATATCTATCTTTAAAATATTTACGATATTCATCTATTGTTTTACATTTTTTTAATTTTGGTAAAGTCATAGCTTTTCTTACTTAAGTTTTATTTTAAAAACATTGAATTTTTTTTCAAATATTGGCGTCGGTTTAATAGAATGTTCTAAATATTTCTCAATTTTTTTAATTATTTTGATTTTACTAGCACTAGTTGAATATTTATCAATCGAATAACCAACAGCTCCGATGAGTACATCGGCCAATTGTATAAAAAATGATTCTTTTGACCTAATAGCTTGTACAAACACAATTTTTGAAAAAGGACAAGCATTTATAAGAACATTTTCCAATTCTTTTAATCTATTTTTTAATCTATTTTGTTTAAAATCCATAAAAATACTGTAACTATTAGATTTTTTAATCCAAGGATATAATAATTGGTAATAGAATTTATAAAAACCAAGCTCTGGATCAGATTTATGATAAGTTTCTAAATCAATATCTTCTTTTTTAATTACAATACATCTAAATCTCATTCCTGTTTTAAAAAATAGATTTAGTAGTTCCAAATAAAAATCTAAACCTGAAGGTGATACATTATTCCATTTTGCTTCAGAATAAAAATTGCTATCTTCTTTAATTGTTTCAAAAAAACCTTTATATTCATTCCGTTTATTTTTTTCTATCCATATTCCACCTATAACTATGTGTTTATTTTTACTAATTTTCTTTGATGATAATAAATCAGGACATCTTTCATCACAGTAAATCTCATAATCCATATTTATCCTCTCTATTTCAAATTATTTTTACCTTATATAGTATCCATTCTTTTTCTTACTAATTCTAGAATTCTTTTTAAAAAGTAGTAAATTTAATATCTAATCAAATTAGTAAGTTTCTATATAATGATGGTAATATATAAAATTAAATTATTTCATAGTTATCTTTAAGCGATACCCTTGAATATAAAACTAATTTAAGATGGAGTTCTTCCCAGTCTGGTAAATAGGTAGATAATAAGACTCTAAATGTTTTATTATGATTAGGTACTATAATATGTAATAACTCATGAACTATAATATATTCAATAAGCTCTTTTGATAAAAATTTAATTTCACTATTAAGATTTATATTTCCTTTTGATGAACATGAACTCCACTTATTCTTCATTTTTCTTATTTGTATTCTATTAGCTTTTATTCTTGTCCTTTTCTGCCATATATTAATAATTTCTATTAAATTTTCCCTATTCAAGGGTTTTGAAGGTTTATAATTTTTAAAATTATCAATTCTTCTTAATTCATTTCTAATAAAATCCCTTACTTTGTTATCATCTTCATTAAGATATTCTGGTATTAGAATCTCTATACAATTTCTATCAAATTCCACTACAAGATTTTTTCTTTTTTGTTTTTTAACTTTTATCCTCACTCTTCTCCTCTTAGTAAATGCATGTGCATATTTAGAACATTATCTACAATAGCTTTTAAATTAGAAGGTTTATAAATTGTATCTTCAGAACTTACTTTAAAAATTGAAAATTTAAATAATAATTTATAAAGTTCTTTTCTTAGTGTTTGTTCGATCTTTCTGTTATAGAACCATTCTCTGTTTTCCTCTAACTCTTTATTAATTTGTATTGCCATTTCCTCTGGTTTATCTACTTTATGCTTTTTAAGAATCCAGTAGATGCTATACTCTTCTTTTCCTAATCCTGATTTCTGCTGCTTATCTTCTGTTTTACAAATCTCCTCAGATAAATTTATTAAATCATCAAGTGCTAATTGAACACTTGTTTGTTTTTCTTCCAATTGTTTGATTATTTCTTCAATTTTTTCCGAAATTGAAATTAAGTAGGGTTGATTTCTTTTATTTCTTTCAATATAAATAACTAAACTTCTACGTAAATTTGAAATTTTTACTCTGTCTGATAAGTTATCTGTTCTAATTAAATTGGCTATGTCTTTATTAATTTCATATATAGGTAGAGTATCAACAATATCCCTTAGCTCCACATTTTCTTCTATTAATTTTTCTGTCTTTTTGAGTATATTACGGTGTATTTTTTTACTTGCTGCTTCTGGGTCAAATTCGTTATAAATAATTTCATATATTTGTACAAGACTTTGATAATCTCTTATATAATCTCTTAAGAATTCATCAGGTGAAAGAATTTCATATATTTCCTGAATATTCTTAAACATCTTTATAAAATTGTTTCTATTATCTTCATCAAAGAAGTAATTTATAATATTTGTCAATCTTTTATCTTCATCTTTAAAATCAACAATATTAAAAATCTTTTCAGCTTCACTCATTAAATCTTTAAATCTTTCTTTTAGTACTTTAATATCAAGTAATGCTTTACTAATATCCTTTGAATCAAAAGAAAGTGCTCTTTGTAAATTGTCAAAAATACCAATATAATCAACTATCATTCCTGAAGTTTTTCCTTTATAAGGTCTATTTACTCTTGCAATAGCTTGAAGCAATGTGTGGTCTTTAAAAGGCTTATCTAAATACATCACATAAAGTATTGGAGCATCAAATCCAGTTAACAGTTTCTGTGTTACAATTAAAATCTTTGGCATCTCATTAGGAGACTTAAATGCTTTTCTTATATTCTTTTCTTCGTCCTTACTAATATGATACTTCCTTAAAAGGTCACCGTCTCTATGATTCCTTGTATAAACAACTTGTGTATATTCGTGCGGAAGATATTTATCTATTGCCTCTTTATATAAAGCACAACCTTCTCTATCTACAGCTACAATAAATGCTTTAAAACCTAGAGGTTCAATAAATTTCTTATAATGTTTTGCTATATGTTCCGCTATTTTATCTACTCTCTCAGAAGATTTCAAAACAGCCTTTAACTTTTCAGCTTTCTCTATAATCTTATTCAATCCCTCTATGCTGGCGATTCCTTCTTCCTCCATAACTTTAAAGAATTCTTCCTCAAGTGTCTCTTTATCAACATGTAAGTCTATTGGCGTAAGTGAATAATAAAGTGGCACTGTAGTTTTATCCTCTATAGATTCATCTATAGCATATTTATCAAGATAAGGTTCATCTGAATAACCAAATGTAACAAAAGTACCCCTTCCAATTTTACCTTTATCTATAGGTGTACCAGTAAAACCAATATAATACGCATTAGGAAGAGCTCCTCTCATGTAGTTACCTAAGTCACCTTCTTGACTACGATGTGCTTCATCTATAAGAATCACTATATTACTTCTTGTATTTATATGTTTTGATATTCCCTCAAATTTATGTATAGTCGTAATAATAAGTCCTCTATAATCAGAGCTAATAAGCTCTTGTAAATGTCTCTTGCTTCTTGCTTTCTTAATATTAGGAAAACCGAATGCTTCAAAATTTTGTAAAATCTGACTCTCTAGTTCTAATCTATCAACTACAACCATTATTGTGGGGTTCTCTAGTTCTGGAAACTTTCTTAGCTCATCAGCTGAAACAATCATAGTAACTGTTTTATAAGCACCCTGAGTATGCCAAACTAAACCTTTACTTTTATCATCATATAAAATTCTTTTAAGAATTTTTCTTAATGCTCTTCTTTGATGTTGTTTTAGAATATATTTCTGAATCTCTTCATCAATTCTTAAAAATACAATGTACTTTTCTAAAGTTTTTAAAATTTCTTCTCTATTGAAAAATGTCTTTGTTAATTTTTCAAAATTGTATCCATTATGTGTTTTCCATCTATAAAATGTTTTAGATTCATATTTCCATGTGGGACCATAATGTAGATTTATTCCATTACAAGTTGCATAAAATTGTGAGAATTTGATAAGCTCTGGAATCCTATCAGTATAGAGATTTATTTGATTCATAGCCTCTTCTTCTGCCTCTTTAACTGTTGGAGCTTTATTTTCTATAATTCCAATTGGAAAGCCATTTATAAAAAGGATTATGTCAATTCTTCTTAAATCTTTATCCTCAAATTCAAACTCTTGTGTAAATAAAAAGTTATTATTTCCAAGATTTTCATAGTCTATGAGCTTTATATTTCGCTCTCGTTTTTCTTTCTCAGAATAAAAAGTTTTTTTACCTCTAAGATAATTTAAAAATTCTTCATTTCCATTAAGATTTGCAAAAACTAATTTCATTTTTTTTATAACATCAAAAACATTTTCATCTGTTATAACCTCTTTGTTCAATTTCTTCATTTTTTCTATTACTATTGGAATTAAAAAGGGTTCTTTTATACCACCTCTGAGTTCAATAATTTCTTGAGGTGGTATATAATTCCAATCAATAGAACGAAGATAATTTATTATTCTATTTTGAACATCTATTTTTTCAGTTATAAGTCTCATTTTTTAAATATTAAGATCTTTTAATCTTATTTCACCAGTCATTAATTTATGAAGCATAGTTTTAAACAATTCCTTAAGAATAATTTTTCTCCTTTCCTCCACCTCTATTTTTTTATCAACTGTCTCTAAGATATAGGTGATTTGTCGTTGTTCCTTGAGCAGTGGGAGAGGAAAACTTATATTTCTTATTATAGTTTGACTTATATTAGGCTGTGCTCCACCATATCTTGCACTCAGTAATTTATCTCGTGTAAAAATTATATAATATCTCAGATAATCATTTAAAAACATATTGTTTTTAGGAAAAATAGCACAAATTGCCTGATTAGTAGAAGCTTCTATGTCAAGTATTGCTGTTTTACCTACTGTTGCACCATACATTGCAACTAATAAGGTTCCTTTAGGTAATATCTTTGCATTTGAATTTGAAAGTCCTTCTTCCGTTATTTTTTCTTTACTATTGTAAATTTTGTTATCACTCAATTCTCCTGACTTTACCCATGGAATATTACCTTCATAGAATCGTCTATTTTTTCTATATGGTGTTCCACCACTAGTAGTTTTGGCTATATCACCCAATCTCACAACTTCCCAACTCTTTGGAATTACTCCTATTTCTGTTTCCTCTAATTTTCTATAATTCCCAGATAAGAAATCTTCTAAATTAATAACCTCACCATTATATTTTTGAGTAACTTCTAATAAATCGCTATCATCGGTTACTAGTATCAATCCATTTTTAATTGTCGTTTTTGCAATTAAAGCATCTTGTTTATTATTTTGCTTTATTTCTTTCTCATCTAAATCTAATTTAATTTTTTTATAGAGACCATTTTCATCCCCAAGTTTTGCCTTACCCAATTTTGATACGCTCAAAACAAGTGATTCAGTAGGTATATTCTCCTGGTCAATTTTCTTGAATATTGTAAGTAGCATTTTTCTTCGATTCTGATCTCTAGTTTTTTCTAATTCATCTAATTGAATGTGGGTAATAAAAAGATTCAAATTTTCTGGAAAATTCTCAATTAAAATTTTATTATCAAGAATATGATTAAAAATGTTTGTGTCGAACATGAATCCATTTATAACACCTTCGGTAAAGAGTTTCTGTATTAGTGATTTTTTAAGGTTTTTCGTTGCTTCTACAATTCTATCCTGTTGTTCTATTGCTTGTTGTATTTTACTTAAAACCCCAGAAATTTTTTTCTGTTCTGGAAGTGATGGAAGAGGAATGCTATGATTTGAAATATAGGATAAATTAAGATATGGAAGAGTAGTGCCAGATGAATCCTGAGAAAATTTCAATATTTTCAAAAGATAAAAAAGAAATTTATTCTCTACTAAGTCCTTCTTAGGAATCAAGACACAGAGATGACTAACGACATAGCAGTCAAAAGGTAAAATAGCTCTTTTTTCTAATCTTATAGATGCCCCACTTTTAGGAAAAACTATGGAGTCTTTAGGAAATAATTTTAAATTATAATTACTTACAGCGAGATCATTTATTAAATCCCATTTTTTAACATAGTCAGAAGTTCCATCAAAGTGTTGAACTCTTATGAAAGGATATTTACCTTTTAAAAAATATTTTTCACCCTGGGGAGCATTTCCTCCACTTTTCACTTCTGCAACTTCTCCTAACGTCACAACTTCCCAATCCTCAGGGATTAATACAATTTCTGTTTGTTTTAAATTCATTTTACTTTTATGCTTTCCTCCTAATTTGGGGTATTATTAATTAATTTTAATTTACATGGTTTTATATCATCAAGAAATCTAGAAGGGCGGTCATAAAAATCAATACCTTGAGCAGGGCGTCCCTTTCTCCTCTTTGATGTACATAAAAATAATTTTTCCTTAGCTCTTGTCATGCCCACATAGCATAATCTTCTTTCTTCATCTATATCTGTGTTATCTCTTGGAAAAATTCCTTCCTCCATTCCTAATAAGAATACTACCTTATAGGTCAAACCTTTTGATCTATGCATACTCATAACTGCAATAGCCTTAGTTTCTTCTTCTATTTCAGGATCACTTTCCACTATATCAAGTCTTCTTCTTGTTACTATTTCATCTAAAAATTTTCTCAAAGATATATCTGATAATTCTTTAGTTAATTTTTTTAGTTTTCCTATATATTTATTATCTTGAGAGAGATTTAATCTTTCAATAATTTTATCTATCAAAATTCCAATTGAATTATCTCTTGCTATCTCCATCATTTCTTTAATCCATTCTACAAATTCAAAAACATTTCTCTCCCACTTTCTTGGACTAGAACAACTATAATTAGATAACAAAATTTCCCAAATAGGTATATTTAATTTTTGTGCTTCTTTTCGAGAGCATGATACCCTTTTATGGCTAACATTCCTTACACTTTTACTTAATAGAGAACGCCTTAATGCTAAATTATCAAAAGAATTAGAAATTACTCTTAAATGTGCAAATATATCTTTTACATCTGGGTCTTTAAACATAGCTCCTTCTCGCCAATACTCTACCGGAATATTTCTGTCTTTTAATTTAATTACTACATCTTTTGCCAATTCAATATCTCTACATATTATTGCTATCTCTTGAGGATTTAATTGGCCATTAATAATTTCTCTTTCAACCCATTCTGTAATCCATAGTGCTTCTTTAATTTCACTTGAAGATTTCAGAATATAAATTGGGTCTCTACCTTTAAAATGTGAATAAATATTTTTAGGTCTTCTTTTATTTTTTAGAATTTTGGAAATTAGATTTATTGCAGCTCTTAAAATGTTCTCAGAACATCTTCTACTTTCATTGAGAGGTAATTCGATGGAATTCGCATAATCTTTCTTAAAATTTAAAATGAAATCAGGCTGTGCACCTCGCCAAGTATAAATACTCTGATCATCATCTCCTACACAAAAAAGTTCTACATCTTCAGTACAAAATGATTTAATGAACTCAAATTGTGCTCGGTTAATATCTTGATATTCATCAACTAAAATATATTTTGTGTTTCTTTGATATTCCTTTAAGGTTTCTAAATCATTAAATAAACAGAGTGTAGAGATTAAAATTCCACCAAAATCTATTACATTATTAAAGTGCATTAACTCTTCATATTTTTGGTAGATGAATAAAAAATATTCTTGTTGTTTTTTTAAATCTTCAGGAAGTTTATTATTTGCTTTATTCAACTCAATATATTTTTTGACATTTTTCTTTAAATTATTTAATTCTTTTTTTGAGCCTTCCAGCTTTAAATCTTCAATAGCATCTTGTAACAGCATTTTCTTTTCATCATTATCTATAATTGATACTTTTTTAGATAGATTTTGGCATAAAATTCTCCAAGCTTCTCCATGAATAGTAAAAATTCTGAGACCGTTAATATTAAAATTAGGGAATTCTTTTAATCGATTTAACATCTCCTGAGCAGCTTTTACTGTAAATGTTATTGCTAAAATTTTAGAAGGATTAGAATTTCTCTCTTCAATTAAGTATTTAATTCTATGCCCTAGTACTTCTGTTTTGCCTGTTCCCGGACCAGCCAGTATTAAAAATCTCAATCCACAAGCCTTAACAGCTATTTTCTGTGCTTCATTAAGTTTTTCAAACGGTACGCCCATTTATATTCACCACTTCCAAATCCTTGGGAATTAACCCAATTTCTGTTTGTTTGAAATTGTTTCCTTCTTGATTTTCTATATAATCAATAATTTTATCGCACATTTTACTCTACTTTATTCAAATCCTTTAAATCCTATTTTTTTCATAATTTCATTAAGTTCTTTATTTATCTCATTTCTGTCTTCTTCAACTTGTTCAAGTTCAACTAAAACTTCATCTATAGGAAGATACTTCTCCTTCTCACCAACACTTACATACCTTGAGGGGCTTAAATTATAGTCATTTTTTACTGCTTCCTCAAGAGTAACTATCTTGCTTAAATTTTCAACTTCTTGCCAGTTTTTATATATTTCCTCAATTCTTTTTATACTTTCATCTGTTAGGTAGTTCTTTGGTCTTCCTTTTGCAAATTCCTTTGAAGCATTTATTAATAAAATTTCATCTTTGTGTTTTTTATCTTTATTTATCACTATAATATTGCTAGGTGCTGTGGTATTGTAAAATAAATTCTCTGTTAGAAGAATAACTGCCTCTATGAAGTCATTATCTATAAATTTCTTCCTAATCTCGTTTTCTTTATTGCTCCCAACATTCCCACTTCCTCTCGAGACTGCTCCTGTATCTATTACAACTACCATTTTCCCATTTTCTTTTAATGATGAAAACATATGCTGAATCCATCCCCAATCTGCTGAGCTTCTAGGAGGAATACCAAAGAGAAATCTATTATAAGAATCATTTTCATAAACATCTATATCAAATTTTTGATTCCACATAGGATTGGCTGTAACCTTGTCAAAATCTCTTAGTTTACCTTCTTCTGCAAAACGTGGATTTTTCATTGTGTCACCAATTTTTATATCAGCACTCATGTCATGAATAAATGCATTCATATTTGCCATTGCATAAGTCATAGGATTAATCTCTTGCCCATAAATCTTAAGTGGTCTTTTAATATCTTTGGGTTTTAATTCCTCTGGAATACACCCTATATCTTTAGCTATTTTTTCTTTAAGATAAATTTGTGACTTAATAAGAAGTCCACCAGAACCACAAGCAGGATCGTATACCTCCTCACCCTTTTTAGCATCAATTATGTGAGCCATTAAAATACCAACTTCTCTTGGTGTATAAAACTCACCAGCTGCCTGTCCTGAACCTTCCGCAAACTTTCTTAATAGATATTCATAAGCTCTTCCTAAGATATCAGGCTCAACATCATTAAGTCCTAATCTATGTTTATTTAAAATTTGTATAAGATTAGCAAGAGTCCCATCATCGATTATCCTTTGTCCTGCAGTTGTAGCATTAAAATCTACAATATTTATAATACCTTGAAGTTTCGGATTTTCCTTTGCAATTTCCCTTAAAGCTAAGGTTAATTTCTCACCTAAATTTTTTGTTATTTTTCTTATATCTTGCCATGTACATTCGTTAGGAATATAAAATCTAATAAGATTATGATCAATCTTTACTAACTCTCTAGCAGTTTCCCCATCTCCAAATTCTTTTGAGAGTTTTGTTATTTCATCTTCATACACGTCACAAAGTCTTTTGTAGAATAAAAGAGGTAGAATATAATCCTTATATTTTGGAGCATCAATTTCTCCCCTAATGCCACAAGCTGCCTTCCATAACCAATTTTCAAGTGTAGATATATCCATTATTTTTGCCTTTCTAATCAAGATCCTTAATTATGAAAAATAATAATTTAAAAATAATTTTATCAGAAAAAATATATAGATAAAATTTGATAAATAACTTTGTCGCATTTTAATAAATTTTTAAAAAATTTATTAAAAAATTTGACTTTTTTTAAGTTTTTAGTATAATTATATTGGTCCTTACTTAGAGTAAGGAATCTACAAAGGTTTGGGTCGCTGAACCATATCAGCGATCATTTTTATTTCCAAGATGGGCTCTTTTTTATACTTGCAAGAGCATACTGTGTATCCGCTGGAAAATGTGTAATAAAAATAGCTCTTTTATGATCCCTAATTTGAATAATAACTATATAATTTCCATTTTTTAAACAAACCCTTCTCCTTCTATCATAAATTTTCTTTTTTTTATCATATCCGACATATAGAGAAGCATTTGGATTTTTTAAAGCATATTTTATCCAATCAATTCTTCTAGCCCTTACCAGTGAAAATTTTCCTTTATCTCTCTTTCCTTTTCCACTACTTTCATAAAATGCATGCTTAAATTGATTAGGAAAAAAATCTACAGTAATTCCATCAAAGGTAGTTATGGTTTTAGAAGGATTACAATATTCTCTTCTAAAATGTTTATGGTATTCACCAATTGTTTTATATTTTACTAGTTTTGGTAATGCCACAGTTTTATCACTTAAATTCTATTTTAAAAATATTAAATTTTTT